>JBCDBQ010000029.1:0-23076 GCA_039183375.1 Pseudomonadota bacterium
ACCACTGCGGGCAACGTCGTCCATCTTGCCAAGGCACTTCTTCTGAAACTCCGCATCGCCAACGGCAAGCACCTCATCAACTATCAAAATTTCTGGTTCAAGGTGCGCGGCTACGGCGAATGCTAAACGAACGCTCATACCTGACGAGTAACGCTTGACCGGCGTGTCGAGGAAACGCTCTACACCCGAGAAATCAACGATCTCATCGAACTTGCGGTCAATTTCCCGCTTGCGCATACCAAGTATCGAACCGTTGAGGTAAACATTCTCGCGCCCGGTCAGCTCCGGATGAAAGCCAGTACCAACTTCCAGGAGTGATGAAACGCGTCCGAACAATTCAATTTCGCCAGTTGTTGGTTCGGTAATACGCGATAGAATCTTGAGTAGTGTCGATTTCCCAGCGCCGTTACGCCCAATAATACCGACCACTTCCCCGTGCTGGACGTCAAAAGATACATCACGCAGTGCCCAAATACTATCGGTGGATTCAGCTGCGTCCTCAGGCTCATGACCATGCGCGCTTGCCGAGGTGGAAGGGTCAACATCATGCCCTCTAGCGCTTGATGGGCCCTTATTGACGAGTTTTGCGGCGGTGTTGCTCAGGCTTTCGCGTATGGTACGATAACCTTGCACCTGCCCGAGCATGAATAGCTTCGAGACATCCTTCACTCTGATTGCACTCGATCCCACTAATCACTACCCGCTATAACTGCTTGACTGTCGATCATCTTACGAGCTCAACCGGCGCCGCCAAATTCCACACTCGAAGTCAGGCCAGATCTGCAAACAAGCGTTCCATGCGACGAAAATAATATGCCCCTCCAACCAGAAGAACGATGACACCAATCAAGGAAGCCAGAATACTCCAAATCTCGATCTGCGGTTGACCAAACAAACACCAGCGAAATCCCTGGAGCACGCCAGCAAGTGGATTGAGATTATAAACGATCTGGATCCAAGCTGGTGTATCCGGTTTCATGATAGAATTAGTGGTGTATACCACCGGAGACAAAAACATGAGAACCTGAACGAGAAACGGAATGACGTAACGCACGTCACGATAAAGGGCATTGGCTGCGGACAGCCACAAGGACAACGACAAAGCAGTAATGATTGCAAGCCCAACAAACAGTGGAAGCGCAAGCAGTCGCCAACTAAACACAAAAGTAAAATCCGTCCACATGTGATAGAACGCGATCAGCACGAAGAGAATGGAAAACGCAATCAGGAAATCAACAAGCGCCGATAATATAGGCGCCAGTGGCGCAATCAGTCGTGGAAAGTACACCTTGGTGATCATATTCCGATTAGTCACAAGAGAATTTGAAGACTGCCCCATCGACGTAGCAAACATTTGCCAGGGCACGAGCGCTGTGTAAGCAGCAATGGCATACGGCACGCCTTCCAATGTTGGCTTCCCCTGAGCACCCATTAGCAACCCAAAAAGAACATTAAAGACAACCATAGTAAACAATGGGACCAGCACTGCCCAAGCAGCGCCCAATACTGTCTGCTTGTAACGCACCTTGACATCGCGCCATGCGAGAAAGAAGAGCAGCTCGCGATAGTCCCAAAGCTCTCTCAGCTTAAGCGAAGCCCACCCGTGCGTCGGCGTAATACGCGTGTAGTATTGTGGCGTGCTTGAGTCTGGACTCGCTGAGGAAGATTCGACTTCTAAGCCAGAAGCCGAGGTATTGGAGGCTGTTTCTGTCATCAGTCGCCTAGCCTCGCGATGTTGCAAAGTGTTTGTAGTGCCATTTCCAAGCAGTATCTATGATGTCGTCCAAAGCCCCAAGCCGCGGCTGCCAACCAAGCAAGTTGCACGCCTTCGTCGCGTCCCCAACCAGAGCCGGAGGATCTCCCTCACGACGAGGGCCATACTCAACTGGAATGCTGCGACCCGTAACACGTTGTGCTGTGTCGATAACCTCTTTCACAGAGAAGCCATGTCCGTTTCCAAGATTAACCGCCAACGATGACGCGCCATCTTCCAAGGCTCTGAGCGCGAGGACATGGGCATCTGCAAGATCGCACACGTGGACATAGTCTCTAATACACGTGCCATCCAAGGTATCATAATCGTTTCCGAACACCGTAATGGCCGGCCTCAGCCCGCAGGCTGCATCCAATACTAATGGGATCAAATGCGTCTCTGGATTATGATCCTCACCGATCTCGCCATCCGGGTCGGCGCCAGCAGCATTAAAATAGCGCAGAGATGCCGACCTCATCCCATGCGCGATATCGAAATCTGACAGCATCCGTTCAACCATAAGCTTTGATGCACCATAGGGGTTGATAGGTGACTGCGTTTCATCCTCCACAATGGGAACCTTGCTGGGAGCGCCGTAAGTTGCACATGTACTGGAAAAAACCAGATTTTTGATAGAATGGTCACTCGCTGTTTCAAGAACACTAAGCGCGCCGGCTGTATTATTGCGGTAGTATTTGCCTGGATTTTGTACCGACTCGCCGACATATGCGTAAGCCGCAAAATGCATGATAGCCTTGGGCTGGTATTTCTCGAGAACCTGACTGAGTCTGGCCTTATCCAAAATGTCACCGGTTTCTAACGGCCCCCATTTAACAGCCCATTCGTGGCCGTAGACGAGATTGTCGTACGTAACCGGCGTGTATCCTGCCAGTGCCAGCGCTTTGCAAGTGTGACTACCTATGTATCCGGCGCCACCAGTTACAAGGACGTTCGTCATCGCAATACTCTTTCAGCGATGGGGACAACACACGCAGTGCGCACTTGCCGTGTCACCAGGCACAGATTTTGATGCAGTACAAGCAGCTCCCCGATCAATACAAACTCTCTCGCTGGATTAACAAACCTACAGCGATTTGATAGCTCGTCCGGCCATCTCGGAGATTGCCGCAAGATGCAGATATCAATGATTTAAGGCGGCCCAATTACCAGGGAACCTATAGCCTGCCGAGTTCATGCAAAAAACGGACGTCTCCTCGGCTACCGCACTCCGGGTGATTTCACACCCAAAGGTAACGCAATAAACTAAATCACCCACAATGAAATGAATTGATGGGCAAAACGACTAGAATAACGAAGCGCTGCTACCAGCAGATTGCAACATCGATTTCGTAACAGCATGACGATGCAAAAGGCAGTTCGAAGACTTCGCAGAACCTCAACACCAGTTCTAAAAGAGAACGTTCTGTGCAATCGATGAGGCAAGTTGTCAACCCTGGCAAACCAAGTGGTAAGCGTCACCCATCGGTGTCAGCGAACGCAGAAACATGAGGGTCAAAATGGGTTGTTACAGAGAGAGGCTCAAACGATTTGAATTCGACTGAACGGTGACATCCTATAGGTACAGATTCATCGCTATAAGCACCAAGCCAATTACGCGTCTAAAGACGATATCAAACTACTAAGCAGTTAGACTGAACCCATAGGTCCTTCATACGAGTTCTATGACGAAGCATCTCGCCCGTGAAATTTAGTTTGGTTTGGACAGAGCAGACAACCGGCCGGTCTCAGCGATTTCGTGGAAGCCCTTGTTTCGGTCCGTGTAGAGATTTTGGTATTCGAGAGGTTATGCCATGACGCTGCCTTGCCATTGTGCATTCAACATGCAACCAACAGCTCTACCCACAGCGCAGCTAGCAATGCCGAGTAAAAATCCTTGCAACATTGCCAAGGCAGATCTTGAGGCCTAACAGTGGCATCACAACCTGATCATCGCATTGCCAGCGTAATAGCCTGCATTCTAATTCTGGTCTTAGTGACTGCACCGCTGTTACTAGGCGGTCACTCGCCATTGGCATGGAGCATAAACGCAACGCTTATTGGCTTTGCCACTACTGCGTTTTCTGGTTGGCATATCGTCAGGAGACAACCACTGCCTGTCCCGCACTCGTGGCTAGGCGGTGCGTTCATCGCGCTCATCTTGGTAGCATTCTGGATCTATCTCCAATCGGCAAGCTGGACCCCGCACTTTATGCATCACCGCGCGTGGGACAGTGCGGCGCGAGCGTTGAACCATGAATATCGCGGGGCTATCAGTCTCAATCCTAGCGAGACACGACTAGCTCTATTGCGACTCGTGACGACCGCCGCAGTATTCTGGTTGGCACTTCAGCTTGGTAGAGACCCAAAGTGGGCCTATCGTGTGTTGTATTCCATCGCGATCTCTGCTGCCGCATACGCGGTCTATGGAATATTCGTCGAAGCCTACCAACTGAACTCAGTCCTTTGGCGCGAAAAAATGAGTGTCAGTAGCAATGTCGTCACCGCCACATTTGTTGGCCCAAATTCATTTGCCATCTATGCCATCTTGGGACTGCTTACGACGCTGGGACTGGGTTTCCGCGCGTTAAGCGCAAATCGCAAAACGACCTCTGGCTTAGTCGGCTCGCGCGCAATAGCCGCAAAGTCCTACTATTACACGCGCACATTGTTGGCTTACGGAACCCTGGTGGCGCCCCTGTTGATGGCCATCGTGATGTCGGGATCGCGAGCCGGCTTGTTCTTTTTAATTGCCATTGTCTTTACAATAACCTTTCTCGGACGAATGGCATCAAACAGTCGATCCACCAGGAAGCTGATGACCGCAAATCACTCATTTGCCATTGCGGTGTTACTCTGTTGTGCCCTCCTGGTAGCAGTGCTCAACTACGGAAACTTCGTTGTAACTTCAATTCAAAGCTTGGATGGCAGAGAACTGGCGCAAGGACAATTTTTGGCAGAGCGACGCGCGGTGTGGTGGATTTCGATCAGAGCCTTGCTGGACTCTCCGTTAGTCGGTTTCGGATATGGCGCTTTCGCAGATACTTTTGCTGCTTACCGGGACGGCAGTATATCGATTTATGGACGCTGGATGAAAGCTCACAACGCCTATGTCGAGGCCGCTGTTGGTCTCGGTGTTCCAATGGCACTCATTTTCTTTTACTCTGTTTTTGTTCCGGCCTACAGAGTCGCGATCGGGGCAATAACCCGGCGACGCCATCGAGTCGTCCCCTCAATTGCTACAGCCGCATGCTTGGCCATAGGAGCACACCAGCTCATAGACTTCAGTATCTATCCGCAAGGTATCGCCATTGTGTTTGCCGCCATTCTGGGCGTTGGCACTGCTCAATCCTGGAGCAGCCGAAAACAATAATTCATATGCACAACAAAACACAAAATGAGAGTGCAGAGCTTGATTGCGGCCCCAGCTTGCTGCACCAGAACACATGATTAGAAGTTTGTTCCAGCGCCAAGCCCAAGCTCCGAGAGACGATCGTCCGCCACCAAGAGTACCGGACGGACAACGCGTTTATGTTATCGGTGATATCCATGGCTGCGCGGATCTACTTCAAACTGCCCATGAGCAGATTGAAGCCGATGCTCAAGACAATGCTCCGGACCGAGTGAAGATCATATACTTGGGCGACTACATTGATCGCGGCACCAGCTCCTATGAGACCCTAGAACTCCTCACAACGCCGGGGCCGGCCAATTTTGATCGCGTATTCCTCAAGGGCAATCACGAGGTGATGTTGGAGAGTTTCTTGCTCGAACCAGAGACAGGGGCATCCTGGCGCCACTATGGAGGAATGGAAACCCTACAATCATATCGCGTAGACATTCATCAGGGGCTTGCCCAAGGTGGTCTCCAAGCGTTAGCAGAGGAATTCCGCGACAAAATTCCCTCAACCCATCTTGAGTTTTTCCAACAGCTTTTGGCAGCAACAGAAATCGGAGACTATTTTTTCTGTCACGCCGGGGTTCGTCCCGGCACCCCCCTAGAACGCCAACGCGAGGATGATTTACTTTGGATCAGGCGTGAATTTCTCACATCTGACGAGAATTTTGGAAAGATTGTGGTACACGGCCACACTGTAACTGAGCTGCCCGAGTTTAGACCCAATCGTATCAATATAGATACCGGGGCGTACATGAGCGGAACGCTCACTTGCTTGGTACTAGAAAGTGACAATCAGCGAATAATCTATGCACGCCGTTGAAAATTGTCATTGCGGCCCATCGACAGCGCTGGTCGCCGCGGCGACTTTGGGAGTTCACCGAATAGATTACGGTACAGTTTCATCGCATGCAACCAGGTCGGAAATGGGCAGGCAGGTCATTGTCGGAAACAAATAAAGCGTAGCTGCGTGAGACAGCCAACTGATCAACTGCTCATACATGCTTTTTAACAACTTCTTGGTCGCAATCTTCAGGAAAACCACCTGATCAGATTGTCCGTAATTGAACCTTACCACGAGTTCAACTATAGGTATTTTAGGGCTAGAATTCAATCGCCATAATGACGAGAGAGCGAATGGTTTTCGGAAGGGAATTCAAAGCCGTAGTAGCTTTGCTGGCCAGCTGTTTTTTGACAGCTTGCGGAACGTCGACGCTCGACTCCGCCGTTGGATCTCTTCCGGCTAAGTCAAATGCCACTGCGGCCGGACTGACGAGTGGGCCCGAGCTACCTGTTTACAAGATTGGTGCACGAACAAAGCTCAAGATAACTGTCTTCAAGGAAGAAGATCTCAGCGGAGTATACTCCACCGACGCGTCCGGCCGGTTTGCCTTGCCGCTGATAGGTGAGGTGAAGGCCAATGGGCTTTCAGCAAGAGAACTGGAGACGGAAGTAACAACCAGGTTGAAAGGCCGCTACCTCGTCGATCCCAAAGTGACTGTCGTCGTTGAGAATTACACTCCATTTTACACCATGGGTGAGGTTAAGAGAGTTGGAGAGCACCAATTTCAAGAAGGTTTGAATGTGGTTGGTGCGGTTGCGATTGCTGGCGGCTATACCCCGCGCGGAAACACTAGATATGTTTATATCCGCCGGGTTGGCGAAGACAAAGAGCGAGAGGTGCCAGTCGCCACTAGCGTGTACATCTACCCTGGAGACACAATCCGTATTCCAGAGCGATATTTTTGAGTTTGCTCATTGCAAGTTCCTTTGCAAAGCCATGACTTAGTGACAATCAGCAATGGTGTAGCGCAATCTGATATCGGACGAATTCTGTAATAGCTTCATAAGAGCCCATGACGTGCACTCGGAGATTTTCTGCAACTCTGTTGATTGTTATGGCTGCGTGTATTGTGTGCGTAGCCACGACCAGAGCTAGTGAGGCTGCGAAACATTGCGCCTGTAACAAAAAAGAATCGCACAAGCTCGTCAGCAGCGCTCTCGTTCAATCAAACAGCGATGCATCGCGGCGTGGGGGCGTATTGAGTATTGCTAGACTAGTACTAATTGGCAAAGTCACCCCGGCAGATCTGATTTGCGCGTCAGCCAGTTATACACCCATCAGAAAAATGGAGGTGGCGACGGGATTGGCAGTTGCTCAGGTAAAGCTTGGCCGCACAGGAAAATCAATGATTCTCCCCAGCCAAGGGGCAAGCGATACGGCACAATCCATCCTAGGTTTGATCAAAAATTGTGCAGACGAAACATTTGTCAGATCTTTTCGTGAACGAATTGTCGAGGAACGTTATGATGGGAATTGGGGCAAGGATAAGGGTGGCGATTGCAGAGGCCCCCCGTGTACGGCCGGCTGACGGTCAATGATAAACGGGCGTAATCGACGTGGAAATAGTGACACATAATCCACCTAGAGTTCATGTGTCGAATTGAGTATCCATCTTTATTCACAATAGCAATTGCACATGCGACTGCTGTGCACCAGTCATCATGCAATTAGTTCGGAACTTGTTGATTGAGAGCCAATTTTCATTGTAGCATCTCCCTCGACTAACGCTTTATGGATTTAAGATTTTTTGATTGTTGCGGGACCTTTAAATGCAGAACTTCTGGAATAGATTTCGGATGACGAAATCAGTTGGAAGGATAGGCTTGTCGCTGCTCTTTGTAGCGATGGTGGCATCGGTCTCCGGCAACGCTATTGCGACTGACGCACAGCAATCATCAGCAAAGGGAGCCAGTCACTCGGACTCCAGTGCCGACACTTCGAATTTCCAGTTTGCAACCGGTGGAAATTTCTGGTCAGGCCAGATATTTACAAACCGTTTCAGTGGCGAAGCACCCACCAATACGTCGGAACTGTTTGAGCTTTGGCGGCCTTCACCCCAGCAAAGCTTCCAAATCGGTAGTTTCATCTTGCAACCGTCACTCGATATCGCGATGGGCGGCGGCTACAATAGCAACTTGTTCGCAGGCAAGACGAACCAATCCTCCGACTTTAGTGCGCAAGCACGACCGGACGTGAGGATCTCTTCGCAATGGAGCCGACACAGCCTTGAGTTCATGGCCGGCAGCGATGGCATTGCGTACAAGGAATTTGATAGTGAAAACCAATTGAACGGATATGTCGGTGCACGGGGCACTTTGGACATTACCCGTGACCTCAAGGTTGCCGGCAACATCCGTTTCAAGTCCGATCACGAAACGCGCGGCGAAGGTGAAACGTTTCAGCTGTTTGAAAGTCCGGTGAAGACCAACCAACTCGAAAGCGGAATATCAGTATCAAAGCGTTTCAATCGCCTTTCATTCGCGATTGGCGGTAATGTCATTATTGAAGATTACGATGACGCGACGCTCGTCACCTCATCTGGCAACCAAGTCGTGGACCAGGATTTCCGGGATGGGACAGCCTATACCCTCTCAACACGGGCCAACTATGTCGTAAGTCCGCTGACTTCGTTTTTCGTAACTTACAATCACAACTGGCGCGACTATCAGGCTGAGCTCTTCGACTCTTCAGGCTCAAGCGTATCCGGTGGCCTAAGCTACGAGTTTTCCCAGCTCCTGAAAGCGGAAGCGTCCGCCGGAATCCTGTGGCAGGACAGCACCGGGGCGACACTCGACGATATCAACACCTACACTTACAACGCATCGTTGCTATGGTCTCCCACCAGACTAATCGATGTTGCATTGATTGGCTCACGAGAGGTCGGTGGTCCAAGCCAATTTGCAGGCGCCTCTAATCGCATCAGCTCCGATGTAGGCGTCCGCGCAAATTATGCAATTTGGAGCAACTTGCGGCTACATTCCGCGCTTGCCATGAGCAAAGCGGAGTTCGAAGATATTGATCGAGATGACACATTATTGAAGGCACAGCTCGGTGCTTACTACGCCCTGAACAATTATCTCTCATTGTTCGCCGACTACACGTTTTCGACTTATCTGGGTGATACCCTGCCGGACGTCGACTACAATCGCGATCAAATTGCGATCGGTGTATCAGTCAAACTATATTAGTTCTGATCGCCGATAGCTAACTGGGATTTTAGTCGCTATCGCGCCTTGCGGACCCCGTGAAATAAGACTTCTGCTATTGGCGAATACTAACTGATTGGGACCGCACGATTGGCGTCCGGCGCCCAAAATTCCAGATGGTAGTGTTGAGGGATGTACAGAACGTGGTAGATGCAGGCACCACGCGCAACGATGGACAAGCGCTCTCTGGCGATGGCGCCGGACTTAGTCCGATGAAACTCTGGTCTCTCATACGCCGCCGTTGGATGGTTCTACTGGGCGCTTTGGTTTTGACTCAGGTGTTCGCAGTCATTTGGCTCGCTCAAACTACACCCCTTTATACCGCCAGCGCACAGCTGTTACTGGATCCTCGTCGGCCTAAGCTCGCAACAGGCGAGGCCGTTTATGAGGACCTCGGCTTTGGCAAGGCCGGGATGGCAACTGAAATGGCGCTTGTCAGATCCTTTGCTGTAGCCAGTCGTGTGGTCGACAAACTAAAGCTAGGTCAGAATCAGAAATTTCTGGCCGTAGCACAATCGTCCAGCCTCTATTCAAAACTTAGGTCGTTCCTTATTGCTATTGTGCGTGGCGCAGATGCAGGGGCAAACACCACACTACCCGACAGCACTTCTAAACGCAGAATTGAGAAATTGGATTCAAGTTTAGACCGAAAGCGTAAGGTAAGAACTTCCCAAGAACGACAAGCAATTGCCTTGGTTCGGGGTTCAACAGGTGTGCGTCGCCGAGGCCCGACCCTTTTTCTGCGAATTTCATTTACCCATTCCGATAGGGTACTTGCGGCCAGAGTGGCAAATGCGGTTGCGGAGGCCTATCTCGTCGAGCAACTCGAAGCGCGCTACCAAGGTGCACAGCGCGCTGCCCAATGGTTGAGTGAAAGAGTTTCAACCGTTCGCCAACAGTTGCAAACCTCAGAGCGTGCCGTCGCACAGCATCGCGCCAAATTTGAAATCGTAGCGCCACAGGCTGGGTCCATTAGCGATCAACAAGCTTCTGAGATTAACGCGCAACTCATTGCAGCCCATGCTGATTCCGTACAAAAGCGCGCCAAGTACAACAAAGCGCAGCTGATATTGAAGAGCGGAAAAATTGAAGGTCTGGCGGAGATTGTGCCATCACAGTCAATCTCGAACCTTCGTCAACTCGAGCTCGAAACACGTCGCCGAGAAGCGGATTTGCGCACACGCTATGGGCCCGAACATCCAACAGTTATAAAAGTCAAAGCCGAACGACGAGATCTCTCAAAACGCATAAAAGGCGAAATGCGACGTGTGATCTCAACGCTCAAGACTGATTACGAATTCGCACTCAATAAGAAACAATCACTAGAAACGAGCCTCCGCCAACTAACTGGCGCAAGCGCAGACAAACAATCTGCGCTCATTAGGTTGCGCGAGCTTCAGCGAGACGTAGACGCTAACAAAGTCCTGTACCAATCACTATTGTCGCGATTGAAGGAGGCGGAACAGCAATCCAACTTACCCAGCGGAGAGTCGCGAGTAACTGAACCAGCTGCCAATCCCGGTGCACCTTCTTCACCCAACCAGCGGCGAACTCTTTTAATGGCACTTTTTGCTGGATTGGCATTTGGCTTGGGCGGTGCACTTCTACTGGAATATGTCGAAAGCGGGTTTCTCAATGTTGAACAGGTAGAAACATTGTTGTTTCAACCGGTCCTGGCCCTTGCATCTGACTTGAAACCAAGTGAACGAAAGCACGGGGGGCGGGTCTTAGCTATTCCTGAATTCCTTATATCCAAACCTTTATCGCGCTTCAGCGAGAGTATCCGTAGTGCTCGAGTAAGTTTGCAGTTATCCGATATCGATAATCCACCGCGGCTCATAATGGTCACTTCGGCACTGCCAGCTGAAGGCAAGACAACGGCCGCGACGTGCATAGCTGTGTCGGGGGCCAATGCAGGGAAACGCGTGCTGATAGTAGATTGTGATTTACGCAACCCTGCTCTGTCCCGCAACTTCAAACTCAATGACAGACCTGGCCTCACGGACCTACTTGCCGCCGAGGTACAATTGGACAGCTCGGTCTTTGTAACAAAGACTCCCAATTTATCGGTGTTACCTGCTGGAACTAAATCGGCTCATCCGCCGGATTTGTTGGGATCTGAGCGGATGCGTGATTGGTTAAAATTGTTTCGCGATGATTTCGATTTAGTCATTGTCGACGCCCCTCCGGTATCGCCGGTCATTGACAGCGTCGTTCTCTCATCCGCGATTGAGAAGGTACTGTTCGTGGTACGGTGGCGTTCGACACCACGCCAGCTTGTCTCAAGAGCTATTAGTAGTTTGGAAGGTCAGGGGCACAAGAAAGTTGCTGGAATTCTGTTGAATCGTGTGAACCTGCAGTCTCTATCATCTTATTCGCCTTACTATAGCCAATACAATGATAGTTACGCGAAGTACTACACCGAATAGCACACCTTCCTAGATTAAGAACTCATACGAATGCGCTCACCATCGCAATGGATAGCAGTTTTGGGAGTATTCATCTCAGCTATCGGCCTATGCATCGTTGGCATCCAGATGACTGCTCAAGAAGCTCGGCTGTTAGCTGCACGTGAGACAGCCCACGCAGTATCTTTGCGCGGAGCCCGCATTCAGCCAATCCGATTGGCTAATGCGATCCGCGAATTTGATGGGCAAGACATTGAGCGTTTTGATATCCGGCTCTTCAAATTGCGCCTGGAACTTGCTCTAGCTGTTACTCAAGGCTCAGGAGGATACCGTGATCATAATTTTCTATCGAGTATCAAGAGGGCACAAAGATTTGCAGAGAGTGTAGTCCGAATTGCGCCACTCAATAGCGAAGCATGGTGCGCGCGACCACTCCTCGCTGCACAAGCAAAACAGCATGATCTTGTACCTGGCAGATTACAACAATGCTACTCCCGCTCGCAGTGGGAACTTGGCACGGTCGGGCCGCGTCTCCGACTGACAATGGCCTATTGGCCATTCATAAACGGCAATCTACGAGCCGCGGCTATGCAAGACATCAAGCGCATAATCAGCCGGCCAGAAAGCAAGCACTACGCCCTTAAAGTGATGACTCAATTGGCGACAAGCATTTCTCCCGAACATGAAAACGAGTTGCGAGAAATGATAGCAGAGCATGAACCAAATGCTCTAAAGCGGTTCGATTTCGTCGTGAAGCGTTATCGAACGCAAATGGAAAAAGAGTTGCTCGCTTTGGAGTAATGCGGCGATGGAGCTGATGAACTCATTATAACACCAAACATAGTATTGCTTCATCATTCAATCTAATGATGGAACAGATTATAACGAGCGAGCATTTGCTTCTCGGACATCAGCAAACGAGTGGACTTGAAGGGACAGCTCAAAAACAGTCCAAAATACGAAAAGGGTCCGCGACCTTATTGAGCGGACGCCGTCAAAACTTCGTCGAAGTACTGGATGGTATGCTGCAAACCTTCTGACAGTGGGATTGACGGCTTCCAACCCAAGGCTTCTCGCGCCATCGTGATATCCGGGCGCCGTTGCAACGGATCATCCTGCGGCAACGGGAGGCTAATTAACTCTGATTTAGAACCCGTCATTTCGATTATCAATTCGGCCAGGTCTTTCACTGACAGCTCTTCGGGGTTACCGAGATTCGTCGGTCCCGTAATTTCAGGCGGCGAGTCCATCAAACGTCGAAAACCAAGTATCAAATCGCTCACGTAACAGAAGGATCGCGTTTGGGAACCATCACCAAAAACTGTAATATTCTCGCCCTTCAGAGCCTGCATGATGAAATTCGAAACAACACGGCCATCGTTCGGATGCATACGAGGACCATACGTATTAAAAATCCGCGCGACTTTGATCTCAAGACTGTGCTGCCGATGATAGTCAAAGAATAGCGTCTCCGCGCAACGCTTGCCTTCATCATAGCATGAGCGAGGTCCTATCGGATTGACGTTACCCCAGTACTCCTCGCGTTGTGGATGAACTACTGGATCACCATACACCTCAGATGTCGACGCTTGGAAGATCTTGCATCTGACACGCTTCGCCAGACCCAGCATGTTGATAGCACCATGAACACTCGTTTTCGTGGTCTGTACAGGATCATGCTGATAGTGAATTGGCGATGCAGGGCAAGCAAGGTTGTAAATTTGGTCAACCTCGACGTAGAGCGGAAACGTTACGTCGTGACGCATGAGTTCGAATCTTGGATGCCCAATCAGATGCTCAACATTGCGCTTTGAACCAGTGAAAAAATTATCAAGGCAAATGACATCGTGCCCCGTCTCGATCAGACTGTCGCACAAATGTGAGCCCAAAAAACCGGCACCGCCGGTTACCAAAATGGTCTTTCGAAACTGCGATTTCACATGCTCTTCTCTTGAAGAGTCGCTCGGATTTAGTTGTGCAGGCGTTTTCTCTGTTTCTCCGCTAGGCCTCACAACCATCCAGACATACTCCTCAAAAAATTGAACGGCATGTCGTTGCTACCGCGACAAAGGCAACCCATCCTCAGAGCTACGTTACGCAGCACGCGACCGTTCGGCTCCAGGTGAAGCATCGATTGAGATCTTCGAATCAGCTTGGTGAACCGATTCCGACCGATTTGCCGTCTCGCCGTAAATCCCCGACGTACGCAAATCACTCCATGCCCGCTTTATTGACACTTTATTGGGTCGCTCACCAAAGAGCACAACAAAGGCCGTCAAAATTACAACCTTCAAATCGAGCCAAAGTGATGCGTTTTCAATATACCAAACATCCAAAGCTGCCTTGTCGTCGGCCGAAATCACACGTCCGCCTTGTACTTGTGCCCAACCAGTCAGTCCGGGACGCACAAGCAGGCGAGCGCGGTACTTAAGCGGCTGATCGACAGGGAGCAATGGACGCGGACCGACGAACGACATCTCACCTTTTAATATGCTAAAGAGTTGAGGAAGCTCATCCAGCCTACACTGGCGAAGGAAGCGGCCAATGGCAGACACTCTTCGCGCATCCGGAATCCGACGACCTTGGCGATCATGAGACGCTGCCATGGTCCGAAGTTTGAAAATCTTCATTTCTCGACCACCGAGACCCGGGCGTTTTTGCCAGAAGACAATCGGAAAGCCGAGATCAATTGCCACCAGCAAAGCTCCGAGCAACAGGAGCGGCAAGCTAAGCACGATCAGGACCAGTGACAGTAAGATGTCAATTGTTCGCTTCAGTTTCCAAAAGGGCTGTCCTGCAAGCTCTTGAAGGCGCTCGGTTCCAATATTAAACGCGGCTTCGGCCCATGGCCCCCCAGCACCAACTGGTGCACTAGCCGCCGGGTCTATGTCTTCTTGAATCCCGAGTGCATCTGGTATCACTTCGAGCCTCACCCCCTTCGTAGCAAGGGCAAGAAGACTACCACGTGCGTCCTCACTCAAACTGCTTAATCGGCATGCTAGCAAAATGCGATCAATAGAGATGCCATGGACTTCTAAGTTGGCCAAGATTTGGTCGATGTTCTCGGGTGCACCGAGGACGTCATAACCCATGAAGGCTCGCCCTTGGCCTCGCCCGTCCAGCGGTAAGACACCCTCAACACGTACGGACTGACTAGAGAACTCTCTCATTGCATGGAGATAAGCCTCTGCCAATCGGTTCTGTCCAACAATCAGAGCGCGTGATGATCGAAGCTCCGACTCATCGAGCACAGATAGAACTCGCTGTCGTACCCGACGCGAGTTGCTCGCTGAATGCCTTAGTCGCGCCAGTACCCTGGAAGCGACCAGCAAACCAGTCCCAAGTACGAATTGGATGACCGGGATTGAACGGGCAATGCCCTCAAACTGATTATACTGATAAACGAGGCCTGCAGCACATCCTATAACGATTGCCGAGGCGACCGTTATCCGCAGGTAGTCGTTAAGCGCCGTAAATCGCCAATCCGGTGAAGCAGTACCGCTGATCGAAAACACGACAATAGCTGAAGCAGCAGTCGCAGCCAGCAACGGCAATAAGTTTTCCGCACGCCCCAGATCCGGCTCAAAATTATCGCGCAGAAGCAAGGCTAGGCCGCATGCCACCAAAAGGATAATACAGTCAAAGAAAACGACACCCGCACCGTATCTCACACCGCACTCCAAATGACTTTCAAAAAAAAGATCTAGTAGTCTTTCATTTAGCGCATCATTTATATCATTGGAAAGTGCGACTGATTAGGTTTATGGCGGATATCCCCACTACAACAGCACTTGGCCAAACTATAGTTGCTGACTCGACACAGCCAGTTTAGCAGACGCAAGTGAACTGCTCTGTTATCCGATCTCGTGAACCACACATACTCGGGTCAGCTGCGGGCTCCCCTTTGTTCGCTCAGACCATATTATCCGCTCACAATACGCTTTATTATCAACAACATAGATCGAAAAGGCAGACGCATTCGAAGATCACAAGAGCCATGCCAATGTTCTCATATTGGCAACAAGTTTTGCCACTGAACGGTAATGCTCAAGTATGAGGACATATAAGGCGGGTCTAGTCGGATGCCCTAGACTTACATCTCCGACAACTTACGGACGTAGAACGTTGAATTGACGAAAAATAACATGACATTTCAGATGTTCGAAGTGGGTCATGCTTTCACGGCGTGGCGCTTCGACTGCGTCTTGGAAATGGGTATTTACTAGCCCCTGGAGTCACGCTGATCGATCTCTCCCACATCTTTAATCGTCGTGAAGTGCGTTGAAGCTCGTTAGTGAGTTTCAAGAATGAGGCAAATATGCCGATCCAGCTCTGATAGTTAGATTTCCAATATGTAACAGTCACCGTTCGTTGCATAGTGCTTACGCCAACGGTCGTCGGCGACAGTTTCGAATGCCGAAATCCTTGAGAACTGTGCCAGACATGAAAACCAACGGGCAGCACTCACGCCCCATAAGAGCGCGCTTGCGGACAGATCCGTGCAATTCAATACATCCAAACAAAGGATAATGCGAAGCAAAAACCCAGCACCTAAACATTCTCCCTAGTGTTCCAAGTCGACAAAAATCAACCAGAAATATAGATGTCGTATTTCATCGGGGGCAGTCGTTCGGACATTCTCCACACAGCACTACCCATTCCCGACAACTGCATCGCGGTAGTCAGCTGCCAATGATCGCAAGCGGCACATGTCATCATCTTCAATACCTAACAAGCTCAGATTGCGCACAAGCAAATCCAAATAATCGAAGTTAGGGCCCAGGTCACCTTCGGCAACCGCGATTATTCTGGCAGCCTCATCTTTAGGTATAGCCGGCACATAGCGGCGATTACTTTGTTCAATCGCGAACACCAGTGCCTCGACGTTTCCTTGTGGTGTTGCGACATCGTGAAAGACGGGACGATAGGCGCCGGCAAACATCTCTCGCCGCCACATGTAGTTGGTTTCCTGATCCACCATTTCGGCTGGTATGCGGATCACGACGCCATCGCAATGCCCACCTTCATCTAACGCAGCCATCAAACCGGGTTGTTCTCGCGTGCCACGGCCACCCTCAATGCGCATGCAGAAGCGGCGGCTCCACTCTGCCAGAGTACCACGACGGTACTCGACGACCTCGACAGCAGGATCCCAGATCAACGAGCCATACGCAAATACCCAAAGGTCCTCACCAAACCGGCCTGACAATACTTCATGCCGGTTGGTTTCGCGCGCGCTGTGATCCATCCGCCAATCCGGCGCCCAGCCCTCGATGGCAGCCTGAGCGTCAAGTTCCGCAAAGCGCTGATCTGAGATGCGCATGGCCGACATTTCTGTCGGGACGATAAGCTGGCGCATGGCCGGCAGGTGTCGAAATGCATCGCGCTCGGTTGGCATCGGCTTGTTCAAGACATTCTGTGATTGAAAGAAACGATGTTTGGCTGGACAAGGAGAGGAAGTGCAAAAGTCGAACGATACCCCCCTAAACCGCTACAAGCGGCAAAGAAAGTTTACGAGCAAAGATAACGCACCTTCCGGCGCTTCGGCATCACCGGAGCGCGACGTGCCTAACGACCTTAGGTCGACATGACATGTGACTGCTACCAGGTCCCCGCGCTCCGACGAACACCTTGGCCTGAAGTCGGCGACGGGCGAAAATCGTGCTGTAGCGCTCGTAATACCCAACGACTTGCAACGTCGACGTCGCAACATCCTCGGGCTTTATCCAGGCAGGTAATGCAAAGTCCAGCATGACACGATCGCCAAAGTAGAGCCGGATCTCCTTGCGATCGACCCGCCTCAGCGCTAATTGCGGCGGCTCCAATCGCACAACACTTCCACCTTTGAGGGCAAGATCAAGCGCGACCTTGTCAATGTAAGCGAGTTCGGACTCACGCTCATACAGGCGAAAACGAAGTCGGAGACCCGGTATCTTCAGTTGATCCTGCTCTTTGTTCGCAATGCCGTGGGCATGGTGCAGAACCTTACCGTGATTCACCCAATCCTGATCCCTATCGCTCCAGGCCTCGACGTAAGGGCACGAGCCTCCACCACTCGACATCGAAAGATTGAGGAAGTTGTTGGCCGCGCGACTAAGCGAGAACTCTTCGTTCGCAGTGGCAAAGCCTCCTAAGTGAAACTCAGGACCATAGGCATAAGCCTTAAGCCGCGGCTTCGGACGCAAATTGTTCGTATGGTCTTTCAGAAACTTATTCGTTCCAAACACAAGGCGACGGAACAGAATAATCTTCTCGCCTGGACGTAGCCTCTGACGATCGATGTTGAGCGTTGTTGTGCGCCGACCGCGCACGTCTTTCGCCCACATCGGCTTGCGCAGTCCCTGAAACGACGCGTTTATTCCGAAGAAGCGATTTATCGTAACAGCACGCCGACCAGTATTCTCAACCACCGCTGCATAGACGCGAAGCGGGCGCTCATAGATCAAAGCCAGCCGGCCATTGTTGAAACAACCACCACTTTCGTACTGGCCGACAATGAAATGGAAGTCCTCTGGCAAACCCTGACGAGAGACATACTCGAGCATTCGAATGTAGCGTGGCACATTGGATGCTCGTGTCTCACCAGCAATGCGATTGTAACGGCGAAGATTGCCGCTATAGTTCGTGATGTCGCGACGGTTCATATAGCGCCAACGCACACCGCCTTCTGCCAGGCCATTGACAAGATCGAGCGCGGGAACGTCAGTTCCTTCCTGATAGTCCCAGCCACCGAGTGAGCGCAAACTGGTGCCTGGCACAAAATCACTGCTGGAGTTCTCACAGCTCTGCTGTTTCAGTCCTCGTGCACCCCGCCCTGCAGGTCGGATGCTCATCCGTCGACAGCTATTCTGATCCAGGTACTGTGACCTTCGCCCAAACCGACTAAGCAGTGTGTTCAATTCAGCGAACGTCGGCGTATAGACCAATCGGCCACCGGCAAAAATCGACCGGAACATCCGCGGCGGGCGCCCCTCCATCAACGCCGACGCAACATGATCTGTGAGGCGTAAAAACGTGACATTGAGCGACGCGGTGCTGTTAGCTGAACGGCAAAGATAGCTGCGCAACTTCGTCGTGCCGTGACTTCCGGTCTGTAGCCGCCGTTCCTCACGAATGCACTCGCCGGCCAATGCAGACGTCGACATGACCAGAAGACTTGCAAGCCCCAGCACGAGAATACGTTGCACGGTCCCAATCATTTGCCACCTTCCCAATCTACCTTCAAGTATCACTTTAACAACAGTGACAACAACAGCAGCGGATACCCCAACGGCCACCGCGCTCCGAGATATCTACCCTCTGCGATCACGCCAGTCAGTTTTTGCAGATCAAGCTCCAGTTCCTGAGAAACGGCCAGGCACAAAGACTGGTGATCGCACTGGCGCTTTTCGGGGATTTATCCAATGTTCGAAGTATGCGCGAACCGCTGCGCTCAATACGTGGCCGGACAATCGTAGGCTGCTGCAAATACTGTCCATTTGCGGTGCTCAAGGAGCGCTGCAACTTTGAAACAGGTGCATCCCGGTTCGTTTGGTCAAAGAAATAGTGCAGAAACTGCTCAACCTCGATCAATTCAATACGATCGCGACCACGGTTGTCCCGGGATGTATCGGCTTCACGGCTGGTCAGGGACTTCACCAAAGCATAAGTGAAAATGCCATTCCCTTGTGTACTCGCGGTCCTTTTCTTGAGAGCCAGCTCCGATTGCTCCAACGCGGCTTGGCCCGCTTTACTGCCAAACATGATCGTGGCGGAAAGTGCACGGGCCGCGAATTCCCGCTCCAGACTCGCAGGATCAAACTGGCTGGCCGGTGCATCATCTTCCGGCGTGCGACAAGCGTCAAAAACAACAATGATGTCGCCATCCAAGCGCTCAAGCCGGTCAATAATCTCCTTGCCCAACACACGCGTCAGGTTGCCCTTCGAGTCCGGCGGAAACAGAAAGGCGGACCGTTGCGTCTCACCGCTCAGTTGCACAACTCCATGACCAGCAAAGTATATGAGAAAGCGATGCTCATACTCAGGTTCGCGTTGCACCCGCTTTTCAAGATCGCCCAAAACGGACAAGAAACCCGTGCGTGTCGCCGCGTGCACGCGCACGAAATCATTCTCCGCCAAGGCATCAAGCTCTTGTTTCTTGTCCGCATCGGAGCTCGCAATGAAAACATCGAACTCTGAAGCAACGAAGTCGGGCTTGATTGACGATTTCCCATCAACGACTCTCTTACGGTAATCGTCGATGAACACAGTTGCGAAGTCGATTGCATCATTGTCTGTCGCGCCAAGATTCAACTTATCGCTCGCATAGTCGGCAACGCCGACGATGACTCCATGGAGTTTCCGCGGCTTCGGCGGCGCGAGTGGCCCTGCCCAGATAATAGTATGACAACTCTTCGGCCAACGATCGATATGAAAGCAAATCTGCTTCTCACCACGAGACCGACGCATCGACGGCGGCAAGGTCAATGTCACCTGGAGAAGCGTTCGATCATCAAGTTTGATCGGCTCACTGGCGGCTATCTCGTCACCACCAATCACTTTTGCAATCCCGGCGCCACCACCAGTCCTGATCCAAAGATTACGCCCTGTGAGATCCTCACCGCTCAGCAGTATCTGAGTTTCCAGGCTTGGCTTCTGCACCGCTGTTCGTCTTTGCGGTTTTAAAACATCCACGCGCGATGGATCGATGTTCTCACGAATTTTCGCGAGCAGCTTGTCGGAAACGCCGCGCTTGCTAATTGTCTTCGTCGCCGCCGTTCGCACGATCGAGGGCCTCAAGAGCGACTGCCACACAAGACGAGTATCAACCCGCTCAACCTGTCCACGTGGACCCTCCACTTGCCATTCAACAAGATTGCGCGCATTGGGATCCGCAGCGAAGTGACCGCTTCCGGGAACAACAGCAATCCAAGTCCATTCACCTGAGCCCGGCCGAACCTCTCGCAATGTCACTGCGAGCCGCAACTTGATTTCACAGCTCTTCGTTCCGTTACTATCCTCTGAGTACACAACCCCGTACCATCGAATGGTACCGTCGCTGTGGCCAGCGACCACCAGGCTGCCATCATTCGCCATGTTAATCCTGAACGCTTCCTCCGAAACGCGAAGTTCGCAACGACGGACAACATCGCCATCCTCGACCTTCAACACCCGGATGAAGTTTGCAGATCCGACAGCCGCAAACCCATCTTCCGTAGTTGCCACCGAGCGATAGCGATCAACCGTCAATGTTGGCAAGGCATCGGCAAGCCCGAATAATTCCGGTGGCTGGCGTTGATTTTTCCAAAACCGCGCGTGACTGACATGCAAAGGGTCGCCGAGCGGCGCACGGATATTATCTGGAAGCTCGTCGTAACGTGCCAGCGACAACCGCTTGGGACTGAAAACGAGTTTGGTAGGTTGCTGGTCCGAAGACTGAAAACCCTCGAAAAAGATGCTGCCATCGTCCGCTAGTGTCGCAAAGTCCAGATACTGCTCGACGTCGTTGCGCACGGCTTTACGCCGATCGCGAAAATCAAACAATTGGCCGACGGCTTTGAAGCCGTTTCCATCAGTGCCATCAGGCGTGGCCCGCCCATCCTTATCCATGGCTGCAACGCGACGCTGCGAGGCATAGATGATACGCGACAATGCGTTGTCAGTCTTCAAGTCCATGATCCGGTGCAGACCAGCCCGGATCATGATTGGCTCGCTACGTTCGGTGCTCGCTGGATCAAACTTCCAACGTACCAGACAATTGTCCAGCCGCCGCTGCTCGACAGTACCGACCATCCGTTCCTCTAGGCCGATTTGACACCAGGCGACACCACCGGCCACGAGGAAGATGCCATCCTTATCTTTCAGCCAGGTCACGCGATTGAGGCTGACCTGGCGAATGCCGGGGGCCTGTGCGGTATCAAGAAAGCCTGCGTTGATCACATCGCGCTGGTCGTAGATCAATTGCTGTGCCACCGATCCGCTGGTGAGATCAAGCACAGCCACGTTAAGCGCAACCAATCGATCTTCATCTCGGCCAGACTTGCGGTCCGCAACCGCAAGGTAGCGGCCGTCTGGGTGCAGGGCGACACCATCCGGCTGGCGAAGACCAAGATCCTCAGGCAGCCAGTGTTGACTCGGAGCCGCGATGCGATCGCTGATCCGATAACGCCGCAGTCCCGTGCCGCCAGACGCATAAATGAATTCAGCATCACCAGTGGCGGGTGTAAAAGTCAGGCTTGTTGTATCCGGCAACTGATCATCACACTCCTCATCCGAGTTGGCAGGACAGCAGCGTGTCACGCCAGGCTCGTCGGCGTATCCGACGTCATCCCGTCCGATGAGTGACCAGTCAGACGTCTTCCAGACACGCAGACCGCAGCCATCACTCAGGCCTGCAGCCAGCAACTTTCCATCTTGAGAAAAGCGCAGATCCTGGGCGCGGGTTTCAACGCCTTCAATGACCTTTTCTATCCGGCCCGAGGGATGTGAGACGATATAGATCCGGGCTGTACCGGCAATCGGTTTGCCCTGGGCATCAGCGCGTGGAGGAACACCATATGCGATTTTTGCTCCGCCTGGCTGCATTGCTACTGGATGAGCGCGCTGGCGTTGCTCGTTGCGCAAAGGAACACGATGAAGAACGGCTGGGGCCTCTGGTGTATTCAATGACCAGGCAGCGATTGCCTTTGCAGCAGTCCCAGCCAGGACGAGACCGGACGAACTGTCGAAATCTATTCGCCAAAGCGGCGATACAAACGGGTCGTTGATCCTCAGCGTTGGTTTGCCCCAACCGCTTCGATCCTGGGCAATGACATTGCCAATAAGCAATAGCGTAACGAGAACAATTCCAAAAATCCGCTTGACCGCTGCGCCGAACAATTCAGCCCCCTGCACTTACCACCGACCCAACCCGGGCAAGTCAAAGGCTAGCGCATTGGAAGATGAGGTGCCAATAGTCTTGCGTCTAACGACGGACCACCAACGCTGACATTGGAAGCAACTGCTTAGCGCAGGCGCTTACTACGCTCGACGTCTAGAAGTTGTCAGGACGAATTACTCTGACATCAGAGACAGTGACAATTCCAATCTGCTGGGCAACCAGCTCGAATATTGGGGTTAGAATTTCGTCGATCTTACTTTCATCAACGATACAGAAGATCTGAATCACAGCACCCGCGCGTCCAACTTGACCATCGCGGTGCCAGGCACCCGACTTGCCACGGCCGGCAATAGCCGGGACCACTGTGTAACCACCGACCTCAAGGCGCTCAAGAATCTCAATCATGCGATTCATCAGCGGAGCTTCGACCATAATGTCGATGCGCTTTTTTACAAACGTCTCCATTTCAAGTCATCTCCTTGTGCTAGATCATCTGCGACAGCGCCACGTAGATCGGGATCCCTAGGGTAAGATTGAACGGGAAAGTAACGCCGAGGGAAAGTGTCAAATAGATCGACGGTTGCGCCTGCGGCAGCGCCAAGCGCAGTGCGGC
>JBCDBQ010000030.1:0-22768 GCA_039183375.1 Pseudomonadota bacterium
CCGGATGAGCGCGTCGGTGTTTTGCTCTGCGGCGCCAACAGCCATGCCGTAAACTTCGACTGACACTTTGTACGATCCGACAACGGCGGAAACCCTCATTGACCACCAGCTTTGAAATCTACAACAACGCCGACTTCCCTGAGGTCAGCGCGCTCTGGGCTCGCATCAACCGGGAGCTCGCCCCGTCCGATATGCGGGAGCAATTCGAACGTTACATTGAGAACTCAATCAATGACGAACTCGCTCGTGCCGATGAGGCCTACCCACAAGCGAATGGCAGTGCGCTTTGGGTCGTGAAGCAAGCCGAGACTATTATGGGGACGTTCGGTATTCAGCGCATCACCGATACTGACGTTGAGCTGCGTCGGATGTATCTCGACGGTCAATACCGCGGTCAGGGACTATCGCGAAAGATGCTGGAGCACGCCGAAGAACATGCACGTCAGCAAGGTTTCCACCGCATGATCCTCAGCACTGCCGAGCTGCAAGCCGCAGCAGTCAAGTTCTACGATAAATCCGGCTATGAACTGACAAAGATCGAGACCGCTAGCGCCATGAGCAACAAAACTGTCGGCAACAATGTCAGGCGGCGGCACTATCAAAAGATCCTCAACCCGACCGGATAGCAGAGCCTGTATCTACACGCGCAATGCGCCTCGTTCGATCAGTCGTAGTGACCATCGGCACCACGGAACCGGCCGGCCTTCCGGTCCATAAGTCCATAGAGGCCGATTGCAAAGGGCATGAACCACGGCTTGCCCCAATAGAGCGGTACAGAACTCGGAGCCGGCCCATCAAAAACCGTCTGCGCCTTTGGTGATCCTAGAATCTTGTAAGCCGCCTTCTCGCCGAGCCAGCGCGCCCAGACGACCCCGGAACCACAGTACCCGCAGGCATAGACCACACCATCGCGCTCGAACAGCCGCGGCTGCTCATCACGGGTGAACGCAACAAAGCCGTTCCATGAATACTCGACCTTGGTATCCGAGAGTTCCGGGAAGATATCGACCAGACCGTTCTTGATGTGTTGGATGTTGACCTGTGGATCCTTTGAGAACATCGTCTCGCGCGCGCCAATGACGATGCGCCGGCCATCGGGTGAGGGACGATAGTAGCGATAGAGCTTGCGCACCTCGCTCATCGCTCGCCCGCGCGGCATGAGATGACGCATCAGATTTTCTGACAATGGTTCAGTCACGATGATCCGGCTGGTCACTGGAATGAGGCGCCGCTGCAGCCAAGGGTTGGCTTCGTTGGTGTAACCATTGGTGGCCATCACGATGTTCTTGCAGCGAACGATGCCGCGCTCCGTCGCGACCTCAAAGTCCTGCCCAACCCTTTGATATCCGTCGACACCGGTTTCGCTATGCACCACGACACCGGCTCTTTCTGCAGCGCCAAGTAACCCTGCGTGCAGCTTCGCAGGATTGAGATGGCCGATATCCGGACGAATGGCACCACCGTGATAGAGAGTGCTGCCCACTTCACCGCCTTGCTCGCTCCGTGGCACCATCTCGATCCCAACATCGAAATGCTTGTTCATGAGATCGGCATCGCGGCCCAGATCTTCATAGTCATCGGTTTGAATGGCCGCCGTGAACCGCCCGTGAAGACGTTGATCGCAATCGATGTCTTCGTCTTCAATAAACCGCCAGAGATCTGCCCGCGCGTCCTCAGCTTCTCGATAGAGGGCAACCGCCGCGGTTTCACCCAAGCGATCGATCGCCTTCGGGAAGCCCATCCGAAGGCTGCCACTTGCGATCCCGCCATTGCGGCTCGATGCACCTTCGCCTGCACGTTGACGATCAAACAGATGTACTGTGCGGCCTTCTTTGGCGAGCACCCGGGCGGCTGCTAATCCGGTGTAGCCCGAACCGACGACCACGACATCGCACTCAGCCGGTATGTCTTTGACGGGAAGGGATTTCGGCTCGGCAAAGTCCCACCAATAGGGATTGTGCGAAACATCATGATGGGGGCGTTGGGCTGCCATGTTTGTTGACCGTTATTGTCTTCAGGGAATTCAGTTCTTGTGTGTTCGCAATCGACACATGCCAACCAATCATCGTCGAACCAAATCAGCGTAAGCGTATCACATCACACCGCCTTGAAGTGGCGCGACGCTCTCAGAATAAGTAATGCTGCAACCGCCTCCATTGCGACAAGCATCCATAAGGCAATCGTATAGTCCGTGGATTGGTCGCGCAACAGCCCGACAAACCATGGTGTCAAACCTGCAAAGACATACATCACAACATTCACCATGGCGTATGTGCGGCCATAACCGTTGGCGCCAAACACTTCACGCACCAGGATTGGCGGCAACATGACGATGGCTCCGACAAACAATCCAGCAATTGCACAACCAACGAATGTCCAGGTGACATCCTGGGCCGTGACAAGAACCGCAATACCAGCGCCATAAAGCAGATAACTCAACATGGCCAAGGTGGCGACAGTCAACCAGCGGCTTGCCAGACCGACGATCAGCCGGCCCAGCGCTGATGCAATGGCGATGACGGTGACTGTCAGCGATGCGGTCAGTTGATCAGATTGAGCGGCAATCATTGGTACCTGGTGCGCGAGAAATCCAACCTGCCCGCCAAGTCCGAATGCAGCTGCAATCGCGATCAGCCAAAACTTCCACTGTGTCAAAATTTGCCTGGCAGAAAATGCAGCCTGATCGGATGACGCCGACACGGCACTTGCGGGGCGGCCAACAAAGTAGAACAGGCTGGCGATTATGAGCGCCATGACGAGTACAACGCTGCCCGTGATCGTCACCGTCAGATCAAACCCACGAGCGGCCGAGCTTTGCACCAACCAGACAGGCACCAGTGCACCACCGACACTGGCACCGGTCAAAGCAACACCCAACACGGCGCCAAATCCGCGGGAGAACCAAGGAACAAGTGTGGCACTAATGGCTGCGGCTGCGAGCGCCGGATAACCAAAGCCCATTGCAATATAGATGGCGTAGAGATGCCAGAGGGTTGAGATCTCTGAGAGCGCAATCAGACCACCACCGATGCACAGCCCGCCCATCGCAACAACCGGCGCGGGCCCTAACTTATCGACGAGCAGGCCGACAAACAGCGTACCCGGCAGACTGGCGATCCAGAACACGAGGATCGCACTCGATATCAGTGAGGCAGACCAGCCCTGATCACGCATCAGCTGGTCCATATAGACACTGTGCCCATAAAACACCGTGCCCCAGGCCATAACAGCCATCAGGAAGCACATCGCCGTAACGCTCGTGCGCACTAGCGGGGTTCGGCTCACCATGCGGCGCGCACCCGTTCGGTGTTCTCACGAGATGGCATTGAGATCATCTGGCTTGGGTTGGTTCCAAATTGAGAGCTTGAACCTTAGGCTCTCGATGTGACATTGGATATCGCTAAGTTTTCGATGATCACCGACATGTTTTTCGTCCGACCATCTGGCCATTGGGCCAAACCGGCAGTAGTTGGATTCCACGATGTCGCGACTGGCGGCGCACCAAGACGCATCCACCGGTGAAAGATCTCGCGATGACGCACGCGAGTTTAGGGAGACAACAGCCATGACCACGTACGCATTCCGCCTGCCTCCCGGACCCGACACTGTTGCTCACGCCAAGCTTGCCGAGGAGCTTGGATACGAAAGCGTCTGGTGCCCTGAGATCCCGGCCTTCGGCCATGATATCTGGATCACCCTGGCACGGATCGCCGAGAACACGTCACGCATTGGCATCGGTGCCTCGGTTCTAATACCCAGCTACCGCCATCCGATGGCACAGGCATCTGCAATCGCCACGTTGGAGCAGATCGCACCGGGCCGCATTCGTGCCGGGTTCGGCACCGGCTTCACGGGTCGTGCTGGCATGGGCAAGCCACCGCTCAGCCTCGCCTACATGCGTCGTCACCTGGAACAAGTCCGGGGTTTATTGAAGGGCGAAGTCGTCGACATTGATGGTGGCCTGGCACAGCTGCTGGCATCGGAAGGCCAACTTCCACAGCGGCCAATCAATGTTCCGTTCCTGCTGGCTTCGCAAGGCCCGAAAGGCCGGCAGCTCGCGAAAGAACTGGCTGACGGGTTGATCTCGCTCGGAGCACCTGCGCCCGGCTTTGATACTTGTCTTGTCTCGATCAACGGTACTGTTCTGGATGACGGCGAAGATGTCCACACTCCCCGCGTCAAAGCCGCTGTTCAACCGATTATGGCGCTTGGCTATCATTTCAAATTCACCAATGACCCGAACAATATCACCGATCTGCCGAGCGGTGCGGAATGGATGAAGAGTTTAGAGAGCATACCCGAGCATCTCCGACACCTATCTGTTCACACCGGCCACAATCTCGATGTTTCCAATGGTCACGATCATTTGGTCGACACAAGCGCCGCCAAGGAGATGACCTTTACAGGTACTCCCGACGAACTGCGCGCACGTTTGGAAAAGTACAAAGCAGACGGCGCCACCGGGTTCATATTTGGTACCAGCGGCGTGGATATTCCGCGCGAGTTGCGCGCCTATGCAAAAGTTGTCGGTCTCTGATCAGGCAGGACCAGCTCGGCACTGAACCTGAGTTCACACAATCAACCTGCTTCAGCACCAACCCGGATCTGCAGCTTCCCGAAGTTTTCGCCGCGAAGCAGACCAATAAACGCCCGCGGCGCACTCTCAAGCCCATCAATAATGTCTTCGCGATACTTGAGCTGCCCTTCCCTGACCAGCTTGCCCATAATCCGGCGCGCCGGGTCGTACTTTGGCGCAAAATCCGAAACAATGAAGCCACGCATCGTCACCTTGCGGCCGACAAAAAACGCCGGCAGTCGGGGTGCCATCTCCGGTTCGGCAGCATTATATTGCGAGATCGCGCCACAGAGCACAATGCGGGCCCACATATTGAGTTGCAGCATCACTGCATCGCTGATCGGGCCGCCCACATTATCGAAATACACGTCGATGCCATCAGGGCATGCGCTTTCCAGTGCGCTCCCCAGATCACCCGCTGCCTTGTAGTCGATGCAGGCATCAAAGCCGAGTTCGCTGCGCACGAAATCGCACTTCGTTGGCCCACCTGCGATGCCGACGACCCGGCACCCCGCCATGCGCGCAAGCTGACCGACAACCTGCCCTACGGCACCAGACGCCGCAGAAACAACGACGGTTTCCCCAACCTTCGGCACGCCCACTTCGAACAGCCCGCAATAGGCCGTCATCCCTGGCATCCCAAGAATGCCGTTTGCCGTGGAAATAGGCGCAAGCGATGGATCAATTTTGCGCATAGTGGTGCCACTACCGACGCCATACTCCTGCCAACCGATGCGATCCTCGACAATGTCGCCAACTTGGAACCCGGGATGCTTGGAGGCGACAACCTCGCCAACGGTGCCACCGGTCATAACTTCACCTAGGCCCACCGGCGGTGCGTACGAAGCAACGTCCCGCATGCGCCCACGCATGTAAGGATCCAGGGAAAGATAGATCACCCGAACCAGAACCTGGCCTGGTCCAATCTCAGGCATTGCAACTTCTTCAATTGCAAAGTCTGATTCAGAAGGCTCACCGGGCGGGCGGCTCTTCAGAACAATACGTCGGTAGGTTTCTGGGACGGATGTCATGCTCATTCTCGGGGTTATTCGGCAATAAACAGCGGGATTCTACGGTCGGTACGGCCTTGGTACTCTGAATAGTTTGGGAACGCCGCGACCGCGAGTTCCCAGAGGCGGGCGCGCTCGGCGTCATCAAACACTTCACGAACCGTCATCTTCTTGACCATCGTTTCATCACGAATTTCGACGTCAGGATTGGCCCGCAAGTTGTAAACCCAGACCGGATTCTTCTCAGCGCCACCCTTTGAAGCGACCAGCACATAACTGTCACCGTCCTTGACGCGCATCAACGGCACCTTGCGAATGCCACCGGTCTTGTTGCCCTTGTGGGTCACGATGATGCACGGCAGTCCGGTATCACGCAGTCCGACGCCGTCTTTGCCGCCGCTACCTTCGTAAAGCTCAACCTGATCGCGCACCCATGCTTCGGGATTTGGAAGATACTCAGCCATTGGATTTGTCCTCGGTCTCATTGTGTTGGACCGAGTGTGCCACAAATCCGGTTGGTCAGAGAACCCTTATTCGCCGTCTTCGCTCAGTGTTGAACTGATCGAACGGGGCGCATCCGGGCGATGCCGCATTACCGGGAACAGCACCACCTGGCGAATATGATGCGCAGCTGTCAGGAACATCGCGAGGCGGTCGATCCCAATGCCAAGCCCGCCAGCTGCAGGCAGACCAAACTCCAGAACGCGGACATAATCATCATCCGGTTCACTGGCTTCCTCATCGCCCTTCTGCCGCATCTTCGCCTGGTCCTGGAAGAACTGGTTCTGCAGGAAAGGGTCATTCAATTCACTAAAGGCATTGGCGATCTCGCGCCCGAAGATGTAGCTCTCGAAACGCTCGGCAAACCGGGGATCGTCGTTGCGTGGCTTGGATAGCGGTGAAATATCGGTCGGCAGATCCGTGACATGGATCGGCTGATCCAGCGAGCTCTCGACCTTCTCTTCAAAAACACTTTCCAGTATCTTGCCCCAAGACGCATCCTTGGACACTTCGATGCCCAGCTTCTCTGCAGCCGCACGCGCCTCATCTGCGGTCTGGAATTCCTTGAAATCAACTCCGGTCTTTTCGAGAACAAGTCCGTCCATGGACATTCTCTTCCAAGGGCGCGTGAAATTGATCCGCGTTTCTTCGTACTCAACTTCCAGGTCGCCACCCGTCACATTCGTAACAGCGTTGACGATGACATCCTCGACGATGCGCATCATCTCCTCGTAGTCCACGTAGGCGACGTAGACTTCCAGCGATGTGAATTCCGGGTTGTGTTTGAACGACAGACCTTCGTTGCGGAAATTCTTGCCGATCTCGTAGACCTTGTCGGTCAGGCCCGACGCAATCACGCGCTTGAGATACAGCTCCGGCGCAATGCGCAAAAACAGATCCATATCCAGACTGTTGTGATGCGTGACGAACGGCTTGGCATTCGCTCCGCCGGCAATCGGATGCAGAAACGAAGTTTCCACTTCAAGATAACCCTGGTCGTCCAGCGTTCTGCGCATCGACGAGATGATTTTGCTTCTCGCAATCAACCGTGACCTGACCGTCTCATCCGACACAATGGAGTTATGGCGCTCGCGCGCTTCGAGTTCGGGGTCCGAAATCCCGTGATACTTCTCCGGCAGCGGATCGAGACACTTGGATATGAGTTCGATGCTTTCCGCGTTAATAGTGAGCTCGCCTCTCGGCGTCCGTCTGACCGCACCGCTCACACCTACGATATCGCCAATGTCAAAGCGCTGGACCCGGGTCTTCTGTTCCTCGCTGAGTTCTTTCAGGTAGTTGAAGACCTGGATCCGACCGCTGGCATCCTGCAGCACCATGAACATACCACTGTTGCGGATCGCCATGAGCCGACCGGCAACCTGGGCATCGATCCCGGCAAACTCGCCGTCCGGCAGGTCTTTGAACTGCTCCTGCAATTCCGCCGCCGTGTGCGAACGATCAAACTTGGTGACCGCATAAGGGTTCACACCGTCATCAAGCCAGGCTTTGAGGTTGGTCAGCAGTGCGGCATGCACGGTGCCGAATTGCTCTTCAACGCGTTGAATGTCTTGCTCTGTAATCTCTAGCTGCATGTTCATTCAGTCTTTGTTCTCGATCCGAGGAAAGCCCCCGCGACCGAGGGAAAATGGCGCGTCCCAACAACTGCTCGAAGCCAGATATCGCCGCTAAGCCACACAAATCGGCGCGGTCGTAGCTCGTACCTGGCGGCCTCTATACGATATGGACTCAGACTTCGCTAGAGCAACGTGTGTTGAGTTGGAACTCGCTGTATAACTCCAGCCTAACGCAGGCTAATCCAGTGTGACCTATTCATGCGCCGAGCGCGCATGCGATGCCACATCTCCTCCCACACAATCCACAGAGATAACGACTTTTTGGCTAAGGTCGGCTGGCGCGAGCTTGCCGCGACTCAGTCAGTCAGCGCCTCATCTAGCGCGGCCAGAGCGCGGGCAGCGAAGAGGCGCATGTTCTCTGCCCGGTCATCCAGCCCTGTTTCCAATGTCAGAACCGACTTCACGGGGCCGGACAATGCAATACAAGTATGACCGGCCGCATCGCCGTAGCGATTCCCCGTTGGCCCGGCCGCACCGGTCTCAGCCAATCCCCAGCTGGCACCATGGTTCTCGCGTGCGCGTTCAGCAAGGAGTTCAGCATAGGGCTCACTTGATGACCTCAGACCGCGGCTGTTCATGTCTTCGTCGGTGATCCCCATCAGACTGCTGCGCGCCTGCAACGTGTAGACCACGGCGCCGGAAAGGTAATAGCGGGAGGCCCCCGGAACAGCGAGGAGAGCAGCTGAAATCAGACCACCCGCGGACGATTCTGCAACGGCGATCGTCTCTTTTCGTGCCTTCAGTTTTTCAGCAATGGCCAGAGCAGCGGCTGACAAGGTGTCCATGATGACTTCCGTTCTTCAGTTTCGCGAATGAAAGCCGGAGTCTGGCACGAAGACACACCAGAATCCAATTCAACCTGACGGCGCTAACTACGATGCCCTGAGACGGCCTGACCAGCGTCCGTCCTCAATTGCAAGTGCAGAAGAGAGGCCACCGCAGAAACTACGGCGATGACAATGAATGCAAACGAAAAGTCAGCCGGGGCCAGTTCCGTATCCCCGCGCCACCATCGCGAGATTTCGATTGCAAATGCCCCAACAGCCACGCCAGCTGAAATGAACAATTGTTGCGCGACCGCCACCAATGCTGTCGCACGGCTCATCATCTCCGTTGAAATATCCGCATAGGCAACGGCATTCAACGACGTGAACTGCAATGATCGGAAAAAGCCGCCGACGAGCAGGACCAAAACAATCACGATATGCGACGTCTCCGGTGTGAATATCGAATAGGATGCGAGAAACCCGGCACAGATCAGCGCATTGAACGTCAGCACATGGCGAAAACCGTAGCGCCGCAGGATCGTCGGCGCCGTGAACTTCATTATCAAGGCCCCAAACGCACTGGCAAACGTTATCAGACCTGAATCAAGTGCACTCAATCCAAAGCCAACCTGCAGCATCAAGGGGAGTAGGAAGGGAATGGCACCGATGCCAAGTCGGAACATTCCACCACCCACCACGCTCGTGTTGAATGTCACGACCTTCAAAAGATCGAGATCGAGAATAGGATGCGCGATGCGTCGTGCGTGAAAAACATAGCCCGTCAACAGGCAGATCCCGGCGATGATAAGCGCCGGTGCAACGGCTGCCGGCAGCGCTTCGCGTCCAGCGATTGTGAAGCCGAAGATCAGCGTCGAAAGCCCGACGCCCGAGAGCACGAAACCTGTCCAATCCAATCGCGTCGTCAGTTCACCTTTGACATTCGGCATGTAAAGGCCAGCCAATGTGATCGCCAAAAGCCCGAACGGCACGTTGATCCAGAAAATCCAACGCCAGTCATAGAACGTTGCGACGTAACCACCGATCGGCGGACCAATCATCGGCGCAAATAGAGCCGGTATGGTGAGATACGCCATCGCCTGCACCATCTGGGATTTCGGCACCGACCGCAGCAGAATGAGGCGGCCGACGGGAACCATCATGGCGCCGCCAACGCCTTGCAGGGCACGCGCGAGAATGAGTTCCACGAGGCTGCCAGCCAGGGCGCAACACAGCGATGACACGATGAAAATCGAAATGGCCAGCTGAAACAGCGGTCGCGCGCCAAAGCGGTCGGCGCACCATCCGCTGATCGGGATGAATACGGCAAGCGACAACAGATAGCTCGTCAGCGCTAACTTGAGGATTACTGGATCTTCGCCAAGATCCCGCGCAATGACAGGCAGCGCCGTGCCGATCACGCTGGCATCCATGTTCTCCATGAACAGCGCGGCAGCGACAACAAGCGGGATGAGCCACAACGGTCTGTCGGCACCCGCATCACTTGCGGTCCTATCGCTCATCGCGCCGAGATCGTCATTTTGGATTGGACTTGGACAGTCATAGACGTTGCCTAGACCAAATCCGGCAATCCGTAAATCTGATCGCAATGCATATCAGACATTCAGCAGGTCAATGCAGCCAAAGTACAAGTGGCAGATGATCCTTACCTAAGCGCCCCGACGTCGGATGTTAATGTGTTGCGGAGGGCCTGATTGATCACCCGTGTCGCGAAGAACCAGGACTGGACGTGAGCAAGTGCAGAAACGGTGAGCATCTAGGTCGGGCTAGATCGAGTAAGCGGCAGCCTCCTCATTCAGATGAGTTTGGCATCTCTGTCTGCGCGCAGAATGCATGTCGAAGACACGATCCAAGCCCATCGCACCTTTGATCCGGCCCCGACCACCTCACCGGCGCTGCGCAACTCCTGAACCTATGTCGATAGAACGATCGAAAGCTCCTAGACCAGTATAAACCTTCAAGCCATTGATCCCCCACCCTGCTTCTAGGCACGGATTGACCGGGGTCATGTCGAAGCCGGTCTCACGTAGCAGGCGCAGGAACCTGCGGATTTTGCTTGCAAGGCCTTGGCCCATCCGCCGATACTCCGATCGCACAACAGTTTGCTGAGGAGACCGGATGCTTAACGCGTCTGCCATGCTCATCGCCGAAGACATTCATAAGAGCTTCGGCAATCTCGAAGTCCTGAAGGGTGTTTCGTTGACCGCGGCGCCCGGTGACGTGATCTCGATCATAGGCAGTTCTGGATCCGGCAAGAGCACGTTTCTGCGCTGCATCAATCTGCTAGAGGTGCCAGACAAGGGCCGTATCGTTCTCAGCGGCGAAGAGATCAGCGTGAAAAAGGATCATCGCGGACGTCTGGTTGGCGCACATCGCAAACAGATCGATCGACTACGTACGCAACTCGGCATGGTCTTTCAGAGTTTCAATCTATGGACCCATATGACCGTCTTACAGAACGTCATGGAGGGCCCGGTCAACGTGCAGAAGCGACCCAAGTCCGAAGTGCACGAGCTCGCGATGGCGATTCTGGAAAACGTTGGCATTGCGGACAAAGCTATGGCCTATCCGGCGCAGCTGTCGGGCGGCCAGCAACAACGCGTCGCCATCGCCCGCGCCTTGGCCATGCAGCCTAAGGTTCTCTTGTTCGACGAGCCAACATCCTCGTTGGATCCCGAACTTGTCGGCGAGGTCCTCAAAGTGATGCAGAATCTTGCCGAAGAGCAACGCACGATGATTGTCGTAACGCATGAAATGGGTTTTGCGCGGGAAGTGTCCAACCGCACGATCTTTCTTCATGGCGGTCGTATCGAGGAGGAAGGGGAACCGAAGGACGTGTTCGACAACCCGCGTTCCGAACGCTGCCGCCAATTTCTCGCAAGTGTGCTCTAAGCACCGGTATGGAGGTGAAACCGAGGAGAGACCCGTTGGGTCACGTAACTACCAATCTAAGTGAGGAGTAAAGTGAACATGAAACCGACCTTGAAACTGCTAGCCGCCTCTGTTGTTGCGCTTGCCATCGCCCAGCCAGCAATTGCCATGGACAAAGTCAAGATCGCGACTGAGGGCGCCTACAAGCCTTGGAATTACAAGGATTCAGCTGGCAAGCTGGTTGGCTTCGAGCTTGATCTGGCGCGCGCACTTTGCGAGCGCATGAAGGCCGATTGTGAAATCGTCGAGCAGGCCTGGGATGGTATGATTCCGGCTCTCACGGCTGGCAAGTACGATGCCATCATGGCGGGCATGTCTATCACGCCGAAGCGCCAGAAGGTCATCTCGTTCTCGCGCGCCTACGCAAGTGTCCCGACGACATTCACGGCAATGAAATCGCAAGCTGTGAGCAAAACCACGACCAGCGCTTCCCATGTCAACTTCTCAAAGGGTGACAAGGGCAAAGCCACGGTTGCGACGCTCAGCAAGGCGTTCGCTGGCAAGACGGTCGGCGTTCAAACCTCCACGACACACGAGCAGTTGATGAAGGGCATGATGCCGGGTGTTGGCCTCAAGTCTTATGACACCATGGAAAACATGATGCTTGACCTCCAGGCAGGCCGCATTGACGCCGGCCTGACCAACATGGGCTTCTTGAAGCCGGTCATGGAAAAGGACAAAAACGTTGTTGCGTTCGGGCCGACGATGACAGGTGGTCCTCTGGGCCCTGGCGTCGGCGTTGGCACTCGCAAGAAAGACAGTGCACTGCGCGAGAAATTTTCAGCCGCGATTGATGGAATGATCAGCGACGGCTCGCTGAGCAAGCTTGCTACAAAGTGGTTCGGTTTTGATGCGGCTGCGAAGTAAGGCGGCGAGAAGCTAGACCAATTCTGCGGGCGGTTGCTTTGTTGCCCGCAGTTGTAATTTCACCGATCCGAAGAGCGCGCGACGCATGGACTTCAACTATTTGGGCTGGGGTGATGCCGGCTGGGGAGATGAGTTTTTCCGCGGCGCGATGATGACGATCGCCATAGCGATGCTCGCGTTCTTGGTCAGTCTTGTTTTCGGAACATTGTTTGCTGCGGCAAAACTGTCGAGTTCGCGGATACTTCAGCTCGTAGCCACCGTTTACACCACCGTGTTTCGCGGTGTTCCAGAGCTGCTTGTCATTTACCTGGTATTCTTTGGCGGCGGCGCACTGCTCAGAACCATCGCTTCTGGCTTGTTTGGTTACGACGGCTACGTCGAACCACACACGTTTGTTATCGGTGTGTTTTGCATCGGCATCAGCGCCGGCGCCTACTCCACGGAGGTAATCCGCGGTGCGGTTCAGTCCATCCCATTAGGCCAACTCGAAGCGGCCCGAGCGATTGGCATGAGCCGTTGGTTGCGGTTTCACCGAGTCTTGGTGCCGCAAGCAGCCCGCTTTGCGATTCCCGGATTGACCAATGTCTGGCAGCTCATTCTGAAAGACACCTCGCTCATTTCCGTCGTTGGGCTGGTTGAGATCATGCGCACTGCCGCCATCGGTGCAGGCTCCACCCAGGAACCGTTCACTTTCTACATCACCGCATTCATGCTCTTCCTTGTTCTGGCCTGGCTCTCCCAGCGTCTGTTCAACAGCGCCGAAGTGTGGGCCAACCGCGGTGTGAGGACGGCCTGAGACATGGATTTTGAACTCATCGCCGAAGCCTTTCCGCAACTTATCGCTGCTTTCGACGAGACACTTTTGCTGACTGCCTCGTCACTGTCCCTCGGCTTTGTTCTCGCGGTTCTGATCGCGCTCATGCGCCTGTCGAAGTCAACGCTGCTCTCCAACTTCGCCATCGGTTACGTCTATATTTTCCGCTCGACACCACTTCTCGTGCAGATGTTCCTCATCTACTATGGCTCGGGGCAGTTCCGCGAAGCGCTTGAGGGCGCGGGGCTCTGGTTCCTCTTTCGCGATTCTTGGTTCTGCGCGATCCTTGCTCTGACGCTCAACACCGCCGCCTATGGCAGTGAAATCATTCGCGGCGGCATTCAGTCGGTACCCTGGGGCCAAGTCGAAGCGGCACGCTCTATCGGTATGTCGGGGCCGCAGCTCTATTGGCGCATCATTTTCCCGATCGCGCTTCGTCAGGCATTGCCGGCCTACGGCAACGAAATCATCTTGATCGTCAAAGCCACATCGCTGGCCTCAACAATCACAATCCTCGAAATCACCGGTATCGCTAAGAAGATCATTGCCTCAACCTACCAACCAATCGAAGTGTTTCTCATTGCTGGCAGCATCTATCTTCTTATCAATTTCGTGGTGACCCGCGCCATTGCGTGGCTTGAGTGGTGGTTGAACCCGAACTTGCGAAATGACGACCTTCAAGAAGCAGTAGAAGCTCCGCGAGACGCCGTACAAATCCGATAAGGCTAATAGTGCAAAGACTGAGACAGCGTCGTCTCCACTGAACTGGACGAACACTGAGCCCGATTTGCGCGCAAACAATACCTTGCTGACATTCTACCGCAAGAGTGCATGTCATTGATTTGCTATCCGCCACCGCTTTCTGGAGCGATCTTGTTTCACCTGCATACGTCCGCTCTTGGGCGCGCGTTATGTTGCTGCGACCCGAGACAAATTGTCGGTCGATGTCCGAGAGGGGTCATCTATGACAGACGCAGGTTATCCGCTCATAGTATTTAACAATCAACCTGAAGAACTGAGCGCGCAAACAATGTGGTATGCTCCTTGCCACACGCGGCCATCATCAAAGTGCGATCCCAAGCCGCGCCGAGGTGATTGAAACTGAAATGCAAGAGGAATGAATTCTAACATGCTGTTGAGACAACTGGCTTGCGCCCTGCTGACGGTGATTGTCGCCACAACCGCTCATGCTCATTCTAAAATGACATCCAGCGTCCCGCGAGAAGGCACAACGGTCAAAGCCGGTCTGCCGGAGATTACACTGGGCTTCTCCAAACCGGTGCGCTTGATCCTCGTCAAGGTTCGCAACAAGACCGGTAAGGAGGATGTCAAAACAGGCTTCAAACCCGCAACTGGATTTGGAAAGGCGTATCCCGTCGATGTTCAACCGCTCACTGCAGGAGCTTACCAAGTCAATTGGACTGCAATTGCCAAAGACGGGCATATCATGAAGGGAACCTTGTCCTTCAGCGTGGCAAAGTAAGAGATGCTTCTACCTGATCTCGACTGGGTATCCGTGTTTCTCAGGGCGTTGGTTTACGCTGGCACTATATGTTGTGCCGGTGGCATTCTTGTTCGCACAACGATCCCTGCCCCGAGAGTCAATCGCCCGATCAACCTGCAAATATCAATTGGTCTTTTTATCCTGATCATCTGCGAGCCGTTGCGCTATGTGGCCTTCCAGCTCAGCATTGCCCAGGGTGACTGGAAAACGGCGTTCGATCCGACCTTGCGCTGGATGGCCATCGAAACGCCTCAGGGACACGCTGCCGGCATGCGCTTGCTCGGGGCCGCCCTTGTCCTCATGGCGCGTTTCAGAGGCACCATTGCTGTTACTGGCGCGATACTCATGATCTCATCGTACTTGCTTGAGGGCCATACAGTATCCAGCAACAACAGAGCCTTGCTCGCCATTTTACTTTTCGTCCATCTCGCGGTCGCTCATTGGTGGATCGCGGCTCTCTATCCATTACGAGCAATTCTGACAAATCGCGACACCACGCAAGCCGCACAGACCGTCGAGCTATTCGGCCGACAAGCTCTCGTCGCTGTTGGACTTCTAACGGTCGCCGGTGCTCTCATGCTTGGTGAACTCACAGGGTGGCAAATGGATGCGTCAAGTGCATATCAGCAGGCCTTCGCGCTGAAGCTTGCCCTGTTCGCCATCATCCTCGCACTTGCTGCGCGCAACAAACTGCGATGGACACCACGCCTGACAGTTGATCCTGACAGAGCCAGACCAGGCTTAGCACGGGCGATATCAGGAGAAATGGCCGTCGCCGCTCTGATCGGTCTGACAACAGCCATCGCAACATCCTACGGAAACCTGCCCCACGGGTAGTGAGCTCAGGCCGTTAGAATGAATCGTGAGCAAAGACCAAGAGTAAGGATTACGAGCATCGGTGATGAGCAATGCGCAGTCGGTTATGAGTGATTGGCAACCATCGCGCCGTGTTGCGCGCCTGATCCCCAAACATCAGCGCACTTCCGCTAGTCGTTGAAGATCAGACCCACTTCATTGGCAAACACTCCAACCACAGACTCATGCTGGAGCTTCAAGACGGCCACGCGTTTCAGACGGTAGCTCACCGAAGTGCCGACGGTAATAGGTCGAGAACCTGCTCCAGTCCCAGAATCCCTCTTCGGACGCAATATCCCCGATACTCTGCCTTAGACGAGAACTGTCCATGAGCTTCCGTCGCACGCTGTGCAGCCGAACAACACGATAATAAGCAAGCGGTCCCATAAAGACGTGCTCAGAAAACGCCTGCTCTGTCGACCGTCTTGATCCCAGCCCACTCAATGACTGAAGCCCACATTCTTTCGCCGTTCGCAAATTATCCAAGAGCAACTTGCGAGCCCGCCAGAAGCGCTCAAATGAAACAGGTCTTTGGAAGCTTGAGAAGGACTTCGTCTTAAGTGCTTCCATGGAGAAGCTCGAAACAACTCGGAAGATCGTCGCGCGTCCAACCAGTTCCATGGATTGCGGTGAATTCTTCCGCCCAGCACTTGCAAGCGCGGCTTCAACATCGGATCGCAGACGCTCTACCAGCGCATCCGACTCAATCAGCGAGCCCCTGCGATCGAGTTGCTTGAACCACTCCGCCGCCTCATCAACGAGACCGTCGTCATGCATGATCTCATCGCGGCTGATCTTGACTAGAATTGTCGTGACATTTCCCGGGCACACAACGATTGAACTTCCTCCGGGAGGTAGAACGAATACTCGGCGCTGATTGATCTCCAACCCACCGGCCAGGAAAGGTTCTGACCCATCCGCAAGTAAGTAGAGACAATAACTGTCAGACGGCACAGAAACCTGTTTCTCAACGGTTTGGTTGTGCAAACTCTTACAAATTAAAATATTACCGAAGTTTGAAATAGAAAAGTCACCTTCAAATCTTCCAGAGCTCAATTGCGTACAAGCGATATTCAAACCAGTAAGAACACTTATCCGCTGATTAAAATCAGCATCTTCTATCTTGCTTGAGACATTTTTCATGCCTTCAACGTCCCGGCTGGGAAACCAAGGTGTATTCATTGTCCACCTCCTGCCATCAAGCAGCGAACGCCTCTGTCAAATCCCGGCCTCGCAGCACCAATCGCCGAGTGAGCACAAACGTACCGATACAAGCCAGCACGCGGCGCAATTGATCCTTCGCTCCGATAACGATCAACAAGCAGAACATCGGAGCCAGCAGCACGAGGCGCAGACACGTGCATGCTAGACCTCCTTTCGGAACTTGTAGAGGTGAGGAGATTGGTTGTTCGCATCGACGAAGCCCCTGAATTTCTCTCCGACCGAGCCCCCCGCCCGGCGCATCACTTCGGCCTCGCCTCGAACAATCGTCTGTCGACAAGAGTCCGCGCAGCAAGCCACCCAACATAGTCAATCTCGACAGCCAGGCCTCTAGGATTGAACGGCTGCCAAACCAAAACACGACACTAAACCGGCAGTGTTCATTCCTCGCCCATGATCCGCAGCAGGGCCCATACCCAGAGCGTCAGAAGAAAAGTGCACCCCCCAACGGTCAAACGTTCCACGCCCCCATAAGGATACTGGAAGCTCAAAGCGAGAATCTCAGCCACGCCAAACCAGAACGATGTTGGGAAGACCACAAGAACAACAAAACTCGCCAGGTTATGAATAAACTGAGCCGTCATCGCGTTCCGTTTACACTCCATATCTGAAATAGAACTTCCAACACCAGAACTTCATCGCGATCGACAAAGTTTCATCGCAATCTCATGAGAACTATTCTGCACTATGGGCATTGCTTTTTCTGGATGTCTAAACACTACAATTGTCCAGCTGTAATTCGATAGATTTGGTCGCGAATTTCAAAAACTCACGTCACAATCTCTGAGTGGTATAATACGTCAGGATTGAGCAGAATCGTTATACACATTGCGAAGGGCACTTATGCCAAAGCACGCCTGAGTTTGCGAGAAGGCGCCAAAAATCGATTATGCCAAAAACGAAATAATTGATTTTCTAAACAATCAGGTACAAGCCGTGCAGCGCGGACACGCAGCTCTTTCCATTGCACGGCATACGAAGCCGTGAGGTGTCGCCGCTCTAAGAAGGCGAACTACTCGGAGCAACGGCCTCTGCACGATTAGCGAAAATCACTGAACCATCCGAAAATTCTGAGCGTTGAAGTTGGAACCGACTCTGCTTGCCTAGAGGCCGCTTGTCGCCGGTTGAGCAGGGCGGTTCGGCCTTCGGCGCTAATTGACTAAGTCTGAGATTAAACAGCTGAAAGATTTGGGAAAGGCGCTGCGAGATTGAGCTGAACTTCTGCGCGTCTGTCATAACAGTCTCGATCCGAATTGCCTTATGACAGTGGGGCGGCCAGGCGGCTCTCGGAGCCGCAATCGGGGACAATCAGCGTCACACAGTCAACGGCATGGATCGCGGCATGGATCGCCTTGTCTGAAAATTAGGGGCGCGTTGGTCGTGCGCACTGAGGGCGGCCTGCATCGGTCAAGCCCGCGATCCCAATCGCCGTGTCGTGCAGTCAACCGAATTTTGCCGCTGCCGCATTGCGGGAAACTGAGCGGTGACAATAACGGAAACGGGACGGGACCCCGAAACAAAATGCAAATCGCAATTCGAACCTTGAAACTGTCGGCCACGGAGCCAGCTCCAGTCGTGATTCCTCGGGATATGCCGCACAAGCACGTCACCGAGCCAATCCAATTGCACAATACCAGTCGGTTTGAAGCCAAAGGTTTGCTGCAATGAGTGCCCAGTGGTTTCCAGGCTTTACGTCATTCATCGCGAGTAGCTATGTGTCTGACTCGATTCAAGCTGACTTCGACAAGCAGGCCGAGCTCTTTCGCGGGCCCTTTATGAAGTACACCCAGCTGTCGCCGGGAAATTTCAAAGGACGGCTACTCTGCGTCGAGTTCGATCAATTCATGGTTCATATTGAGTTCTGCAACCAGACGATCGAGGCTCAACTCAAGGCACCGCACAATGCCTACATCTTCTGCATCGTTCTTGAAGAAGCCGCGCCATTCTCGTTCGGCGGAGTCCCTCAGGAAAAGGACTGGGTCTACGTCGTGCCGCCGGACGGCGAAACAACGACCATCAGTCCGGCCGACGGCACACGTCTGTTTTTCTCGTTGAACCGGAACGCCATAGCCGAACACGAAGAGCTCGCCGACGAGGCTTTCGAATGGCTTACCAGCCTTGAGCCCCACGGTGCCTACGTGAAGTCAAGGTATCTTGCCGATCGGCTGAGATCACACGTGTTGTCTGCACTTGAAGTTGCAGCCGCGGCCAAATCAGATGCGACATTGGCGGTGATAACCCAGTCGACAATCTTCACGATCGCCTATTCATTGACAATGGCCTGGCTGAAGCGGGACGCATTCTCTGATTTTCAGCGCACCGCCACATTCGAACGCTATCAGCGCGCGCGCAAACTGTTGTTGGACAGGTTGCTACAGGACGAGATCCGCGCATTTGAAGAAGACAACCTGTCGTCATTGGGCGACCTGGGTTCCAGAAGATCAGTAGAGTTGGCGTTTTCCAAGAATGTCGCAATGGGACCGCTTGCCTACTACCGCGTCATTCGACTGCATAGAGTTCGGCGCAAACTTATGGAGCGTGAAAGGCTCGGCCAGAACATTGGGGATATTGCCTCGGAGGAAGGCTTTCTCGACTGGAGCCGCTTTTCCGTCAATTACTACAGGCAATACGGAGAGCGACCCTCCGACACGCGCAGGCGTCTGAGGAACTAATCGGATCGCACGGTATCGGGCCTAGCAGTTAGGTTCATTGGCTGGCACTGATCGCACGGCGAGCATCTCTGGCGATCGAAGCACAGCATCTGTTACCGGCCTTGAAGACGTCTGCCGGCTGGAGCCTAGCGTTTTCAATCAAGTACATTCGTAACTTTGAATTTGTGCTGTGGGAAGCTTCCCCCGCGAGCCTCCCACAGCACCGCCACCATTGCCCCACGCCAATCGTGGCTAAGCAGAACACGTTCGCGGTTCACTTTCTGAGCACTTCAACCCTCTGTTCCCAGCCAGCGCAACACTGTCGGCAGGCAACAGCTCACGAGCCAATTCTTGCTCCGGGACAGCTTAGTTGCTCGCTGAACGGGCAGTTATGCAGAAGACGCAAATTTGCAACAAATGGGACGACCGCATCGCTCGCAAGGACCATAGCAAAAGAAGAGTCATACCAGTTCGAACCCCGGCATATGGCCACGCTAACCGACTGCGCGTCTCGGCAATCGCATTCACAAAGCCGCGACTCTGGTCAGCAAAGTGGGAGTTCTATGGCTCGGTCCTACCATCGGCATCATGCGCGTAGACCGTGAATTTCTCTTCGTCGAAAACGAAGTTCTGGACCACGCCACCGGCTTCATCGAGAACTTGCTTGACTTCAGGTACAGCCAGCATATTGCGCCACACCTTGGCAAGCAGCGGAAACTCCGCCTCAAGATCAATCTCGGCCAGCAACGCGTTTCTAATTTGTGGGACCAAAAAGCAATCAGCCACCGTCACAGAGTCACCGACAGCGAAGCGGCCCGAGCACTTTGCAAGAAGCTTCTCAATTGCACCGAACTCACGCCGAATGAAGTGCAGCCGAAGCGGGTGCTTGGTTGGGTCTGACTTGACCATCCCCCATTCACCGATCGCCTGGATGATGAATGGAATGTTCTGATAGGGCTGCGTATCGGCAGCGATAATCCACATGATGCGGGCGGCCTCGGCACGTAGCCAAGGATCATCAGGCATGAGTGATGCGCCGCCGACATCCACCGGCAGGTTTGCCTCAATAAACTCAATGATGGGACCCGTTTGCGTCATCCTGCGCCCGTCCGGGAGCAGGAGTACCGGCACGCGTCCTTCTGGATTAAACGCTGTCAACGCTGTCGACGCCAGCCCCAACGCGGCGGCGTCACCCTCGGGAATTGAGTACTGCGGGATACCGCGATGATCGGAAGCCAAACCGGTTTGCACCAATTCAACGAGATCGGCCGGAACTGGGCGGCAACGTAGGTAAAGCGTGACCCGCATCGAGGCGCTACTCGTCGGATGATAGTAGAGTTTGTAATGCGTCGATCGATCAGCCATGGCCCCTCGCGTTCGGACGTTGTCAGCTGCGGCATCCTAGCGAATGCTGAACCTCCAACAATGGCAGTGGCGATCAACACTGTGATTTGGCGAGTTAACTTGCGTCGTGGCCGGTCGGTTGTGCTAGGCAGCCTCAAGCCGATTCAAAGAGAACATACAACAACGTCAATGGCTGTAAGCCCTCCCGGCATGCAGCGCGAGATGATTGAGCATGAACAATCCAAGGTCCGGGCGGATGCATCTTCTGCTCGAAGCACCCATCTTCCAGATGCTCTGGAAGCTTGGCGCCCCGAACGTGATCGCCGTCGTCATCCTAACGTCAGTGACCGTGGCTGATGCCTGGTTCGTTGGGCAAATCGGCACAGTTCCATTGGCAAGCCTGGCCATTGTCTTCCCGTTCCAAACATTGATGCAGATGATGGCCGGCGGAGCCATTGGCGGTGGCGTGACGTCGGCACTGGCACGCGCACTTGGCAGTGGGCAAAGCGAGCACGCAGACGCCGTCGCCTGGCACGCCGTTGTCATTGGCGTTGTCATGTCCATTGTTTTCATCGCCTGGCTCGCGTTTATGCCGGAGCCGATATTCGCTTTACTCGGCGGCAAAGGTGAGGTCCTGGACGGCGCCATCCGATATGCGCAGATTGCCTTCGGTGGCGCGACGGCAACCTGGCTCCTCTATATCTTCGCCGCCATCCTGCGCGGGACAGGCGACACGGCAACACCAGCGACCGCGATCATCTGCACAAGCATTCTGCAGATCTTCGTATCAGGAGTGCTAACCCTCGGTCTCGGCCCCATCCCCAGCTTCGGCATCGTTGGCCCCGCGATCGCAATCGTCATTTGCCAAGGCTTGGCCGCACTCTACATGCTCGTGCATCTGATAAGTTCGCGATCGGGCATTCAGTTGCGCGTTCGCGCGCTGCGCTGGCACCCGCTCGCCGACATCCTGAAAGTCGGTGCGGTCGGCCTGATCAACAGCCTGACAATCCCTGCAACCGTGCTGACGGTCACCGGCATCGTCGGCCAGTATGGCACGGCTGCACTCGCCGGATATGGTCTGGGAAGCCGGCTGGAACTCATGCTGGTGCCCATTGTCTTTGGCATTGGTGGCGTCCTCACCGCAGCCGTTGGGGCCAACATTGGTGCTGGTCAACACGCACGCGCCCGCAGGATTGCCTGGACCGGCGCCGCCTGCGCGGCACTGGTGACAGGAGCGATTGGCGCAACCGTGGCCGTGGCTCCGCAATTCTGGCTAGGCTGGTTCACCACCGATCCCGAGGCTTATACATTCGGTGCGATCTATCTCGCAATCGCTGCGCCGTTTTATGGATTTTTTGGAGGCGGCCAGACACTTTACTTTGCCAGTCAGGGCACAGGACGAATGATCTTGCCGGTCTTTGTTGGCGTGGTGCGCTTCGCGATTGTGGCCGCGGTCGGCTCGCTGGCAGTTGCTATGTCGTGGGGCATCACGGTTGTCTTTGCTGCCGTGAGCGCGGGTCTGATCACGATCGGTGTTGGCCTCGCACTATGCCTGTTCACGTCGGCATGGCGCCCTTCTCCCTCTCCGGTTGCTACAAGTCCTTAGAGCCATTCCCTGCATTGCGGGAAGATGTGCAGCCCTAACTTTCGATGTTCTCTTGCTCGGACCTGCCGGAGGTTTTTCTCTCGTCTCGACCGCAGACAGTGTCCACCATCTCGCGCAGCGCTGATCAAAATGGGATGACGCGTATCGGCCACCTAAGGCTCAGTCTTGCTTGGTCCGCGCACGAAGGCAAGCTCAACCAAACAATTGACGCATTCGCTATTCCTCAAATAACGGAACTGATGTGCTCTGCTACACGATTAAACTCTTTGGCCATAAGCTGCCACGCTCACATCGTGTTACACTAAGCGATAGTAAGATAGGCATAGCTAAGGTTCTGGAAGGGAGTTTCGGCATGACTTACGTGGATGGCTACGTGCTGGCGGTGCCCACAGCGAGCCAGGAGACATTCGTTAAATATTCCAAGTGGTTCGACTCAATCTTTGTTGAACAAGGTGCGACCCGCGTAATC
>JBCDBQ010000031.1:0-22715 GCA_039183375.1 Pseudomonadota bacterium
GACGAGATCAGCCAGACTTGGTCCTTGCACGAGGCTGCCATCAATCCGCTTATAGCGACCCAGGTAAACGTTCTGGATGCCGACAACATCGTAGTAATGCGAATTGTGCGTGTTGTCCGAGAAGCAGTCGTGTTCCTCTTCCGGATCGTGCAGCAAAAGGCCGAGCTTCATGCGCTCGCCGGCCAATTCACCATAGGACAGCGAGCCCATACCAGTGAGCATCGCGATCAGGCCCTGCGATCCGTCTCCTGCCAGCAGAGTCTTGCGGGCCTTGCCATCGCTGGTCCACTGCCCCGCGATCCAGGTCAGCTCGTCGACCAGCAAATCAGTTGCTGCCTTGAGATACTGGGCGCGACGGTCACAATTGCCGCCAGTGCAGGCATTCGTGTCGAAGTCGCTTGCAGGCCGGTTGCCGGCGCCGGCCTTCGTGCCGTTAAGATCCTGTCCCCACAGCAAAAATTCGATTGCGTGGTAACCCGTTGCCACGTTGGCTTCGACACCGTCTGCTTCCTGCAGGACATCTGACAGCAGCGTCTTCGTAATTTTCGATGCATCGACCGGTCGACCACTTATCTTGAGTGCCTTGTTGGCAATCACGTTGGCTGCGTAGAGCTGGTTCTCGTCTGACTCGGTGCCGTAGTCTTTGGCGACATAGTCAATCAGCCCCTCATCGAGAGGCCAGGCGTTGACCTTGCCTTCCCAGTCATCAACGATCGCGTTGCCGAAGCGATAGACCTCAGTTTGCTGGTATGGGACGCGGGCAGCCAGCCATGCTTTGCGTGCTGCCTCCAGATTGGCCTTGGTGGGCTTGGCAATCAGCTTGTCGACAGCTGCCTGTAGAGCTTTTGCGCTTGTAAGCGAGTCCTCATACTTGGCGAGCGCAAGGTCAGCGTAATTTGCCACCACGTCTTTCGCGGAGGGCTTGGCCTGAGCGGCCGTTACGGCGAACAATAGACAGCCAAAAGCCATCGCCAGAGCGATCATTGGGTTCCGCATCGTCAGATCCTCCTTAATGGAATCAGTGAGACGCAGCGGAACCCATTGCACCGCTTTGATTAGACAAGTGCGATTAGAGAAGCCGCTGCATGTTACTCCGCGTCATCAGCTGACACGGCGTTCAAGTGGCTGTAGTTCTCGACACCAATGTTGCCGAGGAGCTCCAGCTGCGTTTCGAGGAAGTCGATATGGCCTTCTTCATCCTCGAGAAGCTTTTCGAACAACGCCATTGTGACGAAGTCTTCTTTTTCACGGCACGTCTTACGAGCACGCATATAAAGATCACGGGCGCTATATTCTGCTTTTAGATCGCACTCGAGAACTTCCTTGACGTTCTCGCCGATCAGCAACGGCGCCACGTGCTGAAGATTGGGATGACCTTCCAAAAAGATGATGCGCTCGACGATATTATCAGCGTGCTGCATCTCTTCGATCGATTCTTCACGCTCCTTCTTAGCCAGCTTTTTGAGGCCCCAGTCGTCCAGCAGCCGATAGTGCAGCCAATACTGATTGACCGCGCCCAGCTCGTGCTTCAGTGCCTCGTTCAAAACCTCTATGACGTCCTTGTCGCCCTTCATCGCAATCGTCCTTTGCTGCTCCGTAACCGTTATGGCTACTTCACTTAGCGCAAATCCGATCGAGAATCTCCTACTTTTGAACGATTCTAAACTGCGACACCTGGGCGTTGTAGATAAAATACATGGAACACCGCCGAGGCAGAGTGCACGTCACACGCTCAAGACTCTGATTTGATTATCGTTTTCTTCCTGTCGCTCTACGGCAGCATCTTCTGACTGGCCGAATTCCACCTCACAGGCACATTCGTGGCAACCTCTTAGACACGCAGCCCGCTTGTGAATGAGATCAGCTGCGTGGCTGAGACAGGAACCACAGTTTGGTCGCGAACCGATGGACTTGTAGACCTTGCCGGGCGTGAGAACCTGAATGGGATTAGCCAACATCAAGCCATCAACCGCATCGTGGATCTCTTTATCGGTGATGTAATTGCAGGAACAGACAATCATAAGTTGGTCGCTCGCAAATTTTGTAGCCCATTAATTACCCCAAGGTCTAATTGGGTAGTTCAGCCGACATCCCGTCGCTGGTAAAGTCAGCAACGTTGCAAATCACGGATGTGGAAAGGATTTGTTTGGTTTCCTTAAGCTTGCTGGCAAACTCTGAAGCCTGATCCAGCATGGGATCGATGTCTGAGCTCCCAATAAGCGCAAACGCACAGGCTCTGAGCGCAGGACAGTGATCATGCTGCAAAGCTGCGATCACAGAAATTGCAATACATTCATCACGGCAAAAGCCGGCGCATCCCGGTGGGAACGTGCTGATCGGGCGACAGGATGCCTGACGCACCTCTCGAACCCAAGACCCCAGCTCTGTTATGGTCGCCTTCGCTGCCTTCGGACCCAACGCGGTAGCGTACTGGTTCCAAACTTGTTCCCAGCATGAGATATCCGAATACTCGTAGCCGGCCATCCAACCACGGAAGCCAACCCCAACCAATTGTTCTGGCGTTAGTAGCTGCCCCATTGTCCTATCCCACGTGGCATCGTGCAGAAGTTGACTGACGTGTCCGCCGGCCGCTGCCTGGCTTGACATATCCCCGCCCGTTGCCAATCCAATCGTCCTGACACACTGCATCTATGTCTGTCTTTGAACCGCTGTTGCCCCAATCGACTGCTGCGGCCTCGCCAAGTGATTCTGAAAAGAGCGCGAGGTCATTCGCGAACAGCATCATTCGACTACAGTTGACGAAAGTCGACACCGCAAGTCAAGAAAGAAATGTGATTTTTTCTAATAATTTCAGTACTTTAGAATTGGAATAATTCTAATTCTAAAGTACTGGACCGGAAGGTCTCGCGGCACTCTCTGATAGAACATTGCACGCATCTCTATCAGTTGATCAAAATGATGAGCGCTCTTAGCAGCCATTGTATTCACCCACCCTAGCCTAGCATCTTCAGGAGCACTACCATTAGAAGTGCTCCGACCACGGCGCCCAGCATAGCTGTGCGCAAGCGGCTCGAGCTAGCCCGAAGTTTGAAATCGCTGTTAGACCTGTCCATTGGCCCACCAAATTGACAAAAAGCGTTCCGTGGCGAGGAACCTGAACTTAAACCTCTACAATGTAACTGCTGTTCTTGTTTCAGTAACGCAGCGTCAAAGGCGGCTCGCCCTTTGATCTTTTGACGTGCGTGACGCAGCACCAACCTGGGCTGGTCTTCTCTTCGCGGACCTAGTCTTGGATTTTGGCCTCGACTTAGTAGATTTTGTCGATTTCTTCTTGATTGCAATATCGCGCAAGGTATTGCGATCGAGAACATCTAGAAAGGCCTCGAACGCATCGTCGATGAAACCATCCAACTGGTCTTGACGCTTCACGCTTTTCTGAACTGGTGCCCGCTCAAGCTTTCTGACGATTTGGCCAAGTGTTGCATCTCGGGCGGCGCCTGTAAGCCGTATCCCACCGCTAGGGCCACGATATGTCTCAACCAAATCAGCCTGACTCAAGATGTTAGCTAGTTTCAGTGCCATTTGCTTGGTCAGTTCAAGTTCTTCGGCAATAATTGCGACCTTGGCTAACTCATCTCCGGCGCGATAGCAGCAAGCCAACATCTGGATTGCATCAGAAGTCTGTTTCGAGAGGTTCATTAGATCGTCGCGCCTTTGTAATAAAAGATGAGTTCCATAGCTCATAAGTTTAGCAGATTAAAATCGACCAACCAATTCCAGAATTGAACTTCTACAGAACTTTTGGACGTCAATCCAATATCGTGCATAGCCTCTGAGTCTGGTCGTCCTAACGCCGCCGACGCCGCTTTGTTCTCATTCGTCGGTTGCAAGGCCGTGCCTCCACATTCGCGCTCCAGCCACCGCCTGCCTTCGTGTATGTCACGCCACGGCTTCCTGCCGACTTGAAACGCGCCCAATCAGTCCCATACTCCCAGGCTGTGAATCCTTCCCAACTTGCAATCGCCGACCGCAGCGCGGCTTTTTTAGTTCGACCTTCGCCATTACCTGAGTGAAAATGATCGACCATGCAGGTTATTCCGCGTTCGGAGCGCCAGGCATGAATCGATGCAAAACCGGTATCATCGGCATGAACGGCACTCACAGATAGCGCCGCCGTGATGAGCATCGAGGAGAGGTTTTTGATCGCAAATTGCATCACGACGAGGATCTCCCACTGGTGAGAAGCAAAGATAATTGTAAACCAAAACCTTCATGAATCGGCTAGACCTAGCAGGAATTCAGGTGTCTCTTGCAGTAGCCGTGTTGCAGTTGTGCAAACACAATCTGCTTTTGGACTTTCTCTAAGCCTGTCGATCGACGGCCCGTGTCAGAAAATGATTGCCTGACACAGAAACACCGTTCTCAACGCGCGCGTCGATTTGGCGTTCCGGGCAACAACCAGAGCCGCAGCAGTCCGGGCAGAAAATCGGCATCTCTGAAGAGCAACCGAGACCCGTTCCACAGCAAGTCAAGCAAGCCGATCGTCTCTTGTCATCGTCCGCCCGCTGCTGCTGTCGTTCAAGCTGGAACCAGAACATCTCCTGCCCCCGTCAGGTATCACATTGGCGGGTCCGATCATTTGCTTCGGTTACCCTACATGTACTCGATCTGTTGAAGTGCGCGGGCAAATGTACTACCGCCAGCAGACCGCAAGGGAATGAATGCTTTCTGCCTCCTGCGGCACTGATCCTTGGCCAGTAGACAGGCACGATGACTGATGCAGTTCACGGGGCAGAACACCACGTGGCATTGTGAAATGAGATCTTCAATTCGGCCGAAGCCCTCGAGCTTTCCACCATCGTGGTAAACGAACTCCGCCGACGCACTCTCAGCGATCTCACGGAGCTTGTTGACGCCACCGGATCTGCCACCGAGATAGAGTACTCGGAGCTGTTCACCGTCCGGTAAATGCAGTTTGCACGCTGCTGCGCCCGGACAATCCGATCCGGTGGGATTGACGGCTGAGCGCACATTGGAGGCATTGACCACGGCTTGAGCAGACTTGAGTGCGGCCTCCAACTCTTCAACTCTTGCTTCCGCTTGACGCGCCCGTTCACGAGCCGCAATCAGCGCGCGCTTCCGCTTTTCAGCCCCACTATCGTTAAAGGTTGGCTGAAGAACTGTGACTGTATCCTGCGATCTGATTGATGCTTCACTTTCGACGAGTGCGTCACGCAGTTCAGAGATCTGCTGATCGCGTTTCTCCAGCAACGCCCTCTGTCTTTTCGACTGTTTTGCCAGCTTGACTTCCAGATCCGAGATTCGGGCCTGGAATTCAGAGGCGCGCTCAGCAGTTGCGTGCACGGTGCGACCCAGTACGTGGCTCAACATATGAATTTCGCCGAAGATTCGGGCATGCAATTCTGTTGGAATGTGGCTGTGTGTCTGGAACGCCCAGTAGGCTCCTGGAATCCGACCGGCCTCGAACTCCGTCTCCCACAACTGTGTCAGATCATCTCCTTCTGACCTGGCAACGCGTCGGATGATTCCTTCATGGCGCCGATCCAATAACTTTTGAACTGCCCGTGAGACAGGGCAGTCCTTTTTTATGTTCTGCGTGAAGTAGCCGTGGAGATCGTACGACGGTACGTCATCACTGCAACGTAGACCGCAACGTTTTAGAATCTTCTTGAGATCGCTATCGGCCAGACATGTCCCGACAACGGAGCATTCCATGTGCTCGCGGATCTCCCAAATCTTGAGCCGTCGTCTATGCTTGGATTGACCGTCAATACCTTTTCCAGGAGCAGTGGCCTTGGCAGACGAATGGACAAATGGCAGACCGCCTTCCAGATCGGATGGCGGTTTTTCATCACAACGTTGACGCATGAATGACTCTGATCGGTCTCGCTAAATCATGATGCTCTTAGCAGTTCGAAGAGAGCAGGAGCTAATTGTAGATATCAAAAGTATATATTGGACGCAACCGGCATTTTGAATGTAGGCGGCAGCGAGGTCCCGAGAAGGAGTTCAACCTTCCAGAATGCCACTAGCTGGCGAAGCTCGAACGAAGATCTGAAAACTTAGTAACTTGGTCAGCGAGCATCTCGCGGTTCTCATCGCGGCGCACAAACACTTTGAACATTGCATCACCGTCTTTGTCGAAAAACTGAACGGAACAAGATGCACGCCCCATAAAATTGCGTGCCACAAAGGCGATCGCATCACACCTATCAGCCTTGATGTGCCCACCAATCGGACCGTCACCGTGGATGTTGAAATAACCATGACTATGGCTGCCGGAGGGGATCACCCCCTTGCATTCCAAAACGATGTTGGGCGTGTGCACAATCAGCAGGACTTCGCCCCAAGTCGTCAGATCTGCCATGATGGCATCGAAGTGCTCGCAACCAACAAGTGTGCGGTCTGACGCGGACAGGGCTCTCAGAACATCGAGCGTTGATGCTGAAAACTTTGCCGCAACACGCTCCAGCACTTCACCTGGATTTGCTGCCAGGTAAGCAGCAATATCCGGTCTGACGGATGATGTGCCGACTGGTCGGCCACTAGGCATCTGCGATCTCCGCGCCAACCAGTCTCTTTGTACCGTCCTTGCTGACCTCTTGGACGGTCTGGAAACCTTCGAACTCAGGATGTCCAAGATAGAGCGGTCTAATCGTGCTTGAACCGGCGTTGGCATGCGCCTTGCGAAATTGTTCCGACTTTGTCCATGCAAGAAATTCATCCTCTGAGCGCCACAGCGTGTGGGAAGCATAGAGGATGTGATCGTCCCGCTCCGGGCCGCGCAGGAGATGAAAACCTTCGAAGCCATCAAGCTCGTGGAGATAGCTCTCGCGCTCGTTCCACAGTTTCTCGAAGTCACCCGCAGACTCTTTCGCGACCTTGAATCGATTCATAGCGATATACATCGTTTGCCTCACTTTCCCGCAACAAGCGGAAGCCTACTTAACAAATCGCCGAAAACAATGATACCAGCAACCTGCCACGACGGGGTTCCATGGCTGGATGCTGGTATCTGACTACCCGACCGAGTGGCGACGTTACGCTGGCCGATGGGAACGCACCACGCACACCTCCTCCCGGTCGGGTATTCTCATGATCAGCCCCCCGAGCGTCTTTATTTTCCGAACCTCATCGTCATTCCGAACCTTGCTGCGAAGCCAGGACTATTGTCCTGATCCAAATGTTGTCGGTATTGCTTGTCGAAGAGGTTATCGATGTTCAGGTTGAAGGTTGCATTCTCAGATAGCTTATATTGACTGAATACGTCTACAATAACGTAGCCATCGGCTCGGGCGAAGGCGCCCAGGTTGTTCAACTCAGTAAATCGCTCCTGGTTCGCGACAAAACGTGTGCGAGCACCGGCGACCAATTTTTCCTGGAATGCTCGGAATCCCGCCGTCAAAGTGATCTGGTCTGCCGGGATAGACCGGATTCCTTCGCCGGTTTCCTGGTCCCGCCCGCGGATATGGGCGGCAGCGAACTGCATGAACCAGCTTTTAGCATCATAGACCGCTTCGATTTCTACGCCTTCGATCAGGACACTGTTACGATTTTGATATTGGAATGTGTTGTCTGAAAAAATGGGAGAGAAGATAGGGGCAGGGTTGAAGCCAATCACACCAACCGGAAAGGGACCGTCCACGGAAACCCCGTCGATAAAGTCTTCAACTTCGTTTCTATAGCCAACGACCTTTAGCCGGAAGGCGTCAACCGGTGAGAATACACCATCATATTTAGCATTTAGTCCTACTTCGACGTTTTGCGCAATCTCCGGGCGCAACTCTGGATTTGGTAGGAGAACGAAGTCAGCAGGTGCGGGATGAAGACCGCTAGTTAAGGTTTCTGAAGTCGCGGGAGCGCGGAATGCCTCGGCGTAGGTTGCGAAAAGAGTGATGCCAGCTAGTGGACGAACTGCCAGAGTCACTTTCGGAGACAAATGGTCATCGTCAACTTGGACGCCACTGCCGTCCAGTTGATAACTGTCGTAGCGCACTGCGCCAATCAAATCGACGTTGCTAAAGAACGTGAACTTCGCCTGCGCAAAGCCTCCGGTAACTTTGCGTTCACCGCCAGGAGTAAACTCGTCTTGGTTGTCTAATGGATCAACCGAGGCGACGCGATCCACAAAACCATCTACGCCATAAGTTAACGCCAATTTGGTGTTTGCGAACTTGAAACGGGAGGTATTGTGAACATCGAAGCCGCGCGTGTGAACCTCAACAGATCGGGCAGCGCCTGCTGGTATGAACACGTCAGTTTGAGTAGCAAATGGAACACCGGGAGCAAAGAAGGCGAATGGAGTGATGGTATTCCGAAACGTTGAGGTTGAATCCAACCGCAACTGCTCTAGCGTCGTCCGATTGGCATAAACCTTGGCATCGAAATCGAAGAATGTATTGGCCGTACTCTTGTAGGTATAACCGAGCGTAAACTGTTGATTGTCGATATCAGACGCCCGCCGAGTGCCATTCGCTGGTTCGATGCGATCTATGAATTCTGAATCGTAATCAATGAACGTGCCGCTGATTTCATGTCCCTGGGCAGGCCGGAATCGCATTTTTATGAACTTGGAGTCTGTATCGTCGTTGTCGTTGAAGATCTCGGTTCCATCGCCATCATCAGAACTATCATTGCGCCGGGCGTTGATCTGCCCAACGATGTCGAAATTACCCACTTTCACGGCCGCTGTCGCGCTGTACAGCCGCGTTGGACCGTTTGTTCCGAACCGAGTGCGGACGCGCCCGGCCGCCGTTTCCCCTGGCTCCAAAATATCGTCGGCGTTCAATAGGTTGAACTGGACTACGCCACCAATTGCGCCTGAACCATAAACCGTGGATGTCGGACCTTTGGTGACGTCGACGCTACCGATCATTTCTGGGTCGAAATAAACCACGCCGTTGGCCGAGTGACCCGATCTCTGGAAGTTCTGACGGGCGCCATCAATGAGAACGTTGACACGCCCAAAGTCCTGGAGACCCCGAATGTTTATGGCAACACCGGTGTCGCGGGCTGTCTCTTGGGTCGTTACGCCCGGTATTGTTCGCAGAACGGACGATATGCGATCAGGACTGAACTGCTCATCCATCTGAGCACGCCCGACTGAGCTAGCACCGCCAAGTACATCGATGGCTGCTGTGTCGACCTTTGACGACGTAATGATAATCCCGTCTAATTGAGTAACTTGTTGTGCCACCACTGAGGCACTGCTCATTAGTGCAAACGTCCCTACAGCGCTCAATTGAGCAAGCCGATTACGCAACATCACCCACCGTCCCCGAATGAATCTGAAGTTTTAAGGGTTGGCTGGCTTGTGCAGAACGCGCACTGACTGGCTAGAGCCTTGACGCACGGATACAGCGACTGCGCTGTTATAGGAGTTTGGGCGTCACGGCATCCCTTCCCGCCAACCTCTCGTTTATCGACTTATTGAGTCAACAATAAATTTCGCGCAAAGTGGGCTCGCAACTGACATGTTGCATGAAAGCCATGCGATTTCACAATGGGTGAACAAGCAAATGAGCTCTATTCTGCATAGTCGGCCCGCGGCATTGGAACCTAACGAAAAAACTTGCTGCACATTGAATGTAGACTTAGATAGTAGACAAAAGACTCAAGAAAGTGACGTTCTGAAGGGTCACAATGCAACTGGGAAAGTCGATCGATGATCGCCGATGATAGACCGGAACCGAACCGTTTGTCTGGCGTCTGTTCCAACGTGAGTGGGCTGGAAGATACTGCTGCCATCAGGTCGTTTGCCGTTGAAGAATTGCTTAATGGGCAGCGGGAAGCCGTTATCGTACACAAAGGCGAAAAGTATCGGCTGCGGGTTACGTCGAACGGAAAACTGCTTCTGACGAAGTGAAGAGGGGCAAGATACATGCAATTGATGCGAAGACCACGGCCGTTAGGCACGGCTTTGGCAGTGATCATAACTCTATTTGCAGCCTGCGCCTTTCTGTTACTCAGCCAGGTCTCCGTTCCAGCCAAGCAACCAGCCAAGGGCGACATTGTTTCAATAGGCGGCGCGGTAACGGAGATCCTTTACGCTTTGGAACTAGGAGATCGTATCGCTGCCGTCGACACGACAAGCCTCTACCCTCGCACCGTACTCAAGGAAAAGCCGAATGTCGGCTATATGCGGGCGCTGTCGGCAGAAGGTGTTCTGTCCGTTCCGGCCAAACTCATTTTGGCAGCAGAAGGCGCCGGACCACCTGAAGCGATTGCAGCACTTAAGGCATCATCCACGAAGTTTGTCTCTATTCCTGGTCGTCCGAGCGCCGACGGTATTGTTGCGAAGATCAACGCGGTGGCCCAAGCGACCGGTAAGGTTCAAGAGGGTCAAACTCTTGCAACGTCGGTTAAGTCTGCATTTCAGCAGCTTGATGCGAAGCGTGAAATGATCAAAGAGCCACTGCGCACGCTGTTTGTCTTGAGCGTTTCTTCCGGCCGAATTATGGTTGGAGGCAAAGGAACAAGCGCGGACGGAATACTGAAACTCGCTGGTGCTGCTAATGCAGCCGAGAAGGTCAACGGCTTCAAACCAGTTTCGGCCGAAGCGCTTGTCGCCATGGCACCTGACGCGATCATTGTTATGAAGCGACGGGGAACGCATGGGGCGGAGCGGCTAAGAGAAATGCCCGCAATCAAAGTCGTGCCTGCTGCCAAGAATAAACGTATTCGCGCCATGGATGGTCTGTATCTGCTCGGATTTGGGCCGCGTACACCCGACGCGGCCAAGGACGTCATGGATTGGCTTTATCCTGAGTTAGAGCAAAAAGGCTGAAAATGCAGGAACGGGCTGCGACATCGACTGCTCAGATGCGTACCCGACGCTTTGCAAAATCAAGTCGATCAAGAGGCGGTGGTTTTCTAATCATTAGCAGCGCAGTCGTGCTGCTCTTGATTGCAATCGCCTCGCTTGCAATCGGGCCAACCGGTATCTCACTTGATGACGTCGGTGTGTTGTTCGATGGAGCTGACGATCCGTCGTCGCAGCAAGCCCGTCTTGTCCTTTTTGACCTGCGTCTGCCCAGAACCATAGTTGGTGTATTTGTTGGCGCATCGCTGGCGGTTGCCGGCGCTATGCTTCAAGGCTTGTTTCGCAACCCTCTGGCCGACCCGAGTATTATTGGTGTCTCAGGTGGAGCTGCGCTCGCTGCTGTTACGACTATTGCTCTGTCTGATGGCCCACTGAGATTCTGGGCCGCCACGCTTGGCGTATATGCATTGCCAGTTTCCGCCTTTCTCGGGGGTATCGTCACAACCGGGCTGCTCATCTTGGTCGCTGGACGAGGTGGCCAGATGATGATGGGAACATTGCTGTTGGCGGGCATCGCGTTCGCTGCACTGGCAATGGCCGGCACAGGCTTAGTCGCTTTCGTCAGCGATGATGATGAACTGCGTGATCTCACCCTTTGGCAACTCGGCAGTCTCAGCGGCTCCAGTTGGGACAAGGTCCTTGGAATTGCGCCATTCGCAGCTGTCCTTTTGTTTGCCCTACCGACAACAGTGCGCGCACTTAATGGTTTACTGCTTGGCGAAGCCGAAGCCTTTCATCTGGGCATCAATGTCGAACGCATGAAGCTTTTGATCGTCACGTTGGCAGCTGCGGCGGTCGGCTCAGCAGTTGCCGTTGCAGGTATCATTAGCTTTATTGGAATTGTGGTGCCGCATCTCGTGCGTCTGTTGGTTGGGCCAGACCATCGCATTCTTCTGCCCGCTTCCGCTCTGATTGGTGCTTCGTTGATGGTGCTTGCGGACATTGTAGCGCGCATGATCGTCCAACCGGCTGAACTGCCGATTGGCATTGTTATGGCAATAATCGGGGCGCCGGTTTTTCTGCACATCGTGCTAAGACGTGGGTATGCGGCTTGATGGACGAGAAATCCCTAAGAGCAGATAATATAAGCTTTGATGTGCGCGGTGAGAGCCTCCTCGTTGATGTTGAGCTATCAGTTGCATCTGGCGAGTTTCTTGCCATCTGCGGTCCTAACGGTGCCGGTAAATCAACGTTGCTCAAGTGCTTGAGTGGAGAATTGCGACCAACGCGCGGCCGTGTACACCTGGACGGACAGGACCTGGCCAGCATGTCTGCTCCAAAACTCGCTCAGAGGCGTGCAGTTGTCCCGCAGAGCACGGAATTGGCCTTCCCCTTTAAAGTCCACGAGGTTGTTGGACTTGGCCTCAACGTGCCGGGGTTTGCCATTAAGACAGCCGGGCAGGACCTGCTGGTGGCGAATGCGCTCGAGGCTGTTGAAATGCAACATGCCGCCGGCCGGCTGTACCTCACCCTATCGGGAGGCGAGCGTCAGCGTGTTCATCTTGCTCGCGCGATCTGTCAGCTTGCGGCAACTCCGGTGTCGGCGGAGACAAAGGTATTATTGCTTGATGAACCAACATCAAGCCTGGACTTAGCGCACCAATTGCACGTGCTCAGTCATGTGCAGAGAATAGCGGCAGGCGGGGTCGCCGTCGCTGTTGTGATGCATGACCTGAACCTGGCCTCGCATTTTGCAGATTCAATTGCTCTGCTCAGTCGCGGACAGCTGGCCGTTGTCGGATCGCCGCTTGCGGTTATGAATGACGAGATCTTATCCGACGTATTTGAGTGTCAGGTTCGGTGCAACCTAACGCCGTCTACGACAGCACCATTCGTCTTGCCGCAAGCATGCGAGGCGTTCCAGGGTAATTAAGCTCTTGTCCTTTAAATGGCGTATCCAATCAGTGGTTCACATGTCAGTAGATGGCATGTCAGTTGATCACTCGGCATTCAAATTTGTTCTTCCATCGCATAAGGTGGATGACTTGCTCGTTGGCTAAGCGGCAAGGACAAACGAGAGATCAGGCTAACCTATGTATTTTGACTGGCGTTTATGGGAATTCACGCAAGGCGTGCGATGGCGGATTCTTGCGGCTGTCGTGGTCGGGATAATGGCGACAACCGCCGGTATCGCGAGACTGGCCTTGTTGGGATGGCTTATTGGTCTGGTGTTCCTGGGCGCCAACTTGGGCGATCTTCAGTGGCCGGCGCTTGGCGTTGCTCTGGTCATTGTCCTGCGAGGGTGGCTTGAATACATGCGCACGATGGTTGCGCACGAAACAGCTGCCAAGGTCCAGGTTCATCTCCGCACGACCATATTCGACAAGGTGACAGAGCTGGGCCCGGCGCATTTCGGTCTGGAGCGCACTGGCGACGCAATCATGGCAATGATCGATGGCGTCGAACAGCTTGAGATTTACTTTGGCCAATATCTGCCTCAGTTGATCATCTCCGCGCTGACACCGTTATTGATCTTTGGCTTCGTTGTCTTTCTTGATTGGCAGGTCGGCCTCGTGATGCTGGCGGCTGCACTCTTAACTCTGGTTGCACCGCAAATCTTTCACAGTTGGGATGCTGCCAACAGCCTTGGTCGGTCGCGCGCCTACAAGGCATTTGCAGCTGAGTTTCTGGACTCGGTGCAGGGTCTAGCAACCCTTAAAGCCTTTGGTCAAAGTGGAGAGCGCGCCCGCTCTCTCAAGGAGAAGGCGGATCACCTGTTCCAGTCGACCATGTGGGTATTGGCAACCAACTCACTGGCGCGCGGAATCACTGATACGGGAATTGCGGTTGGAGCCGCCGCTACGCTCGCGCTTGGGGCTTATCGGGTCACCGATGGCGAGATGAGTCTCAGTGCCTTGATTGTGATCCTCATGCTGGGTGTTGAGGTTTACCGTCCGCTTCGAGACCTTAGGTCTTTGATGCATAATGGCATGGTTGCCCAAGCCTCTGCTCAAACGATATTTCATCTGTTGGATGCCAAGCCGATCGTCCGGGAAGCTGAGACCGCTGTAGCATTGACCGACCTGGCACCAACAGTCTCTTTCAACGAAGTTACGTTCGCATATCCGAAGGGATCGGGCGTTGCGCACGAGGGTTTGTCATTCGATATCGCGACCGGAGAGCGGGTTGGTTTCGTCGGATCAAGCGGTGCCGGCAAGTCCTCTATCGTGCGATTGCTGCTGCGCTTCTATGATCCGAACCAAGGTGCCGTCAAAATCGGTGGTCATGATCTCCGCGAACTAGATCTGACAAGTGTTCGCAGTCACATCGCGGTGGTCAATCAAGACACCTACCTGTTCCACGGCACGGTGGCCGATAATTTGAGGATTGGTCGACCTGGCGCGACCACCGAGCAACTGACGGAGGCCTGTCAGGCCGCCAATGCCCATGATTTTGTTCTGCAGCTCCCACACGGCTACGATACCGTAATTGGGGAGCGCGGCATCCGACTTTCCGGGGGGCAGCGTCAACGGATCGCCATCGCCCGCGCAATTCTTCGGGATGCACCTATCCTCGTGTTAGATGAGGCCTTGTCGGCGGTCGACGCCGAGAACGAAGCCATTATTCAAGACGCGCTTGATCGCCTGATGCAGGGCCGAACAACGCTGATCTTTGCGCATCGATTGAGTAGCATTATCGATGCTGACCGCATTCTCGTATTGGACCAAGGACGGGTCGTCGAATCCGGCCGTCACGACGATCTCATGAGTGAAAGAGGTGTCTATCATTCACTTATGGCAGCTCAAGCTGAAGAGTCGACCGAATTTGAAGTCGACAGCCTTGTTGGCAGCCAACCAAATAAAGCACTGGCGATCCAGCCGAGTTACAATGAGGCAGCGCAGTTCGAACCGACCGATGCCATCGTTAAGGCGGAAGGATTGGGTTGGTTTGCAGCTGCTCGCGAACTCATGAAGCACATTGGGCCGTACAAAGCGAAGTTGGGCCTCACATTCTTTTTCGGGGTGACGCGAGTGCTGGCCTTCATCGGCGTCGGAGTCGTCGGCTCACTTGCCGTCATGGCTGTGAAGGCTGGCGAGCCATTCGGATGGCTGCTGGTCCTGTTGGCCGTCTTGGCCCCAGTGGCCGGTCTCTTCCATTGGCTGGAGTCTTGGATCGCGCACGATATGGCCTTTCGCCTGCTGGCTGAAATGCGGATTGCGTTGTTCAAAAAACTGGATCAACTCGCACCCGCCTATATGGTGCGGCGGCGCACTGGCGACATGGTTGCGATGGCGACTCATGACGTGGAGCTGGTTGAGTACTTCTTTGCCCACACCGTCGCTCCCGCCTTCGTCGCGGTATTGATCCCCGCACTGGTAGTCGCAACACTATTCTCATTCGGCTGGCAGCTAGCACTCACCCTCGTGCCGTTTCTGGTCATCGTTGGTCTCAGTCCGTTCTTTATGCGCAAACGTGTCGATGAGTTAGGCTCCCGTGCGCGCGAAGCTTTGGCTGAACTCAATGCTCATGCTGTCGACTCGATCCAGGGGCTTGGTGAAGTCATTGCATTCCAAAATGTTGATACGCGTCGCACAGAGTTGATTTCGCAGACCGAGAAGCACCACAGGATCCGACTGCCCTACTTCCGAGACTTGACCTTCCAGACATCACTGCTCGAAGTTGCAACCGGATTGGGGGGATTGGCGATCGTTGTTTGCGGTGCGAGCATGGCAGCAGCAGGTCGGATCGATAGTGGCATTCTTCCAATGTTGACACTGCTCGCTATGGCAGCCTTCCTGCCAATCTCCGAGATTGCCAATGTCAGCCGGCAACTCGCCGATACTTTGGGCGCGACGAGACGCTTATACGCGGTTGATCACGAGGTAGTTCCCGTAAACGACGGGCGGGGGATTGCGACACAAGATAAAACAAGCGGGCTGTCAATTGACTTCGATGCGGTCACTTTTCAGTACGAGACAGGCAATCGGCCGGCCCTTGCGGGTGTGTCGCTTAGTGCGCCAGCCGGTCAAACGATTGCATTGGTGGGACCGTCAGGTGCCGGCAAAACTACTATCGCACATCTGCTCATGCGATTTTGGGATCCAACTGATGGTGTTATCAGGCTCGATGGTCACGATCTCAGCGACTACAAACTTGATGATCTCCGAAATCGGGTCGCACTGGTTGCCCAAGACACTTACCTTTTCAATGACACGCTTCGGACCAACATCTTGATCGCTGACCCATCGGCGGACAGTGATCGTCTTCAAAGTGCTCTCGACCGTGCCTCTCTGTCAGATTTTGTGGCGAGCCTGCCGGACGGTCTCGACACCAAAGTCGGCGAGCGCGGCATGCGCCTTTCGGGGGGACAACGGCAACGTGTTGCAATCGCTAGGGCGTTTCTCAAAGATGCACCAGTCCTGATCCTTGACGAAGCCACGTCCCATCTCGATGCGGTCAACGAGCGAGCGGTTCGCAGTGCGCTTGAGGACCTGATGTCAGATCGTACGACCATCGTTATTGCCCACCGCTTATCGACAGTCCGCAATGCCGACATGATTGTTGCAATGAACGAAGGCCAAGTTGTTGAGACAGGATCCCACGCTGAATTACTTGCAAAAGGCGGTCTCTACGCTCAGCTCGTAGCGCATCAAATGGCTGGCGCCACGGGGCGTAGTGCAGCCGAGTGACTTAAACCACGCACTCGACAAGCTTGGATCGCACCCATTGATGGCATTCATCGTTGTCATTGCTGCGATGCCAGACAAGGTGGATTTCGGTATTGAGAATTGCGGCCGGCTGCGGGATCTCAACAAGCTTAAAGGCTTCCAAGAATTCGTCCGCTATTGAACGGGGCATAGTTACGAGAAATTCACCATCTCGCGCCAACAATAATGCAGGGAGTACGGTCGGTGATTTCATAACGTGATCGAAAACCATATCGTTCCGGGCGAAATGCTCCTCAACAGGGTTAAACTGACCATCGCCGTGAGAGACGATCACATGCGCAAACGAGCAAAACCGCTTCTTTCCGGCTCTCTTGCCAGCAAGCGGATGCTGATTGCTGCCAACACAAACAAACGGTTCACCGACGAGTTTCTGGTGGACGATATCGGATGCATCGGTGTCTGGCAGTTCATCCGTTACGGCTAGATCTACCTGATCTTCACGTAGAGATCGTATGACATCACGCGGCGTGTTCGTCCGCCACTGCAGCTCAATGCCAGGCGCTTCGTTTTGAACCGCCTTGTGGGCTTTGAGGATAATGCCGCCCTGATAAAGAGCTGGCGAAGCAATTCTGATCGTGCGTTCCTGTGATGACGGTTCAAAGGGTAGACTTGGTCGCAGTAGGCTTTGTATTCCGGAACAGATAATGTGCACAGTGGGCGCAAGTTCTATCGCGCGCGCCGTTGGAACGAGTTTCTGGCCCGCACGCACAAACAAATCATCATTAAAAAGCACACGCAGGTTGCTCAGTGCATGGCTAATTGCAGATGGACTTCGACCCAATCTCTCGGCCGCCCTCGTAACGCTGCCGTCTATCAGGAGTGAGTCTAAGACGACCAGTAGGTTCGCATCCACTTCCTTAAGGCGCACCTTACAACTCCATTACTTCTATTAGATGCTGTTGCTGCACATAATTGTAGAATTTTAATGAAGACAATGCACTTCATTAAAGAATACGCCCAGGCTACTCAAGACCGAATGCTGAATTTATTGAGTAGTAGTCGGCTATGGATGACGCGCCTGCGACAATTGAAGATGAGACGGAGTGCTGCGGTGCAGCTCAACAACGGAACCAAGTTCTGCCACTCATCGCAAGTTGCGGATTCGATGAGACCGAACTGGCGCTGCTAGATGGCATCCGGCACATCTGCTGCGGTTACTCTGTTGAGGATTACGATGGCGGCAGAGCTGCCTGGGAAAGGCTTTGCCAAACTTGGTCACCGGCAGATAGCGCCAAGACGTTGACAGCAATACAGGAATTCCTATCAGCTTTGCGGAAGAGCCGTTCAAATCCGTTCGAATTTATCGGGCCATTCTGCCCGCATTGCAGCCGACGGATTTGCAAGTCGGAGCTTGAGATGATGCTGCTATTGAGAGAAGCTCGCTCCGAAGTGCCGGCACGCACTCTCATGGCTGCCCAATATCTTGTGGGAAAGGGGGACCCAAAGGCCGTTGTCGTGGCAGCAGTAGATATCGCAAACACCGTTGCGGGCGCCAATCGCGCCATTGCTTCCGCATCGCGGGAGCTCGGCATGGTGCATTGAGTGGCTTACCAGGGCGAAACAAACGGCTAGTGACGCAATTCATTTACTCGACTAGCGCAATCAACAATACGGCAACTTGACTTTGCGGATCTTCCTTCGACCACACCGCGTAGGTGCCGACAAATGTTCATGGACGATAGAGCGAATACGACTGGAGCTCTTTACAATGCGGCCGATAAGGTCCGCCCTGTTTGTTCAAGACCGGGTCAGGTTAGTACCAATGGCAACCTATCTATTTGTCAACACTGCTTCGGGACGCCAAAGCGCCCAACACGCACCAAAACTCTGCCAACTGGCTCCGAGATAGTTGAAGCTTTGGCAATTACGACAGATAGCTTCCGGCAACTGCTGCTCGGACGGGTCTGAACATTGCGGCGCCGTAGTAGTCTTGCGCGCTAATCAGCTCGTTTACCCATTGGCTAGCTTCGCATTTATCGACCAACGGGATGCTGCGAACATGTTCTCAAGCCTGCGGTACTAGCAGCGCGTGCCAGGCTTTTGGTCATTCGAAACAAGATTGGTCCAGCAGAACTCTACTCCGAGAGTGATACACTCAATCATCAGTTAGTAGGGGCACGCGCTATCATTGCAGCAGGACGATCGCGACACGTCATCCTGTTGTTTACAAAAATTTTCTATTTTAAATCTTACAGGAGAATATGGCGTGCAAGCGCATCAAGATGCCAATGGGTAGAGACAATGACACTGCGGAAAAAGAAAAGCCAACCGACGGATCGACAAAGTGCTCTCGCTGGCAGCAGATGTCAGCACCCAGAACTACCGCTACTATCATCACTTGGATTCAAAGAAATCGAAATTCTCATACTGGAGATCGTGAGATCACTGTGTGCCGGTTACGAGCATGATAATCTGGCTTATTGGGAGCGTGCATTCAACGTAGCTGAAGAGCATATCGGGCCCGTGGATGGGCCATCCTTTGTATCTCGTTGTGTCATGTTACTAAGGGCACTCAGAGCTGAACGCGCAGGTGGCTTTTGTTACATGTCAACGGAGTGCGTCCACATATCCGAGGCTGAACAAGACCTTATGGCGCTAGTGCGTGCAGGGAGCTCTGTGACTACGAGCAACAAACAGGTCGAACAAGCAGCCTGCAAGCTGGCAACTACAGACACCCCGTCCAAGCTTTTGACTGCCGCGAGGGCGCTTGGTGCAATGTGTATTCGTCACAATCGTCTCAAGCAAATGGAGAGCCGCACGCCGACCGCTCCCCCATTACGATTGCACTAGTCACTAGAGCCATTGTGCGAACACAAGACGGGTACCAATGCAGAACAAACTACATTTTCTATTTGCGACTGAGACGGGTACTGCAGAGTACTTGGCTGATGACTTGAGCGACTCAGTGGCTGATGAATTTGATTGCGAAGTGACGAGCCTCCAACATATGGATCCAGTCAACCTCCAATCCGAAGCCATCTATGTGATCGTGAGTTCGACGTTTGGTATGGGAGACGTACCCAACACTGCACAAACGTTTCTCGATAAACTCAACGACAATCGACCAGATTTGACCGCAGTTCGGTTCGCCGTTTTCGGGCTTGGAGACCAGTCTTTCGGGGAAACCTACAATCAAGGATCCGAGAAACTTATGGCCGCTTTGCTTGCGTGCAATGCCACAATGGTCGGCGAACGCGGGCTTTACGACTCGTCAGCATCTGACGAGTCACCTGAGGACCTTGGCATTCCTTGGCTCAAGGAGATCATCGCGAAACTCAAAGAAGATGCCTAGCAGTTTTATGCGCCGCACCTTGTCAGGTCAGGCTGCTTCTTCGGCAACAAAGTGACCTGGCGTGACCTCATTGTACTTGAACGGTTGCGGTGTGTAGTTCAGCGGTCGTGCTGCGCTTGGGATCTCATCGGCCATAAGCTGTCGATCGTCGCGTCGCGCAGTTGGATCGGCTACGGGCACAGCGGAAAGAAGCTTACGCGTGTAGGAGTGTTGAGGGTTCTCGAAGACAGATCGCCGCGGTCCAATCTCAACAATCCGACCGAGATACATAACGGCGACGCGGTGGCTTATGCGCTCTACAACAGCCATATCGTGCGAGATGAAAAGGAATGAGAGGCCAAGCTCTTCCTGCAGGTCCATCATCAGATTTATCACCTGCGCCTGGATAGTGACGTCCAAAGCAGAAACCGATTCATCTGCCACGATCAGACGCGGCTGCATCCCAAGTGATCGCGCAATACAAAGGCGCTGGCGTTGACCTCCAGAAAACTCGTGCGGGTAGCGGCCATAGTGTTCTGGTCCCAACCCCACCTTGAGCAGCAAGTCAACGACACGATCCTGCACCTCGCTCTTGTCCACTACCTGATGGACTCGCATCGGCTCGCCAATCGACGATCCGGCCGTCATTCGTGGATTCAATGAAGAATACGGGTCCTGGAAGATCATCTGCATGCGGCGTCGATAAGGCTTGAGTTGCTCTGTACCAAGGCCCACGAGTTCGTCACCATCGTACTTGATCGAACCAGCACTCGGTGTTTCAAGTCCCAGAATCGTCCGGCCAGTTGTGGACTTGCCACAGCCACTTTCCCCCACAAGAGCCAATGTCTCGCCACGCCCAAGCTCGAATGATACGTCCTCAACAGCGTGCACGCGCGCCGTTGCGCGCGAGAGAAAACCACCAGTAATATCGAAGTAAGTTTTTAGGCCTTTCACGTCCAGGAGGGGTTTAGAACTATCGGCACTACCGTTTGCTAATTCGGACATGTTTTGCACTCGTGTTGGTGTATTGAGGAGTTTGATCGAAGGCAGGCACCTTGTTAGTGCCCCGCGCGCGCGGCTTCTTCGAATGTGCCTTTTACCTCGACGTTGCGGAATTTCTCAGGCTTGTCTTTGCCATTCATGCTGCCGAGCCGTGGAACGGCATTGAGCAAGGCTTGTGAATATGGGTGTTGCGGATTCGCAAAAATTTGCGTGGCAGGCCCCTCTTCTACCTTCTCGCCCTGCAACATCACTGCGACACGATCTGCAACTTCTGCGACAACGCCCATGTCGTGCGTGATAAACAGCACAGACATGCCGATTTCTTTCTGTAGCGCTTTGATGAGGTCAAGAATTTGCGCCTGGATCGTTACATCCAAGGCTGTTGTCGGTTCGTCCGCAATCAGCAAACTCGGACGACAAGCCAACGCCATCGCGATCATCACGCGCTGCCGCATGCCACCACTTAAGTGATGGGGATACTGCTCGAAACGCTTTGCCGTTTCGGGAATCCGCACGAGTTCGAACAGTTCCATGGCCTGTTTGCGCGCGTCTCCCTCGGACTTGCCCTGATGCCGGCGAATGGTTTCCATGACCTGAAAGCCATTACGCAGGACCGGGTTCAGCGAGGTCATTGGCTCCTGAAAGATCATGGAGATGTGTTTGCCGCGAATGTTCTGCATCTCTTCGTGCGAGCAAGCATGTATCTCATAGGGATGCCCAACGGCAGCCCGCAGCTTGATTTCACCTTCCGGTATGACACCGTGCGCGTATTCGTTGAGCCGCATCAGCGACATAGCCGTTACAGATTTGCCGGAGCCAGACTCACCCACCAACGCGAGCGTCTCACCACGATCAATGTGAAACGAAACACCTCTGACAGCCTTAACGACGTGATCCTTATCTAGAGGGAAGTGGACATGAAGATTGTTGACTTCCAATAGTCTTTTCTCGTCTTCGATCACGTGCGCGGGCCCTTTTGTTGCGAACCAATTGACAAGCATCAAACCACGAGCCTCACACGTCAAGTGTGCATCTCGTAGGGTTGCCGCTGCCGTCCAGTCTTTGAGAGGATAGACTATCGAGCACCAATTATTGCGAATAATGAAAAAAATTCACAATAATAGTTGCACCAGAATGTATTGGGGACGTTCTATCAAGCTGGAAACGTTTAGTTCTTTGGCTCGGATCTCGGTGCATCCCGATTGCTTTGAGGCCAGACAACCAGCGCCAGGAAAATTGATATCACTGTAATAAACAGGAGAGTCACAAACGCTGACCTCAGGCCGTAGGTGCTGCTCAGCCAGCCAGCAAGTGGATATGTCAACAGCCAGCAAGCATGCGACAAGGCGAACTGGGCAGCAAAATACGCTGTGCGATTTCCCTCCTGCGATGATGCCCTCAACAGCCGTCCAGTGGGTGTGTGAACGGCGCCGAACCCAAAGCCAAGCAACGACCAGATCAGGAGCAATCCAACAAATCCCGGCATCATGGTTCCGGCGGCAAGGCTAATCGCCATGACACTGGCGCCACTCATCATAACTGTTCGATCGGAGATATGCGTGAGCAAACGCGGCAAACCCATCGCGGCGCACATCGAGCCGAGACCAAAGGCTGCCATCGCGAGAGCAGTTGAGCTTTGATCTAAATTCAGAAACTGTTGAACATAAACGACGGTGTTTACAATCACCATTGAGCCAGCGGCTGCAACGGCCATCGACAATGCAAGCAGCCCTCTTAGGCGCGGCACCTGCAAATAGGCTCTGATACCAGAAGAGAATCGCTCCAGTAAGGCATCATTTACACTGCTTCGATCATTCGAAGGCGGAAGGATGATTGACAGAAGCAGCGCGGCTGAAATCAGAAACGCAACAGCATTCAAGGCAAACAAGACATTAAATGAGATGAAAACCAATAGCATTGCTGCCAGTAGTGGGCTTGCCATGCTCTCGAGATCGTAGGCTAGGCGGGA
>JBCDBQ010000032.1:0-22687 GCA_039183375.1 Pseudomonadota bacterium
AACGATTGAAGGACATCATATCGGTCCAAGGTGTGCGCGCGAACCAACTGGTTGGCTACGGCCTGGTAGTCGGCTTGCGAGGAACAGGCGATAGTCTGCGGAATTCCCCATTTACCTCGCAATCGATCAAGTCGATGCTCGATAAGCTGGGTGTCAATGTGCGTGCCACTGAGAGCAGCACGCGTAACGTTGCAGCTGTTGTTGTGACAGCCGAGATGCCACCATTTATCGGCCGCGGCTCTCGTATTGACGTCACGGTTTCATCACTCGGTGATGCCTCGTCGTTATCCGGTGGTTCCTTGATTATGACCCCGCTGCTTGCGGCTGACCGTCAGGTCTACGCGGTGGCGCAGGGCTCTGTGGTCGTTTCCGGATTTGCGACGGAAGGGCGTGCTGCGAGTTTGACTCATGGTGTCCCAACTGCAGGCCGCATCAGCGGTGGCGCGATCATCGAGCGCGAAATCCATCTCGATGGACGTCAGCTAAAAACGCTCAAGCTGGAACTTCGCAATCCCGACTTTGCGACTGCCGTCAAAGTTGCCGACGTTATCAATGGCTTCACTCAAAACAAGTTCGGTCGCCATCTCGCGCGAGCTGGAAACTCCCGCATGGTTGAAGTCGAACGCCCCGCCAATATGAGCGTGACGCGACTGCTTGCGATGATTGGACATTTGACAGTTCGACCTGATGCACCAGCACGGATCATTGTCGATGAGAGAACCGGAACCATCGTGATTGGTAAGAACGTCCGGATTTCCGAAGTGGCTGTGACACACGGCAACCTGACTGTTCGTGTGACTGAAGAGCCGGAGGTGGTTCAGCCCAATCCCTTTAGTCTGGGGGAAACCGCGGTTGAAGACCGAACACGGATCGATGCTCAGCAGAACACCGGCACGTTCGCCGTTGTTAAGGGGGGCGATCTGCAAACCCTGGTCAATGGTCTGAACAAGATGGGGCTGAGGCCCACCGGCATCATCGCCATTCTGCAGGCCATCAAGTCATCAGGGGCCATGCAAGCAAATCTCATAGTGCAATAGGAGAAGCCTGTGAAAGATCTATCACACATTGCACTGCGCTTTCGCACCGCGGTTCTGCCCGCGGTGCTGGTTTTTGGGTGCCTTTCACAACCGACGCAGGTTGGGGCTGTGAGCGATGAACCGAAGGGCGTGACACGGGCAATCGAACGATATTGCACCAACGTTCGCGACATAGCATCCGAAGCTCGGTTCCTTTGGCATCACAAGCAGCTGGAAGAGCTCGGCAAGCAGATTGATAAGAAGATTGCGGAATTGGAAGAGCGGACCAGGGAGTACAAGAAATGGTACGACCTGAGAAACAAGTTCTCAGAGATGGCAAGCGAGAAGCTCGTTAAAGTCTATTCGCAAATGCGCCCGGATGCTGCCGCTGAGCAACTCGCGACCATGCCGGAAACCGCCGCCGCAGCCATCGTATTCAAGCTCAAGAGCCGGAAGGCCAGCGTCATCCTCAACGAAATGGATACGACCAAGGCGGCACGCATCTCGATGATTATAGCGGACTCGGCACGTAAAGCTGCCAGGGTTGCTCGTAAAGCCGGAAGGGGTCGCAGTTGATGTATTGGAAAGCGACGGCCATTTGCTGCGCATCGCTGTTGTCAGCATGCCATGTCTCGCCAAAGGATATCGGCCGTGCGCCACACATGACGCCGGTTGGTGCTGGGTTGACGAACAAGCTGACTACTCAGTCCCTGCGCAGCCCGGTTCTTCAGAAAAAGACCACCACGGCATCGCTGTGGAGAGAATACGGTTCCGACCTGTTTCGTGACCCAAGAGCGCGCCGAATTGGTGACACTCTCACAGTCAAAATATCAATCAAGGACAAAGCTTCTTTTGACAGCCAGTCGAATCGCTCAAAATCGGCATCGTCAGATCTGAAGGCTGGATTGAATTATAGTGCGAACACGAAGACCTATGTCGATTCGGGGGACGCGTCCGGCGGCTTGAATGCGGACTCGACATCATCGCATGATGGTCGTGGCGCAACTTCGCGATCTGAGACCATCGAGTTGCTGCTTGCTGCGGTGGTGACAAATCGATTGCCGAACGGGAATCTGGTGATCAGCGGTACGCAAGAAGTGCGGGTTAATTTCGAAGTCAGAGTACTCACGGTGGCTGGTATCGTGCGTCCGAAGGATATCGGGCAGGATAACGCGATTTCGTATGACAAGATTGCGGAGGCGCGCATCTCTTACGGTGGCCGCGGGCGTATCTCGGAAGTGCAGCAACCGAACTGGGGACAGCAAGTGTTTGATTTGCTCTCACCTTACTAAGGTTGTTGATGGCCTTGTTGCCGGTTGAATTCAAAGTCTTGCAAATGAGATGGGGACGGGCGCATGGCAGAGGCTGCCGAAAAGAAAAAAGGATCATCTATGGAGATGATCATCGCGCTGGTTATTCTCACGATAATCGGTGGCGGTGGTGGCGCCGTGTTTGCGCATCTCTCCCAGGACATGGGTGACAAGCCGGCCAAGCAAGCGAAGGCCAAGAAGGCGGACAAGAAAAAGAAAGAGGCAAAAGCGAAGACTGAAGCTGCGGATGATGATGCGATGCCATCGCAGCCGAAGATCGTTCCGTTGCCGCCCATCGTGGCCAATCTTGAGGCGCCAGAATCGCGCTGGGTTCGTTTTGAGGCCTCCTTGCTGGTTGTTGGCGGTGATGATCCGGTAAACCTGGAGATGCGCCACCGGGTTGCGCAGGATATCATGGCGCGGATCAGGCAGTTTAAGATCTCTGAGATTGAAGGAGCAGACGGGCTGCTGAACTTGCGTGCGGATCTCACCGAGTTGGCCCGTATTCGGACGGAAGGAAAGGCGCTGGATTTGATAATCAATGGATTGATTGTCGAATGAAGTGGTTCTGTCGTTTAGTTCTCGTATTTCTGTTTTCTCAATTATTGTTTGTACAACAGGTGCAAGCACAGGATCTTGGACTCGGTCGCTTGCTGGGAACCGAAGACACGCAGGTGTCTGGTCGGATTATCCAGCTTACTATTCTCTTAACAATTCTTTCTGTTGCGCCTGGTCTATTAATGATGGTCACGTGTTTTACGCGCTTGATCGTTGCTCTGTCATTTTTACGTGCCGGACTGGGACTTCAAACAACACCTGCCAACCTTATTCTGTTGTCTTTGGCACTGTTTATGACGTTCTACATTATGGGACCGACCTTTGATCGTGCCTGGGAAGACGGCATAAAGCCTTACAGTGAAAACAAAATTTCGGAGGAGGAGGCATACAAGCGAACGACGGCGCCGCTGCGAAGCTTTATGCTGACCCACGTTCGCGAAAAGGACTTGAAGTTATTTCAGGATATGGCAGAAGCAAAACTGAACCTACCTCAGCCTCAAAATGGCGAGGTGGAACTTCGTGTTCTGATACCGGCATTTATGATATCGGAGTTGCGAAGAGGTTTTGAGATTGGCTTCTTAATACTTTTGCCCTTTCTCGTGATAGATATGATTGTTGCAACTTTAACAATGTCAATGGGTATGATGATGTTGCCGCCTACTGTGATATCTCTGCCATTCAAGATAATGTTTTTCGTGCTGATTGACGGATGGAATCTTTTGGTCGGCGGTTTGCTACGTTCATTCTAAAAGTAACTGTTTGTTAACTATTTAGCTGTAGCACAAAAGGAGCATTTGATTGTGCAGCATTTTTTGCTCCAATGGCATGAAGCCGTCCAAGTGCACCGGTGAGCCCGGTATGTCCCGTGATAGAGTTTCCATGAGGGACAGCAAATGAACAGTATCAATACGAACTTTGCAGCTTTGACGGCCCTACAAAGCCTAAATGAGACAAACAAAGACCTTCTGATGACCCAGAACCGGATTTCGACCGGTCTGCGGATCGGCGATGCAGCAGACGGTGCTGCTTACTGGTCTATGTCTACAACAATGAAATCCGACAACAAGGCTCTGAGTGCGGTTTCAGACGCTCTCGGCCTGGGTGCTGCGACGGCTGACGTTGCTTACACTGCAATGAACAGCGCTATTGACGTCACCTCAGAAATCAAAGCCAAGCTCGTAGCAGCTCGTGAACCGGGTGTTGATCGTGGTCAGATCCAAACGGAGATCGATGCGCTTCAGGACCAACTCCGCGGCATTGCTTCGGCTGCATCATTCAGCGGCGAGAATTGGCTGTCAGTCGATTCGACCGATGCCTCTTACAGCGCAACTGAGACCATCGTATCTTCCTTTACACGTTCAGGTTCAAATGTGTCCGTCGGCACAATCTCAGTGTCGGTTTCATCGATGTTCCTTTTCGACAACGATACGACACCACCAGCTGTGAACGCACGCGGTATCCTGGGTTCAGGCCGTGATGCAACGACAGGCGCAGTCAGCTTAACTGGCACAATCTTTCTTGCGACTGCCACTGGCACTGGCGAAATGGATATTTCCAGCGCGACTGATACTCAGATCGACCAGAATATCCAGGCCGTCGACGTTGCAATCAGCGATATGACAACTGCAGCGACCCGCCTCGGTGCTGTGCAGTCGCGGATCAGCCTGCAGTCTGACTTTGTTTCAGCGCTCCAGGACTCGATTGATCGCGGTATCTCAACGCTTATTGATGCTGACATGAACGAGGAGTCAACCCGACTGCAGGCATTGCAGGTGCAGCAGCAGTTGGGCATTCAGGCGCTGTCGATCGCCAACTCTTCCAGCCAGAACATCCTTTCTCTCTTCCGGTAATCTGATTAATCCGGAACGGCAGTTAGCCAACGTACGATAGATTGAATTATCGAATGTTGGCTGACCGGTACTAGAACACTCGTCGACGCACTCGGTCGCTGTCCGCGACGCAGCGATTTGGTGCGTTGACCAGACTGGTCAGGTTGAAGACCCCCCTTTGGTCTTGCAAAGGCATGACGCCGCCCTGGCTAACCGGTTCACCGGAATGTCCTTGTTTTTCAATCTCAACAACGGACGAGAAGATGAATAGTATCAATACCAACTTTGCGGCGTTGACGGCACTTCAGAGCCTCAACGACACAAACAAAGACCTCTTGATGACGCAGAACCGGATTTCGACCGGCCTTCGCATCGGTGATGCTGCTGACGGTGCAGCTTACTGGTCCATGTCGACGACGATGAAGTCCGACAACAAAGCTCTTTCGGCTGTTTCAGACGCCCTCGGTCTGGGCTCAGCAACAGCAGATGTTGCCTACACAGCAATGAATAGTGCTATTGACGTCACTTCTGAAATCAAGGCCAAGCTTGTTGCGGCTCGGGAGCCGGGCGTGGATCGTACTCAGATCCAGACTGAGATTGACGCGCTTCAGGATCAGCTGCGCAGCGTTGCAAACTCAGCTTCCTTCTCCGGTGAGAACTGGTTGTCTGTCGACACTGGTTATGTTGCGAGTCCCTATCAGGCGACTGAGACGATTGTTTCTTCGTTCAGCCGGTCGGGTAGCACTGTTACGGTTGGCACCATCAGCGTTGCGGTTTCATCGACATATCTGTTCAACGCCAACACGGATGGCGCAGGCCTTGCCGGATCTGCCACTGATATTCAGCTCGGTATTCTCGGTTCCGAGCGCATGACGGCTGCTGAAGCAACTGCTGCAGGTGGTGGCGCCATTGCAGGTGATGTTGGTCCTGCTGCAACTTCGGGCACGATTGTCATCGCCAGCTATGATGGCACTGGCGAGATGGACATTTCATCTGCAACAGACCAAAACCTCGACGACTTCATTCAGGCTGTTGATCGGGCTATCGGCGATATGACCGGTGCTGCAACACGGCTTGGTGCAGTGAAGTCTCGCATTGATCTGCAATCTTCGTTTGTTTCCGATCTGATGGACTCCATCGATCGCGGTGTCTCCACTCTGGTGGATGCCGACATGAACCAAGAGTCCACACGTCTGCAGGCTCTGCAGGTTCAGCAGCAGCTGGGCATCCAGGCGCTGTCGATTGCGAACTCTTCCAGCCAGAATATCCTATCGCTCTTCCGATAGTAAAACTGAACGCGACCTCGTAGCCCTGTCTCGTCCCTTTGGGGGTGAGGCAGGGCTCTTGCGTTTTGGGCGCCCCATACCGGAGCGTCATGTTTGAGTACTCACTGCTTAAAGTAAACCCGCTGTGCTCCAGTTGCGCGACGCGATGAGTTAAGCCGCTTTCGCTGCTGATGTGCACCGTGCCAATCAGCCAGATCCAGATGCCAGGCAAACTTGAAGCTTTAGAGCCTGCCTAGCTGTTACAACTCTAGATCATATTACTTTGCTCGTGCGCGCGCCGTCGCGAAGGCGACTTTAGCATCGATGCGCCGTGCTGCGGCTTTCACCCAAGCCAGAACCTTTATTCGATTCAGTTTTTCCAATCAAAGCAATGCGTTGCCGTCAACTTCGCACAAGGTCGTCACGGCAGATTAGGTCGGTGAATCGCAACCCGGACCGCCGTAATGATTGCAATGGATGATTGGAATAAGCTTGGCCAGAACCTGATGTCGCTGGGACCGCGTCGTCAGGTTGCCTTGGGGCTGGTTGGTCTGCTGCTTCTGGCGGTGGTCGGTCTGGTGGCTTATGGCATCAGCGCGTCGCCGATGAAGATGCTTTATACTGGCCTGCTGAAGACCGAAGTCTCCAGCATTGCATCTGTACTGACCCAGTCAGGCATTAAGTTCGATGTCAACTCAAAGGGTGACTCAGTTCTCGTTAGGCCGGGTGACACGGCTAAGGCCCGCATGATTTTGGCAGAGCGAGGCTTGCCGAGCGGTGCAAGCTCCGGTTACGAGCTTTTCGACAAACTGGGTTCGCTCGGTTTGACGTCCTTCATGCAGGAAGTTACCCGCAAGCGCGCCCTTGAAGGTGAAATCGCCAGAACGATCCAAGCCATGCGTGGCATCGTTGCTGCGCGGGTCCATATTGTCCTGCCGGACCCCGGATCATTCCGGCGCAGTGGGAGTTCGCCTTCGGCTTCCGTTGTCATTCGCTCAACAAGTGGGAGTGGCACCAGTCTCGCAGGTTCCATCCGACATCTTGTAGCGGCAGCCGTGCCGGGGCTGTCGGCAGAACAGGTTACGGTTCTGGGAACAGATGGCGTTCTGTTGGCATCTGGTGGATCTGTGAAGAACAAAGGCGCCGAGCAAAAGGTTACTCTGGAAGGTTCGATCAGCCGCGAACTCCAGGAAAAGATCAACGCCACGCTGACGCCGTTTCTCGGGTTGCAGAATTTCCGCAGCAGCGTGACTGTGCGGCTCAACACCGATGAGCAGGAATCGCGCGTCGTCGAATATGATCCTCAGTCGAGGGTCGAGCGGTCGGTGCGGGTCATCAAAGAGAACAAGAGTGCCAACAGCGGTGACTCTAAGAAGCCGGTCTCGGTGCAGGAGAACACACCTGAACAGGGTGGCGAGGAAGCTCCAAAAGCATCATCTAGCCGCCGTGATGACCGGCGTGAAGAAACGACCAACTTTGAGGTCGGATCACGGGTGACGCAAACCAAGCGCAATGGGTATCGCCTTGATCGGTTGACTGTTGCAGTTGTTGTCAACAAATCCCGCATCGATGAATTGCTTGAGCTCAATCAAGCCAGTGGTGCAGCTGCAAAAACGGATCCAGCTGCGCTCATCAAGCAGTTCGAGGCACTTGTCGAAACATCTGTAGGTGTGAAGAAGGATCGTGGTGACAAGGTCACCATTTCGGTCATTGACTTTGTACCGGACAGCGACAAGCTCTCACCAATCCCTGAGAGTTCGATGCTTGACCGTATGTCCGTGCATGCCGGTACGCTGATCAATGCTGGAGCCCTGGTTCTCTCAGTTGTTCTGCTGATCATGCTTGGGCTGAGGCCGCTCATGCGCGAGCTGTTTAGTGAACCTACCGTTCAGGAAAGCCCGCGTCTTGAAGGAAACTCAGCGCCGGTGGGTGATATCATGGCGCCGGATCTTTTATCTGCTCCGGGAGCCGATAGTTTCGCTTCGGGCCAGAGGCCTGATTTTCCCGGCAATGCGTTCGATGTATCGGGCAACGTATCGGGCAACGTACCGGGATCTGAGGAAGAAGAGGTACAGCTGACCGATGAAGAGCGGATGCGAAAGCGACTTGAAGAGCTTGTTGCAGACGAGGACAAGGCGGTTGCTGCTTTGCGCTCCTGGCTCCATGAGGGGGCACGCGCATGACCACCGCACTCAGTCGATTGCTCACAGTTTTTGACGGTGACGCCGTTAAGCCTGACGTAGTTGCAACATTCGCGGACGGTGACGAAGGTGAGTCCCCACTTCAACTGGTGGGAGAGCCGAACCCATTTGCTGACGAGAACTCTGGGAATGCTGGAGAAACCCACTACTCGATCGTCCATAGCGCCTATCAGGCGGGCATTGAGAAAGGCCAAAGCCAGAGCGAGGAGCTCATTGCGCAGGTGAGGGAAGACGCCCGCGAAGCTGTGCAGCAGGAGATCGAGGCTGAACGCCAGAGGCTTTTAAAAGAGACGCTGGAACCAATCGCCAACGAGCTTTCACAAGCTTATGCAGAGCTTGGTGAGGCTATCGAGAAAGGCGTAGCTGAAGCGCTGGCTCCCCTCATCAATGTCGAGATAAAGCGGCAAGCTCTGACCAGCCTCAAGACTTGCATGGAAGAACTGATGGAGGGGAAGGCCGGATGTCTGGTCAGGATCTCCGCTCCCGATGACTTGATCGACGAGCTGGCCGAGAGTCTGGCGCCATTGGCTGGCGTCGCGAATATTTCGCCGGGCGATGGCACTGACATCGAAGTCAAGATCGATGACACGATCCTCAATGTTCAGCTGGGTCAGTTGCAGCACACGATGCAGGAGATGGTCGATTGAGCGTTGGAGAGGAAGACGTCCGCCGCGGAGATGTCATCATCGTCCGGCGGAGTGGCGGCGGGGGTGATGATGGCCATCACGGTGGCGTCTGGAAAATCGCCTATGCCGACTTCATGACTGCGATGATGGCCTTCTTTCTTGTTATGTGGCTGGTCAATGCTGCCAACAAGGATACCAGGGCCCAGGTCGCCAGTTACTTCAACCCGCTTCGCCTTTCGGACACGATAACCAGCCCGAAGGGCCTGAAGGCGTTGCAGCCGGGTGAGCAATCCAGAAAGGGTTTGCAGGACCCCAAGAAGGCCAAGGAAAACGATAATACAGAGAAATCGAAGAAGGCTGACTCATCGCAAGGAGATCTGGGGAATCAGGGCCAGGACAAGTCAAAGGCTGATATCAGTGCCGAAGAGCTCTTCAGCGATCCGTATGGTGTTCTTGCCAAGTTGGCGAGCCAGGCCAAATCATCGAAGAGTGGCTATGCGGAAAAGAAGGGCGCGGCGTTCCGCGATCCTTTCGATCCAAATTTCAGACGCTCTTATGGTGAGCCTTCGAAAGAGCGTAGCGTCGTAAAGAAAAAATCGGACAAAGGTGACAAGCCGGGCAACGTGCTTGCACAAAATCCAAATGTCGAAAAGACCGTACCTTCTTGGACACCGAAGATTACGAAGCCCGATGAGAAGCCGGTCAACGATAAAGTCGCGTTGAAAGACAAAGACAAAGACAAAGACAAAGACAAAGACAAAGACAAAGACAAAGATAAGGACAAAGACGGCAAGCCGCTTGATGCCAAAGCCAAGGCCGAAGCAGAAGCCAAGCAGCAGCAGGAAAAATCCGTGGCTCGTCTGCGCGAGGCCGTCAAGACGATCGCAGCCGGTAAGGATGGCAAGACGCCTGAGGTTGAGTTGCGGACTGTCAGCGAAGGGACATTGATCAGCCTGACAGACAGTGCCAACTTCGCGATGTTCCGGTCTGCGTCTGTCGTGCCTGTTCCACAGGTCGTGAAGTTCTTCGAGGAACTCGGTGAGGTGATTGCCAAGGAGACGGGCAAGATCGTTATCGCCGGTCATACCGATGCACGGCCGTTTCGTTCCTCTCGTTATGATAACTGGAGGTTATCTACGGACCGCGCTCATATTGCGTATCATATTCTGGTGAGAGGCGGCATTCCGGCCGAGCGTATTGTTCGGGTTGAAGGCCATGCCGCGCGGCGGCCACGGATCGTGGAAGACCCAAAAGCTGCGGCCAACCGGCGTGTGGAAATTCTGATCAGGCGGCCGAACAAGCCATGATGAAGTCAGGCCATATCGTTGCTCTTGCCGCGTTGCTTGGACCGTTGCTTTGCGGTGCCGTTGCGGCGGAGGATGCATCGGCGATCAAGCCGGTGGACGAGATCAGAACGCTGTCGCGCATCCAGAATGGGCTGACGAATGGTCAGACCAGCGGTCTGCGGGTGCAACACATCATAATCCGTTCGATCGGTCACAAGTTCCTGAGTGCGCCGCCGGAGATCTGGTCAGAGCGTCGGAACGCAGATGCAGCCATTCGCTTTTTGTTGAGCGGTGGCAACCCATCTTTCGCACGGATCGGAGCCGTTCAAGACGCGCTGCCGGAATCGCATCGCCGGCTCTTCGCGGCGGCCCTGGCGTTTGCCGAAGGGGGCAGAACGAAGGCCCGCAGATTGCTTGTTGGCGTTAATCCGCGTTCCCTGCCGCCGATGATTGCCGGTCATATTGCATTGGTCACCGGTATTCTGCTCAGCCGACAAAGGCCGGAACTTGCTCGCAAGTATCTTGAAGATGCCCGCTTGCTCGGATCGGGAACACTTATCGAAGAGGCAGCCTTGCGGCGCCAGATCAGTGTTTCTGTCGTCAATAAGAAATTCGAAAGTTTCCGCGGTGTGGCCGATACGTACGCGCGTCACTACCGTGACTCAGTCTATCTCGGCGTATTCCGCGAGAGGTTTGCGCAGAACGTTCTCGCCGTCGTGGATAAAGGTAACAAGAGCCGCATCAAATGGCTTATCGATCATATCAAGCGTTATAATAAGGATGAGCAGACCGCCTATAGCATGATGATTGCGCGCGAGGCGGTGCTGCGTGGGCGGCCGGAAATCGTCGCCGCACTGGCAGATCTTGGGCTGGATGGTGAGCCTTCCTCTGCCGATATGGCAGCGCAGTTGGTGCTCTACAAATCTGCAACGTCCATCTTCGGCAAGAACCCCGATGACGGCGCAGAGCTCCTCTCATCGGTCGATGTTGAGCGACTGGAAAAGAATGACATGGCGATCTATCGCGCTGCATCGCATCTCTTGCGGCAGATTCGCGAGTGGCCGGAACCAAAGACCTCGGATGGAGGTGCTGCGGACGAACTTCCGAAGCCTGCGTTGGGGCAGTCGCGAAAGTCGAATTCGGTTGTAACTATTCTAGAGAAGGGTCGGGCCAAGCTGGCTGCTGCTGACATATTACTGGCGCGCTAGGTCTGCTTCGTGAAGTCAACTCGGTCAACTGAGGTTTGGCCAGCGGGCAGGGATCTCGAAAGAGGCGAAAGATGACACATCCGTTGTTAGGTTCACCCGGTAATACTGCAGCTCAGCTTCAGCCGGTGGAGCATGCATCAGGCAACAAGAACGGCAAGTCCGGCAGCAACGCTGATGCGCAAGTCAATGGCAATGACTTCAAGAAAATGGTTCGGGAACTGTCGTCTGATGGACAGCCCAAGACTGAGCCCAAGACTGAGCCCAAGACTGAGGCAAAGGCCGACCCAAAGGCGCGGTCTAGTGAAAACACGGCGGAGGCTCAGTCCAAGGCTCCCGCTGGCGATGGCACTGTCAACGCCTCGAAGATTGCACTTCCGCGCAATCCAGAGGCCAGCAATGAGCGGATTGGAGAGCTGATCGAGGACGACCCTCAGCTCGAGAAGCAGGGCCTGGCGACGCAAGATGGCCAAGAGCAGGCTGCTGGAAACACAGCTGACGGTGATGAGCAAAATGGCCTGTTGCAGGCCAAGCAAGTCACGACGCCGGTCGAGACCGATGAAGACGATGAGTTGCCTCCGGAGGATGAGGAAGGCTTATCCGAAGCGGATGAGCTCTACGCGACAGCTGAGCTGCCTGAAGACGATGACGGTGAGGATAGCCTGCCAGAAGCCCAGGTTGCACAAGGTCATGCCGAAGAGGGGGACCTTCCTGCTCAGGATAGGCCCGCAATTGATAATGGTCGCCGGGATGTTGACCTTGCGGTCAATCTGCAACCGCAACCTTCGGCGCAGCAGGATGACGCCGATGCGGAGATCCGCCCGGCGGAGCGCCAGTCGGCTCAACAGCCCGCACAGCCGCCGGCACGGGCGGAAGATGCCCTGCGCGCGAGCCTGCAGAGAATGACTTCGGTAACCACTCCGACGGAAGCCGATGGTCAACCAGCAGCACCGCCGGACCCCAAAGCGGCCGCGCAGGTTGGTGAGGCCAGCAAGGTTACCGCAACAGCCAGCTCAACGGTCAGCCCGCCGGTCGATCCAGTCAATCAAACTGATGCCGCCATAAAGCCAACCGTTAAACAGCACTCACAAATCAGCCTGACGGATGGACAGCTACGTGCCATCCAGAATGCAACCAGTGGTGCGCCATCGCCTAACCAAACGATTGAGAGTCCCCAAGCGCAAACAGTTGCGCAAATTCCTGGCGTTTCTGGTGATGAACGACTTCCCCCTGCCAACGATGCTCGATTGGGAATCGTCAATGGTGATCTGCAGACGCTTCTCAGGGAGCAGCGTGCAGGCGAGAGTGCTACGGTTAGCGCGATGCCGAAGCTGGGACCGGCAGCAACTGGCACCAGTCCGGATGCCGTGCTGGTCAGCGAAGACGATGATCGTTCCGAAGGCAAGTTTCTAGGTGCCATGCAGGATAGCAATTTGCTCCGCAGGGTCGCCGCTCTGGCGGGCGCACAGGTCAATCAACCCAATTTTGAAACGGCACTCAGTGTCAGCCGTCAATTGTCACAAGGTGTTTTCGGCGCTGTGTCTGTCTGGGTTGGTGCCGCGTCATCACAGCCGCCAGGAAGCGGGTCTACAGGATCCTCGGGTGATTTTATGGGCGGCCGAGGGCCGGCCAGTGACTTGAACACCCGGGCGGTCGGCCAGCCACCTGGAGAATTGCGTACCATACGCCTGCAGCTGCAACCGGCGAGCCTTGGCACGGTGACAGCGCAACTCACGATGAAGAACGATGAATTGCATGTGAAGTTTGTTGTCGAACGAGCCGAAACAAGTGAGCTGATCCAGTCGCAACGGAACCTGCTGCTTGCGCAGCTGGTCGAAGCCGGTGTCGAAGTCAACTCGGCCAATGTTGAAGTGGAAACAGCACGAACAAGTGGCGCGCGGGCATCCGCGTCCCATCCTGGACTTGCAGGCGGTTCAAATGAGTTTGCCGGCGGGGCCTTTGGTAATGCTGATGGTCAGAGCAGAAGCGCGTCTGGAGAGAGAGATGGCTTGGCCGAGCAGGCAGCTGTTGATGATGACGGTTCAGGCAATGAGACGACCGGTCAAACGACGCAGCGACCATCAGTGGTCTATTTATAAGGTCATGCTGTTGAATGACAGTCGGATTACTTCTTCAGGCTCTTTTCAATGTTGACGGCATAGTGGCCGTTTTTCTGGCCCATCTTACCTGAAAAGAGCGATTGCTGCTCGGAGTCGAGTGTCAGCTCGATGTCGCCTGCCTTGCCGATTTCAATGGTGGTGCCGGGTTTCAGCGACGACACTTCTCCCAATGAAACTTCTCCCAAACGGATCACGGCTTGAAGCTTGGATATTGTGTTGTTCAGCTTGTCCCTGATCTGGTTTGACCATTCGATATTGCTTTGGGAATTCTGATGTCCGTCGGCCAATTCGGTCGTTGGTGCCAATGCCGAAATGCATGAAACGGGAATGTTCATCTTGAAAGTTTCAACGTATTCGGCGACGTGCAATTCCCACGTGATTTCGACGCCTGCTGTCGCTTCAAGCCTGACATCTTCCTGATCGGCGACCACAAGTGTTGCTCTCAGGTTGGTTGAAAGGGCATGCTCATTCGATGATGTTCTGAGAGCGGATTTGACGAGGGCGCGTGAAAAATCGCCAACGAAACTGTGCTCAAACGGTGTGAAGGATGCTGGATTGTCGAGATTGGCTTCTCTCTCCGCGCCACCATAGCATGTGTTGATGGCAAGCCGGACAAATCTGGGTGGAACCGTGACAAAGGCAAACTCGTTCACGCTCTCGATGTAGAGCTGAACCAGAATGCCGGTCGCTGGAATGATGACTGGCTGGCTTGCAACGTGGGCGTAGTCGATATGGCGAATGTTGAACTCGACAGGCAGAAAAGAGGCTAACGAACCGCGCAAGGCCTCCTTGGCTTGATCAAGCCACTTAACAAGCCCTTCTTCCTTCGGCTCTGGTGCACGCTGGCCGTATAGATCGCCAAGGCGACTGCTGATATTCAAGAGTTCGTTGGTGCTAACGTTTTCGAACGCAAGGCTGCCTGAACGGTCGCCTAAGCCGCGAGCCGCACTATCGATCAACTCATCATTTGAATCGATACCAATCTTATCCTGCGACTTCTCAACCAGCTTGGGTTTCCTCTTCCTCGTTCTCCTCGTCTGAAGGCAGCTGAATCTTTCCGTCCAGGGCCAGGTTTATGGCGAGCTGAGCGATTGCGCGGCGCGCATCGTTGACCTCATTTTCCGGCTTGGCTTTACTTGATTGCAGTTCGAGCTCGATCATACGGCGAGAGCGTGCAGTCAGGCATCCAAGCGCCACCTCTACCAGCTCCTCTGGAGCGTTATTAAGGGCAAGAACCATTTGCTCAGGCGGGATAGCCTCGAACAGTTTCGCCCGGTCGTCGGGTTGCAGCTTCGGCGTATCTTCGAAGCTGAAGATCATACTGCGCAGGATCTTTGCTTCATGCGGCCGGTATGACGAAACCTCACCCAAGAGAGTGTTAACTTCTGACCTCTCCATTTCATTGAGGATGCCCGCAGCCTGCATGTGGATTGCGCCACCCTCAGTGTCGGTCACCTCGCTGAGTAGAGAATTTGCGAGATGCGCCTCCAACAACCTGGCTGGGCGCTCTTTGGTGGTTGCCGCATCCAATAGACGTTGAAACAAATCTTGGCGTGCATCGACTTCGAACTCGGCCATAACCAGGGCAGCAAAGCCAGGTTCTATGCGCGATAGAATGAAGGCTGTGACTTGTGGATGTTCCCCAGCGATGGCCTCGGCGACCTGCCTGACCTCAAGGTTTGGGAGCTCTGCCCAGGTCTCACCGCCAACTGGACTGTCATTGAGTTCGGCAAGAATACGTTCTGCGATATCGTCAGATAGTGCTTCCTGGACGAGCTGCTCGGCGATGGACTCCGATCCGCTGACCTGGGGACTGTTGGCAATCTCTGCCTCAAATGCATTGATCGTGGCCGCGAGTTGATCAGACGAAACATGGCCAAGGACAGCTGCCTGCCGAACGATCGTACGGATTTCATCTTCATCGAATTTGCTGAGGAGCCGGCTCGCATCTGCCCGATCCATAGCGAGAATTAGCGTCGCTACGGCTGTAGCGTCGGTTGCAGGGACATCCGGCAGTGATTCCTGACGGGTATTGTCGAACATAGCGTCTACTCCTGACAACCGTAGGTGTCGAGGCGGTCATAGGTTAGCGTTCAACGACTACGGAACAACGCGTGCTCACATCACGCGCGCAGAAGACTCAACCGACATGTAGTCCAGTATACACTCGGTAGAATGACGAGCTTGCGCCAAGCTGACTTATCCCCCTCCAATTTCGATCCAGATTGGGCGGTATCGACGAATTCAAGATGATCGATGCAAAAAGGATTCACTGACGGCGTGGAACACCGCACCGGTGCGGTCGACCGGTCGTCACGCTGTGGACCAGTTCGTCCTACAAGTCAAAGTGAGATTGGCCCGATTTTCATAATGAAAACAGAATGGAAGTCATGCTTGCCTGTTGACGCACAGCCGGCAACGAAAGCCTCGCGCAAGACCCATATGTATGTTGAGCATCAAAGACATTTGTGGTGGCGAGCCAGACATGGATATCAGTCCAAGTTACCTAGCAGAGATCAAGCGTTTCGAAGGCTTTACGCCAGCAGCAAAGTGGGACTACGCCCAGTACTCGAACGGGTACGGAACCGTTGCCCGGCATCCCGGTGAAGTCATCAGTGTTGAAGAGGCTGAACGCAGGTTTCGAGGAGAAATCGGGAAATCCTACGAGATCGTCCAGAAGTTTGCGCCACAAGTTGACGATGGAACCAAAGCCGCGCTGACCTCGTTGACATACAATGCCGGCACCGCATGGATGAAGTCCGGCCTCGGCTCAGCTATTCGTTCGGGCGATATCGCCAAGGCTCGAGAGCTTTTCGTGCAGTACGTCAATGCCGGTGGTGAGAAATTGCCAGGCCTGGTTGCGCGACGTACCGCGGAAGTCGAGTGGATAGGCAACGCGATCGGAAAGCTGGATGGTCAAGCAGTGGCCGCCAACGCTTCACCGGCCGTTACCGCAACCGCTGCGTCCACGCCATCAGAGCAGGGTGTGCAGGCCGTTGCTGTTCTTCGCCAGCAACTAGCGCAGCTACCTCCGGCGACGACACAACCCGGGGCTCACGCATCTGAGGCTAAGGGTGGTGCGACCGGTGCCAGTGGCTTGCTCGAAACGCTTGCGGTGACCTATCTGCGCGAGGCGCAGATTGCGATGATGGCGTTTGATGCCTCCGAGAAACTCCGCGAGTCTGAGGAAGCCGACGAGCGCAAGCCTGACAATCGCTCAAGCGGTGTCGCTTAACTGGAATGTGCGCGAAATCTGCGAACTATTTCTAATTTTTCGCGAAATTAGCTATTTATTATTTCAAATTTGCAACCTTAGGTTATCTGCAGCGAACTGTATTGGCTCGATCCGATGACAGTTTGCGCAAGCGATTTTGAGTGCCCACGACCCTGACATTAGGGAGCGTAACCGAATGTCAATGCTGTGTTTGTACCGGGTGTCCCCTCGGTCGAGGCGGAGTCGTAAGGCGAGCGGTGTCATCAGAAATCTCTCAGTTTCTGTCGCAACTTTCCTGACGATTGTGTTTTGGAATAGTTCGGCACACGCCGCTATCGAATGCAAAGACATCAAGTCCGAACTCCAGCAAATTCATGCGCTGCTCGGCGCATTGGAGTCTTCGGATGGTAATGCGCAAGGCCATTACGCGGTCGCCACGGGAATTATGCGCCGCTTTCAATCCATTAGTCGACGTGCAAGCGAACCCCGTGTTACCAGCCTGGTCGACTCTACAACTCAGTCCGTCCGTGGCTTTCTGGCTGTGCTGGCACCTGACGGCTTGGCGTCTCGCGGTGAGCGAGGCTATAGCCAAGAGCGCCTGCAATTGGCCGCTACTGTTCGCAGTGCCATCAAAGGGCTCAAGTGTTCCAGTCCCAATACGGCCAACAGTGCGCTCAATCACGAACGGGACCCGATGGCCGCCAAGCTGCTGGAAGCTGATGAGGAGGCTGGCGCCAACGGGGAGCGGGGACCGTGGTCTGGGTACAATCCAAAGCACATCTCCCTTGTGCTCACCAATTGGAGCGGCACGTCTAAACTCGAAGTCTATGTTGCGATCATCATTATTTCGTGCCTTCTCGCGCTTGCGATCGGTGAGTTCATTGAGCGCCGCAGGCAAAGGCGTTTTGTGACGCGATTGCCGGCATCAGTCCAGTATGGCAGCGATATCTCTCAGATCACAGTGTTTGACATTAGCTCTGGTGGTGCCCGTTTGTCAGCTCTGCCCGGCGTCAAAACTGGTGAGCGCATCGCGCTTGTCCTGGGCGATTATAGGTTTCAAGCTGAGATCAGGTGGCGTGGTCAAAAGTGCTTCGGCGTGAAATTCGACCAGCGCATTGATCGATTTGCCCTGATGCGCCTTCGCGGCGTCTAGCTCTCGACATCTGCACGACAGGTTGGAGAGAGCGTGCGCCGTAAGCCACGCGTAAGCTCCAGCGATTACCAAGAATCTTAACAAATGGTTTAAGGCTGGATCATCAGCAAGCGTTTTGTCGGAGCCGCGGCTGCGGTTTGCTCGCAACGTTTGGTGGTCTCGGTTTTCTTGGGAGACTTGTCTATGGCTAAACTAGCAATCCACCTCGAAAACGGAAGTGTTAGCCGTGTAGACACCGACGATGACAGATTTGGCGGCGTTGAAATTGTCGTCGTTGTTGATCAAAAGCCTTCGCGCCTGATGCGGCCGACACTGGATGCTGCTGTTGGCCAATACATTGAATCCGTCCGCGGTATCGAGCTGTCTCATCGACTGAAGGAGATCTGCGGTACGATCGCTTGTTTGTTTGATGCCGCATCGCAGAGCAAGTTTGAGGATCCGCACCAGGCTTTGACCGACATCAAATCAAGACTGCAACAGGCTAGCGACCTGGTTGAGTCGGTGAAAAAGGAGACAGGCTGGAAAGGCGGAGAAGAGCGCAAGCTGTCTGTGTTACGGCCTATCCAGCGTGATGACCTGGTGCAGAAGGTCAGCTAATTTAAGAACGACTTTTTGCAGGCGCGGGCCGGCGACACCGACCCAGTCTTGTTGTCGACACAAGCCAGCCGAGCAGGCTGGCTTTGCACGTTTCGGTATAACGTCAGCTGGTTTGACGACATAGTCCGTCATGACGTGCAGCCAGATTCCACAATGTCATCGAGGTGGATCGTTCTCAGGCGGCTAGTTTGGTCGGACGCTGTTCGGTGAGCTCAGGGCTTAGGTCAAAGATCAGAATGTGAGGCTTGCATTTTGGCTTTGAGCGCTTGGCTGCGATGTATCGCGGGTCCTTAGGCTTCAGACTAAAACGGTGCGATTTGATGCCGGCTTTGTTGAATGCGCGGAACAGCGGCTTGGCCTGTGCCCGGCCCCAGCCTGACCAGGCCTCAAAAATGCGAGCGAGTGCCATTATCTCAACTGCGTTTTGCTCGCGAGCTTCGCCGATTGACACAGTCCAGTCGATGAAGCCTTCGACGTAATCGTCGTACTCCGATATCGAGAGTGGCATGGACGTGCTGCTTTTCGGTGAGCGGGTCAGTTTCTGGCGCGCCGACTGTTTATGCGCCCGGAGCCATTCATTCTCGGTGGATACGGCATCGACGTGATCTGTAAACGATCGGCCATGGTCATCCAGGGCAAATTGGCGGTGTTTTCCATTCTGATGCCTGCCGCACACGCGGGCGATGAGGGCTGATCTTAAGTCCTTGAGTGATGCCAAGATGCGCACAATCAAGCGTGCTCCTATCAAATAGAATCAAACACAGAACGCTCAAGTAAACTATTGCTCACATGACTTGCCGTAAGCTTACGAGTCACGCCCTGGCCTGACCTGGCGCGATGCTTCGATCGCAAATATTTTCGAGAGGTGAATTAATTGGATAGAAAGCAAGATTGTTTAGGATCGTGTCATGATACCTAATCGGTCCGGCCATGTCGGCCGCACTTAGGCGTATGCCCCCGTGGCCGACCGTTAAGAGCGGATGTTCAAGTCCCGTCTTGGTGATCCTGATGGCACGAGACGACGAGTTCCGGTGCTGTTATTGCCGTCAAATCGGTCAAGGCGCATGGGATGCGAGCTCGTTGCTTGAATGCTAGCCGGCTCTCCCATGACAACCGGGCTTACCACTCAGCGAAGCAAGAGTTGGCGGTCGTATAATCTTCGGACCGCGCAAGGACGATGAAGTAGGCGTAGCAATGGCCAACCCGATGGCACAACCCGAGCCACAGTACGATAACACCGCTGCAGAACCTGATGGGCAGTTGGTTGACTGGGAACAGCGTCGTGATCACAGACGACGGGTTCTAAAAGGCGCAACTGTTGCCTACAACAATCGTCATTGCACAATTTCCTGCATGATCCGCGATATCTCGACCGGTGGTGCACGCCTATCGGCCACCAGCTCTGTCGATATTCCAGATACCTTTGAGCTCATTGTTGAGCTCGATGGACTTGAAGCTGAATGCGAAGTGGTCTGGCGATATGGCAAAGACATCGGCGTTCGATTTCTGAGCCCGCTCAGACAATCAGCGCGCAAGAGAGATCAGGTTATAGCGGCGGCTCAACCGCAAGAGAAAGTTTCGCTTCGCCGCAAGGACCGAGAGCAGAAACCGCGGAATGACAACAAAGTCCTTCGTGGCATTCCGCGCGAGCACGCCGAAGCCGGATTGGTGACGGTCGAACTGGCCGAGCATGGTTCGCATGAGCTGCAGGGTACTGCCAGTGTGCTCACGCCAAGCAATGAAGCGTCGTACAACTTCCTGGCTCTGCTGGTCACGCTGCAGCCGGAAGTGTCTCGATCTTGTGTTCTGATCGCAATCTCGGCATGCGTGTCCAATGCGCTCGTTTCAAGCGCGCAACAGATTCAGTCGCGTGAACTGATCCGTTACTTCCCGCGCGAGTCGGCCAATCTGATATTGGCCTCGCAGAGAATTGACCGCTGGTACGGGTCGCTAAGGCTCAATGAGCTTCTCAAGGAGTTCAATGCGACTTTGGCAGGCGCCAAAGAAGCCACCATCGATATTGCGGGTAATGGCCTGGCGTGGGGACGCCCTGGCCAAAAGGATTTTATTGAGCTTGCGACGCATTGGAAGAATGCGTCCCATACGGCGCGCAATCTGTTGCTTGAACTCGCCGACCAGTTCGCGGCGTGCGGCCTAACGGGTGCTATCTCGGAGCTCTCGCTTCTGCTCAAGTTGCTCGCCAACGTGGCCAATGGTGGTTATCCTCTCGTCTCGATGAAGGGCGATGTATCGATACCTGAATGGTTTGAAACGCGGCACCATGAGCGCGCTCTATTGCGCTGTCCGGCTGATCTCTATGTCAACAATCAAAGCCACAAAGTTCTGGTGCGCGACTTCTCAGCTGTCGGTCTCGGCATTGAATGCCAGGCAGACATCTCCACTGGGGATTTCGTCGAGATTCAAGTCGGCTCCTCTCTGCGACTTCGCGGTACAGTGATATGGAGTAGTGCCGGTCGCGCAGGTGTTCAGTTTTCTCAGCCCATTCATGGCCTTGATCCGTGGATGATGTTTTGCTCGAGAAACGAGGCGAACAATATCGTCCCTGAGCTTCAGCGCTCCTAAAAGCCGACGACCCAAACCCGATGTGATTGACTGGCCTTGCTGACAGCTCGGCTTGCAGCCTCGTGGCATGTGCACCGTGAGTGTTGGGGCATCCTTGCGACCGGATCTATCGCGCGAGACTTTGCATTGGTCTTGCTGCTGGTTGCTACGAGGCAAGCTTCAGCCGTTGCTCGCGAATTCGATAAAGCCAACTGGCAGTTTAAATTGATGCAGCCTTTGCTCAACCGCTGAGGATTGAAGCAGCAGGCATTTACCGAAAATTAACCATATGCAACCAATGGTTGATTTGCAGGCAGCCAGTGACGGAGGGGTAATCGCAAGATTGTTCACTGGTCAGCGCCCTCTTCTCTCTGCGGGGATATCACCGCATGGAGAAGAGGGCCGCTTGCCCAAACCAAGATGCTGCAATCAGATCTGAGCGCGGCGCAGGTCGCGAAACGGATAAACATTTAGCGAATGCAGTGATCCCGATCGACATCTCTCGACAAGGTCGATCGCCACAAGCGAACTTCCTCTATCTCGTACATTTGCGAAGAGCACTTTTATAAAAAGCCAAAGCTGCAGTGCACATGAGCGACGCGAATCTGGCGTTTCAAAACGACGGGCGCGCTGAACAAGTTTCTTTCTCAATCTGACGCCATAATTGGTTTCAAAACCTAGAGAATAGTCACGATGCACGATGCAATTCTGGCAGGCCAAAAAAGTCACTTTGCTGCACGTCAGGCCGTGCGATCAGTGAAGTTCTCCCGTGATGTTATTTTATCCACACTTTTGCCTCGTCTTTCACTCAAGCTTGTACCGAAGTGATTCATTTGGGGGTGTCACTCAGGTTTCGCGACGTCCGAAAGCAGGAAATACCGTCTCGTAACCGGAATGGTGGGTATCGCGTCTCGATTGCGTGTTGGTCAGGTGCGGGGTTGCTGGCTCCATTACAAGGAGATTTCATTTCAGCGACTGAACCCGAGATAGAGAAAATCGTGGCAACGAGGCGCACTCAAGGCATTGAGAGTACCGAGACTATTGCATCTCCAGGTTGTTGTGTTGCAAGTTCACCGTATTAGTTGATTGTCGAATGTGGGGGCAAAAGAACACCCATGAGTGGCAGTACCGCGTCCAGGTTTTGGGGGGAATGAGCTTGTCGCTTGACGAATTTATCGGTCGGCGCTTGAAGGCACTTCGGACTGAGCAATCCCAGTCGCCTGAAAAGGTCGCGGCTTATCTCAGCGTACCGTTGGATACCTACGCAGCATTTGAACTTGGGCGCAGACCGATTACGGCGGGTTATCTTTACGACCTCTGTATTCTCTTTGACGTGAAGGTTACGTACTTTTTCGATGGTTTTGAAACCGGGTCGGACGGCACCGACAAGAGTTCTTGCAAGCGGAATAGCTCCGATAGTTCCAAGTAGGCGGTATTGAAGTTCCAGAGCTTTTTCGCATCCAATCGAAGTTCTCTCACACATCTGATGCGCGGAGCCCTATAGCAGGATGCTACTGCTCAGAATTGTTTCAGTCATTTGCGTCTTGCAAGCAATTGTCGTGCGCGCCTAGCAATCGATTCATTGACCATTTTTCCATCGCCCCGACCAATGAACAGATCGCCTGGGCGGAACGCGTTGTGGCGGCAGCCGCATCAGACGAGCTGGGAACGGCGCGGGTCGATGGAAAAATGGTCAATGAATCGATTGCTAGGCGCGCACGACAATTGCTTGCAAGACGCAAATG
>JBCDBQ010000033.1:0-22530 GCA_039183375.1 Pseudomonadota bacterium
CAAACAGCCGGTCCCCATAATGCAATAGCGGGCGGAGATGCACTCACCCTTGTCCGTCGTCACCAGCCAACGGTTGGCGGCTTCATCGAACACAGCCGATGTGATCGTCGTTTCGAACTGCATATCGCGGCGGAGATCGAAACGTTCGGCAACATGGCGGGCATAGTCGAGGATCTCCGGTTGGGCCGAAAACTTTTCGCTCCACTTCCATTCCTGCTGCAATTCAGATGAGAACGAATACGAATACTGCATGCTCTCAACATCGCAGCGCGCGCCGGGATACCGGTTCCAGTACCACGTGCCGCCGACATCAGTTGCCGTATCGTAGATGCGCGCCGTGAGCCCGAGCTTGCGCAACCGGATCAGCATGTACATGCCGCTAAAGCCGGCACCGACGATGATGGCGTCATAGGTAGCAGTGATATCTGGGTTGTGGCTCATCTGGATCTCATTCATCGTCAGTTGATTGCAAGCACACGCACTCTCACGCAGCAGGCGTTTCGCCCATTGTCGTGCAGCGGCGCATTACCCGGATTTCATTCGCCGTATCAAAAGGCGTCGCGCGGTGCAGCAGGCAGCGGTTGTCCCACACTATACACTCATTCGGCGACCAAGTGTGTGCAAAAACCTGATCATCCGGCGCAATCAAGGCGGTCAACTCTTCGATCAATGTGCGACCGCTATCATAGTCCATGCCTTCAATCGATTCTGCATGATCACCGAGATAGATTGCCTTACGACCCGTTTCCGGATGCACACGAATGATCGGATGCGGTACCGGCGGCACTTCCGCTTTCTGCTTATCAGTCATTGGTTCATGGCCATGCCGGCGTGTGCGGGAGAAGTCGAGATTGTGAATAGCATTCAGCCCCTCCAGCCTCGCTTTCCACTCCAGTGACAGACGCTCGTAGGCACCATACATGTCGACAAACTCAGTGAGTCCGCCCTGGCTTGGGACAACCTCGGAATACATCATCGTTGCAAGGCCGCGCTTCGGTCGCCACGATCCGTCCGTGTGCCAATGCAGCGTGCCTTTGTCCGGATGGCGCCCATTAGGTTGGCCGTGTTCATCCAGGTTCGTCAGCTTGTAGACTTCCGGGTGTGCGTCATAACCGTGATATTGGTTCATGACATGCACTTGCACTTCGCCGAAACAGCGTGCAAATGCGACCTGCGTTGCCGGCGGCAGATCAACATCGCGGAACAGCAGCAATTGATAATCCAAAAAGGCTTCGTAGACTTTGCTGAACATTGCGGGCGTAACAGCGTCGGCCAGCGGTAAACCGATAATCTCGCAGCCAAACTTTGTATGCAGTGGCTTGACCTCAAATGGCCAGTCGCGGCCTGTACCTGCGGTGTATGCTTGCGCCATGAAAACCCTCCGCATCAGATCTGACACTGGTTGGGGACGCTACAACTCAAGCTGGCGACGGGCAACGCCGCTGTTGAAACATCATGACGTCGATGATGGAAGGTGAGGATTATTTTGACAGCTGCTGGGCGATAACAATGCCACCGACGACCATGGTTAGCGCGAAAGCGTGATAGAGATGGAAGGTTTCGCCGAGGATCAACACAGCCAGAAGCGCCCCGAAAATCGGAACAAGGTTAAAGAACAGGCTCGCCGTATTGCCGCCAAGCAACTCGTTCGTCCGGATCCAAAACCCTTGCGATACGATCGAAGGAAACAGCGCAGTATAAAGAACGACAGACCAGCCGGTTAGGTTGCTGGGCACGATGGTTTCGCCAAACGCATACTCGACCGCGGCCATCGGTATCGAGGCGATGGTCGCGGCCAAGACCAGCACAGTCAGAAAACTCATCCAGTGCATCTCTGGCTTGGCACGCAGCGCCACCGAATAGGACGAGTAAACCACCACTGCAACCAACATAACGAGATCGCCAAAGTTGATATCGAGGCTCGCAAGCCGCGCAATATCACCTTGTCCCGCAACCAAGAGAACGCCGATAAGGGTGATCGAGTATCCAAGCGCCTGCGCCCAGTGCATGCGTAGGCCAAATATCAGGAAATTAAGCAAAAACACGAACATCGGCATCGCCGATTGGAGGATCGTAATATTGATCGCCGTCGAATACTTGAGCGCTGTATAGAGCAGCCCATTGAACGCCGCAAAACCAAGCGCACCGGCAAAGAACAAGTAAGCCAGATTCTGACGGATAACCGGCCAGTCATCGCGCAAGTGTTGCCAGCCAACAACCAACATAATGGCAACCGCAATCAGCCATCGACACATGGTCAACATCAGCGGCGAAACGTTGCCAACCGCGAACTTGCCCGCGATCGCATTGCCACCCCAGATCAACGTGCAGATGATGGCCAACAACACGCCGTTGTTGGTCAGCCATCCGAGGGCAGGGGTTTGCTGGCGCTGCTGCATAACGGGTTCTGAGTGATGGTGATGATCGTTGTCAAAAGAAGAAGACAGCCATACGTGGGTTTGCGTTGGAAATCCAGCATCGGGGACAATCTGGCTGATATGCGCTGGCAGCAGGGCAAAGCGAAACAGCCAGCGAGCAGATTGCTCGCTGGCTGCGGAACTACCCAAGGTCGTACGACCTCATCCGAACCAACTCATCATATTCACGCAGCATCATTCTCAAGAACGAGACCGCCTATTTGGGCGCAATCGGACTTTGTCGCCCGTGGTGCGCGGAGTCGGCAAACTAGACGTGCGTTGCGCGGTTGCGCAGTACACGAATGCGCTGGCGATACTTCCGTGCAATGCACTTCTTGTAACCGCCGCATGCATTGCGTTGGCGCAGCCACCTACGCTGATCACGGCGCTCGGACCTAGCATAGCCGAAGTGGCGTGCACGGTTCATCGAACGGCCGTACCAGTAGGCGAGACGACGGTCGAGCTTGGCCAACCACCAGCTGCTGCAGATGGCATACTCTGTGATGTGATCGGCTGACCGGCAGCTGAAGCTCGGGCGGCTTGCAGCATTTGCGGACGTCGCAGCGAGAGTTGATGCAGCCATAGTCAGCAGCAACGCGGCTGCGGTCGCCTGGAGTACATTTCGGCTTGAAAGTGTCTTAATCATTTTTCATCTCCAAGGGACGCCTTGGTCCCTGACATGCACTGGATCGAGCGGTGGATCAGATCGAGTGCTGTGGTCATGGAAGGCGCTCGCCGCCTCGGGCGTGCGCCGTTGTCACAACCAATCAAACATCCGCGACATGCACGCGCTTTGAACACGCCGTTCAGGGAAAATTCATCGCCGCATCATCCAAGGCATCAACCGCAATGGACCAGGGTACTCAGCGCGCCGGCCTCCAACGAGGGCAATGGCAACGCCACCCATCCGATCGCTGATGCCCAACACGGTTCCGCATCGCGAGCGTCCTGCTAAAGTCCTGACAAACACCTGGGAGGACCAAGCATGAGTTATGAGACACTGAAGTTCGGCGTCGCTGACGGTATCGCAACGATTACCCTTAATCGGCCGGACAACGCCAATGCTCTGACCAAGCGAATGGGTGAAGAGTTATTCGACGTCGCCAACACCTGTGACTGGCAGGCCGACATTCGTGCGGTCATCGTCACAGCGACGGGTAAGATGTTTTGCGCTGGCGGCGATCTCAAGGAGTTCAATGGACAAGGCCAAGACATAGCCGCGTTTCTGACCGCGACGGCAACACCGCTGCACATGGCCGTCACCCGCTTTCAACGCATGGATGCGCCCGTCATCATGGCGGTCAATGGTACTGCAGCTGGGGCGGGCTTCAGCTTGGCACTCTCAGGCGACTATGTGATGGCAGCACCTGAAGCCAAGTTTGTTTCTGCTTATACCGCTTCCGGCCTGACGCCAGATGGCAGCTCAACTTACTTCCTCGCCAAGCACGTCGGTTTGATGCGCGCTAAAGAGTTGGTTCTGACCAATCGAACACTTTCTGCCGAGGAGGCGCAACAATGGGGCATCGTCAGCCGTGTCGTCCCCGGCGATGAACTCATGGCAGAAGCCGGCAAGTTGGCTGCAACATTTGCTGCCGGTCCAACGAAGGCCTACGGCGGTTCGAAACGGTTGTTGCTGACGGCTTTCAATGCCAGCATGGAGACCCAGCTCGAGGACGAAACTGTGAGCATTGCCAAGACGTCACGCACCGAGGATGGCCGCCACGGTATCGATGCGTTTGCCAATCGCAATAAGCCAACTTTCAAAGGGCACTAGACAAGCGCATCTGACGTTTGGTTCCTCTGAGCAGCTTGTCTCCACACCGAACGCCAGATGCAAAAGCTACACTAGAATCGGGAATTCAAAGCTGAGGGGCCGACATGGCATTTCCAGAACTCATTCAGAGCATGGCTGCGGCGGCAGCACGCGGTGACGGCCAGGCCGTCGCTGACTGCTTCACGGACGACGGTATTTACGATGATGTCTTCTACGGTCCGTTCCAGGGTACGCGCATTAAGGAAATGATTGAGGACTACTTTCACCGCGATGGTTGCAACTTCCGCTGGGACATGCACGATCCGGTTGATAACGGTAGCGTCGGCTATGCGCGCTACGTGTTTAGCTACGAATCCAAATTGGATGATGCGCAAGGCAGACGAGCCCTATTTGAGGGCGTTGCCATTTGCCGACTGAAGGACGGAAAAATCGCGCATTACTCGGAGATTGCAAACTCCGCCACCGGGCTGCTCGGGCTTGGCTTTCCGCCGGAACGCCTTGCTAAGTTCATCAACAAACAGAAGACAGAGTTGGAAGGCCGCGACGAGGCGGCCTATCACTTGAAGTAGGGCACTTGAAGTAGAGCACTTGAAGTAGAGCACGTGAACTAGAGCATACGAAGTAGGGCGTGTGTCGCAGAGCCTGCGGCCAGTTTTGATCTTTATTCGGTGACGTTGATGACCAGTGTCATGTGATCCATCTCGTGGCAACGAACCCAGATCGTGCCTGCGTGATCCAATTTCAGATCGTAATGATCCCCGCGCTTCATATGGCTGAGGTCAAACTCGTAGTTGCCTTCCTTGGCATAAAGCTTGTGAACTCCGTCGTGGTCGTCATAGATGATTTTCACTATCTCCCCGACCTTGGCGTTGATCTCGATCACAGAGATTTCGCCATGCCTGAGTTCGACCTCGTGATCGTGCTTGTGATCGGTATTGAGCTTGGACTTGTGCGTGTGTGTGGCCCCGTGCTTTGCGCCGGCGACAGCATGCGGGACCGCAGCCAACGCGATCATGCCGAAGGCTAACACGCAGGGCATGATCACAAATCGATAAGCTGAAAACATTCTTTCTTCTCCATGTGGCGGCCGTGGTGACCAGCCGCGTTAGACATGGAGATATCTTCTTTATGACGCAGGACAAGCGTTAGACTGTTTGCGCAAATTGTTTCATGGGCCTCGCCTTCTACGCCTTTGCGATCGCAACGCGCCAAAAAAGCAAAAGGCCCCTCCGTCGGTTTGACGAAAGGGCCTCGCAGATGGCAGCGCCGAGGGACGGGAGGGGGAGGGAAGGGCGCGACGCTACCAATCCGATTGGTTAGAAGTTGATCTTACCAGTACTTGCAGCGGTAGAACTTTCGCTTCCAGTGGTAGTAACCAGTTTTCTTCCACTTCCACCAATAGTGGCCACAACCATGGTGACGCCAGTGATGACGACGCCAGTGATGACCGTGCCAATGACGAAAACGACGCCACCGGCGAAAACCGCGGTGATGAACTTTGACAACACCGGCAGCAGACGCAGGAGCGCTCTTCAGACCGGCAACGCCGCTTACGCCAGCAGCCTGAGCACCCGAAAGGGATACAGTCAGGACAGCGAACAGCGCTGCAGCAGCTGCGAGGATTGACTTGAGTTTCATGTCTACTCTCCAGTTCGTTTCTTTCGATGGAGGAATACCAACTCCATCGCGTTAGGTTTGGGCGACAGGTACTAAGGACGCTGGCCGCCGTTGATGACTGGAGAGTGAAACGGATTGCGAAGTCCCGCTGTTACCTGGGTCACAAATCAAAAAAACTTTCTTGAGTAGAAGCGCTGGGCCTTATGGGGCAGCCAATGATGGTGGGGAGCGTGGTGCGCTCGTGTGCTCAGCTGGGCGCGAGAGTCCACCAAATGATGCAGCCGATCACGAGCGGAAGAAGCCAAACGATGGCGCAAACGGTATATGTTTGCCGGTACAACCTGAACTTCAGGATCCAGCGTTCCCGCTTCCATTCTGCCAGGTCCTGCGCGTTCAGTTTTTTCGGATTGTCGGTAAGCCTGGCCAGGGCAAAGTCGATCTCATCGTGATTTTCGCATCGTGCCAGGATCTCATCATAGTGGTGGATGAAGGGCCTGAGATCCTCCGTCCGCGATATCGGAGTGGCACTGAGGTGGCGCGACAAGTTGTTAATCTTGCGGCCGCACTCGTGGAGTTGAGCAGCGCGGCCTTTGAAGTCTTTCTGCTGGTATTGGATCGCAATTGTGAAAGACAGTGCACCGGCAACCGCCGCCACAAAAGAGATCACCATGCCGGCAAATGTCGTTAAGTAGCTGTCGAACTGCAGCAAGAAGAGCGGTACCAGAAACCCGTAGATCCCGGAAATAGCAAAGGCGAACTGTCCGGCCTCATGGCGATTCCGGACCCGCTTGGCAGCGTTGAATCGTGCCCGTTTGACGAGCCGCCAGTCGCTCATCAACTTCTTTTTGAGCTGTTCAGCTTCCTGCGTGGTGTCCCGCAGTTCATAAGTGGCATCTGGCTTTTCTGTGTGGGCCCGGCGTTCAATTCTCGGCTGGCGCACCAACGGCTCAACCGAGCCGCCGGCAGGCGCGTCAGGCACCGCAGATTCAAACTGGTCTCTGATCGCATCAACAACCGAATCAGGAACCTGGATTTTCCGAGCTTCTGCCATGAGAGAATGGCTAGTGCGATTCTCTCCAATCAGGTAGGCGGACGCCTAAAATTTCCAGAAGTTTGCCAGAAACCTGGTTCAGCGCTGGTTCTTGGCTATATGAGCTCTCTTATGCAGCGAAGGGAGGCACTTCATACCCCCCGCTACTCAAGCCCCTTGAGCCTCATGATGGCATCTTCAACGCCCTGCGAAAGTGCCATCGAGTAGAAGATCTTGGCCTTTTCTGGTTCCGCGACCATGCCGCTTGAGCCCCAGGACGCCAGCACGTTGGGATCAAAAGATTCTGCGAGGGCAAAAATCGCAGCGGAGTGCCCGCGGCTGGCAAGTTTTGCCAGGATCACACGACCATCCTTCATTTTACCATTCTTCATCAAGAACTGTGCAGTTTCGATCGTCAATGCGTCGGGCATCGCATCGCCGGACTGACTGCCAGTTTGGGCATCGGCGCCCGAAGTGTTCGCGGCGATTGATGGTGTCGCTGCATTATTATTAGCGAGCACATTGGCTCGGGCTTCCGCTAAAGCATTGGCCTGTTCGTTGGCCGCCGAAGACTCCCTGGTTGCCGATGACGCGCCGGGGACTTCTGACTGAGTCGCAGCCGGAGCAGCCGGTGGTGGGGCTGCGGGGTCCGTAGCGTCCTGGCTTGCCTGCTCGTTTCCTATTGCCTGAGATCCTGGTGTCAAAGACGGCGCCTGAGAGGATGGCAGTGTCGACGGCTGTACAGGCTTTACTGGGGGCGTCAGTGACGCGATTTGCCGATCAGTTGTGGCCAGACCAGACGCAGTTTGGTTCCCGGCAACCGACCGCGCATTCGTATCAACGGACGTCACTTTGATCGTAGTCTCGGTAGAGGATGGCGCGGTCGTGGCGACATTGATTTGTGCGCTATCGGCTGAATTGTTGGGAGTTGTATCGCTGCTGGTACTGCGCGGCTCACCAGTTTTCGGCGTGGCGACTACTGGAGCGGACGCTGTTGTCGGGGCGACGGTCGTTGTAGAGGCTGGCACTTCGGTACTGGCGACAACGGTACCTGCCGACTCGGTCTGGTTCAGATTAAGATTCACGCCGAACTGCGTTGCTGTAGCACTGGCATATTGGGTGACGGCGGCCCAACTCGGCAGGCGTTCTGTCTGACCGGTCAGGAGCATCACGGCCGGAATCACAACGAAAAGCCCGATGACAAATCCGTATGCTGATGCCTTAAGCTGTTCAGCCAGCCAGCTAGGTTCTTTGGTAACGGTGGGGGCCTGCCAGGTGGAGGGGATCGGGACCGGCGGCTCATCTATTTCTTCGTCATCGATGCTGTAGGTGCGGCCGTAGCTACCTGCATCCTCGCGCTGATTGAAGAAATTGGCTTCGCTTTTCGCACTGCGGTCAGCCTGAACGAGGCCGCCTACCAATTGGTCGATTAATTCATCACTGTCGCCATTCCGGCCGGGCTGCCCGGTGGCGTAGCCAGGATGAGAAAACGGAACAAGCGCGGCGGTCGAAGCTGCCGTAGTAGGTAAAACGCGTTTACCGTTTGCACTCATAAATTTAAGCCCCCAAAATACGCTACGATAGGCGGGCGACGCAGACCATCAAAATCACCAACGACGAACCAAAGCTGGTCCCAGCTTGAGCTCATTGTTATGCACGTAACGCGATACCTAGCACTCTTAAGGCTCCCCGGCTGACGAGCCCTTTGGACCTACTATGCAGAACAGCTCATCCCCAACTGTTCGGGCAAGCAAGTTTACTCTCCATTTGCCGGATTGTCATCGACATCTCTGTCAAAGATGTGGCAGGCGGAAAAAAGAGTGCGATCGAGATTGACTGCGCCGTATGCGCTTGCAGCAAGCTGCTATGCGGCATACATCGCTTACCGTTAACAGATGGTAAACACAAGAAGTTACGAGCAACATCGGCCAGACCATGAGTTTATTCGTATTGGGACTGATTATCTTCTTTGGAATCCATCTGGTGCCCATTGTGACAGCGGCGCGCGCCCAGCTCGTGTCCACCGTGGGCAGTATCGGCCACCAGGCGATGTTCTCCGTCGTCTCGATTGTCGGTCTTGTGCTGATCGTAATGGGCTACGGCGACTTGCAGACATCAGGCTCGGCAAACCCACAGATTTGGGTACCACCAACATGGATCAAGCACGTTGTATTCTTACTGATGCTACCAGTCTTCGTGCTGCTGATCGCGGCCTACATGCCAAGCAATATCCGCGATCGCGTAGGGCACCCGATGTTGGTCGCGATCAAAATCTGGGCTCTCGCTCATCTTCTGGTGAACGGTGATCTGGCCTCAATGATGCTATTCGGGAGTTTCCTGGCCTATGCAGTTGTCGATCGCATCTCTGTCAAATCCAGAGGTAGCCGTGGCCCTCTCGGCGATCGCAAAGGCGGCTTGATGGGAGATGTCGTTGCTGTTGTCGGCGGACTGGGAGTCTACGTGTTGTTTATGTTCTGGGCACATGAACAGCTGATCGGTATCGCGCTCATTCCGTGAACAACAACCAGTCAAAGGACTTATCCGCTGGCGCGCGCGGTCGCCTCGTTGGGATCGCCCGTCGCGCCGAACGACTTGTTCCCATGGAAGCATTGCAAGAAGGCTGCATTACCATCGATCGTGGCTTGGAGGGCGACCACAAAGGCCCAAAGTTTCCAAAGCGCAGAGTAACGGTGATGGCCGTCGAAGACTGGCACGCGGCACTGGCAGCTCTATCCCAAAATATGGAGCACCCTATCGAGCTAGCTTGGACCGAGCGGCGGGCTAACCTGCTCGTCCAGGGAATACGTCTGCCACGTGCACGGGGAGCCATTCTTCGCGTGGGAAACGTCGAGCTGCAAGTGGAGGCACCGCTTCTGCCGTGTGGACGCATGGATCAGGCGCACGCGGGCCTGCGCAAGGTGTTGCATCCCAACTGGCGCGGTGGCGCTGCATGCTCAGTGAGGCAAGGCGGCAATGTGAAAATTGGAGATGGTGTTACGATCATTCACCACCCGCCGGAGAAGACAAGGGAGCTACCCTAGCCAGATACAACGGCCAAATTACCACATCCCAGTTCGTACTGGAGTGGTTGATCGAGCGAGACCTGCACGCCTATTGTGCCAACCAGATTGCAAAAGAGTATTGAGGTCACGCGGTATGACCATTCGACAGGGCTTTAATCGATTAGGAGTATCAGTCGCCATTGCCTTTCTCGGGTTGGCAGTAGTGTGTCTTCTATCAGCTGGTTCGAACTACTTGCAGTATAGAAGTGAGATTGAACACGAACTACAGATTCGAAGCGCTGCAGAGGCAAGCACACTTGCAAAGCAGGCAACGGTAAGGGCTCAGTTGGTTGCCAGCAACGCTTGGCAAAGATTTGCGCGCGCAAGATATCGATCAGTTGATCAAGCCCTCGATCTTGCAGGGCTGTGTGTCTTGGCAGCAATCAATTCGGTCTTCTTTTGGAGTGCAGTCGGCTGGATCTTTGCAAGGATTGAGGGAGATCCTGAGAGATCAGCCTAGTACTGGTGTCTTTGCCCTATGCTCATTGCTCAGAATGAGTGAAATCGGGATGAAATTTGCGTGGCTGTATTTCTAGTAAGGCTACAGCCTTGCTATTGTCGAACGCCATATCATTATTCATGCGGTCAATCATATTAGGACTGTGTTTCGTCAATGTCAGGATCCGCATCACTGACACGAGCCCCTTGAGCAGCCAAACGGGCACGGAAACAATTCGCGGCTTCGTACCAATTCCGACAGCAATGCGCTCTACCATTTTCCTGTATGACAAAGGCTCGCCACCACTAATGTTGAGTGCAACGTTCTTGACCGCATCCCGTTCAATACACTGGACCATCATGGCGGCGACATCAGCAGCGTGGATTGGTTGACGGAGACCACTGCCACGGCCTGCAACTGCAAAAAAGCCATAGCGGCGAATGATTTTTGCAATCTGATTTATAGAAACATCAGTTTCGGCATCGTAGATGATTGTCGGGCGCAAGATCGTATAAGGGAGATCCTCACTCGTGGCCTGAATGAGCTCCTCGGCAGTTTGCAATCTTTGAGAGAGACGTAATTCACCCGGATCCGAACTTGACTGCTTTGTAAATACACTCGTCGAGCTAAGGGCAATGAGTTGGTTCGCTTGTGCAAATTTCGATGAGAACTCGGCTGTAAGTGGAAGCTTGCAAAGCGACAAGACTACACTTTCAACCGGAATAGAGAACGTGCCATCGATGAAATTGAGGCTATCAATCCACTCAAAGGCGCCGGGTAGTTCGCGTCTGGACCGTGAAACAACTTGGCCGGTGAAACCCGCGGCAATCAATTGTGGGATAAGTTGCCGTCCGATCAATCCAGAGTATCCAAGAACCACGATATTTGGTTTATGCATCAACAGGCTTCCAATCAAAAAATGAAACGTATCTCGCCGAATCTTAGTGTCAATGCAGCACTGTTGTTCTCGTGTCGGGCCTAGTTCAATACGAGCAACTGCGAGTTTATCTGAGTTTCGGTTTCCATCTGCGATAATCGATAAGTGCAGCATGCAGACAAAAACAAAGTATCCGCCGGACGCCAGCGGCAGACTCTCAGGAATAAGGCTTCAAATTTTCTCCAGCAATACGGACATCACATTTACAGCCTGCAGATTTTCGTTCTCTGCATGGGAAGCTGAGACGATTTTTGAGAGCCTCAGTGCCGCAAACCGCTGTTAGAGTAACTTCAATTGAGTTCGACAGATCTCGCTTTGCCTCTCCTAGATATGAGGAATGGAACAAGCCTCGGCCATCGCTAGAGTAGTTTCAATCGAGCAAGACTGTTATTTTCGGATTGGGATGAAAAGGCGAGCTCCGGATTGATCCCGCTGCAGGTGCGATTATTGGGGAGCTATGCAAAGTCGTTTCATCATCACTGACGGCTATAGGCCCGATATTGACGGATTGCGGGCGCTCGCGATCCTTCCTGTTGTATTGTTTCACGCCAAAGTCCCCCTAGTTTCGGGTGGATTCATCGGCGTCGATGTCTTCTTTGTCATTTCGGGCTACTTGATCACTTCGATCATTCTCCGAGACATAGATCGTGGCGAGTTCAGCATCGTCCATTTTTACGAGCGTCGTGCTCGACGCATCTTGCCTGCTCTTTTTGCTGTCTTGATCTGCAGCTGTATTCTTGCGGCACTAATTCTCTTTCCGAAGCAATACTTGTCCTTCTCAAGATCCCTGGTATCTGCCGCTGCATTCGTTTCAAGTATTACTTTTTATTCTGAAAGCGGATATTTTGACCTTGATGCGGAACTGAAGCCGCTCCTTCATACATGGTCACTCTCCGTTGAAGAACTCTATTATGTCTTCTTCCCACTCTTGATGATTGGGTTGTCAAGATTTTTCGCCGGCGCCTTACTGCAATGTCTTTTTCTTCTGACGCTCGCATCATTTATCGGTGCAACAGTGACTGTGATTAATGACCCTCAGTCCAACGCTGCATTCTATCTGCCACACTTGCGCGCTTGGGAACTACTGATCGGGGCGTTGCTCGCCGTGGCACGTCCGCCGGCATTAGGCCAGCCGCTACTGAGGAATGTACTATCCTTTGTGGGATTGTCGATGATCGTCGTCCCGGCAGTCGTCTATTCAAACACAACGCCGTTTCCTGGATTAACCGCCCTGCCTCCTTGCTTCGGAGCCGCACTTCTGATCTACGTCGGCAACAATTCATCGACTGCCGCCACGCGCATACTCTCCCATCCATTCTTTGTTTATTTCGGCCGGATATCCTACCCGTTGTATCTTTGGCACTGGCCGCTTCTTGTGTTTGCAAGATTTCATTGGGATGGTGAGCTCTCTGCCAGCCAGGCATTTTTAGTTGTGCTCGTATCCATCGGTTTGGCGACCGTATCTACATACTGGCTTGAGGCCGTGTTTCGTGGCCAAGGATCCAAAGTTTCTCGACGACAGATATTTGCATTCTCGATTGTCGGAACTGTCACGTTCTTAGTTATTGGTTTGCACGGTGATCTGACTAAAGGGTGGCCTGGCAGGTATTCTAAAGAGTATCAGCGCATATTTGCGGCCGCGCGCGATAAAGATCCGCGACAACGCGAGTGTCTCTTTGTCAGGCCAAATCCACAGAGTTGTCTTTACGGAGATCAGGCTACTGCACCGACAATCGCGCTCTGGGGAGATAGCCACGCCGCGGTCTACGCTGACCTTTTGGGCAGGATGGCTCAGCAAACCGGTCGCTCGGTGTCAGTACACACCTTTCCATCTTGTCCGCCAACGCGGAAGTGGGCTTTGCAATCACAGAGTTGGCGGGATGGATGTCTTGAGTTTCAGGCAACGACTTTTAGAGAACTATTGGAATCAAAGACAATTCGCAAAGTGGTTATAGCCGCAGCTTTTGCCGGTTATCCTTTTGAAACAGCAGAAACCGGTTTTGCGTCGTCTCTAGAAAGCACCATTGCTGCTCTCTCCAAGGCTGGGAAGTCAGTATCGTTAGTCTATCCCGTTCCAACCTTCAGCAAGGATGTTCCGTCCGAGCTGGCTCGGCTTGCTGAGCAAGGCAGAGTTCAAGAGGCACTCAGCATATCGCGACGAACATTTGACGCCTCGACGGTGAGAGTATTCGCTTATCTGGATGGCCTGGCGCGCAATCATAACTTGAGAAAGATTCAGCCACACCAAAGTCTTTGCAGCGCGACCGAATGCTACTTCTTCCGCAATGGGACGGTCTATTATTCCGATACGGATCACCTCAGCTTGGCAGGTGCGAATCAGTTGAGATCAGTTTTTCAACCGCTCTTTGAGTAAAGGCAGACGAGGGCAGTAAGCTGGCACCATCCAACCGCAACGGAGTAGTAGCGCCCGTATAGGACACCAGCCACTCAGCAATCCCGTCAAAGTTGAGCAAGCGCCACACAGTGCCACGGCACGGTGGAAGGATCTTTCCATTGCCGTTCAAATGAGCCTATTCTCATGCGGTCGATTGTGCCAACTCCAGCATCATCTCGGTTGAAAAATGAACGTTTCCACCTGGTTCAAGTCAGAGACATGGGACTTGTCTCTGGACGCTTGGATACTGGTCAGCGCCATCGCTGTCGCATCGACTCTGCTATTCGTTGGTGCATCAGCGAGTGCCGCTGCGGCGGTGTTGATTGTTGCAACGCCAATTGTGCTGCTGTGTATCAGGCGGCATCGCCTTCAACTGGAACCCGCGGGACTAACCACCATTGTTGCCAGCGGGTGCTGGCTTTACGCGTGTATAAGTTATGCCTGGGCGGCTGACAGTGGGTTTGCGATTAGGGCGTTACTTATATCCGGGGTAGCTGTCGTCGCCGTCCACGTATCGCGGTCAGTCCATTCGGCTATGCCTGAAGATTGGTTAGAGCACATGACAAGGACGATCCTTGTTGTGTTCGTGCTCTTTGCCATCTACGGCCTCATTGAAGAGGGATTTGATCATCCAATAAAGCGGTTGGTGTTTTGGCCCTTCCAAGCATTTCAGATTGTGGATGGTTGGCCTACCTGGAACTGGGAACACGTTTCGCGTGTTCGCGCGACGCGCACCAATTGGAACGTCGCAAACTTGTCCTTGCTGTTGTGGCCGGTGCTCTTGATGCTGCGAACGCATGTCAACGCAACGGATCGACGTTGGATGTTACCGGCTCTAATCGCGTTGACTCTGACCATGGCGTTGTTCTCCAATCACCAAACGTCAATGATCGCCCTGGCACTTGGGATCATAATTTTCTGTCTTGCTCAATATTCAATCAAAGCGGCCGCACTGGTGGCGGCAGCGGGTTGGTGTCTGGCTATCACACTGATGGTGCCTGCGACCCAATGGGCCTTCCAACGTCAATTACATTTGGAAACATCGCTGCCGTTTTCCTTGCGGCATCGAGTTGTGATTTGGGGTTACACAGCAGATCAAATCACCAAGAAGCCAGTCTTTGGCGTTGGAGTGGCTTCGACCGAATCACTTGATGATGCAAGGCCAAATGCTGAGCGGTTCAGGGAAGTTGATGGTACTGTATTCCATGCGCGAACAGGGGGGCATCCTCACAACTTCTATCTTCAGGTGCTCTATGAGTTCGGCGCTATTGGTGGCGCCTGTTTCCTCGCCCTAGGGCTGGCAATAGTATGGTGCGCATCACGCCTGCCCAATCCCGATGCGTCACACAATTTAGCAGCGTTTGTGACCGCGGCAGTGATGTCGGCATCGACCTTCGGTTTGTTTGAACTTTGGTACGTCAGTGTACTGGCAGTGACCGCCGTACTCTTGTCTTTAGCGGCAGCATTCGCCAGACGAATCCCGATCAAAACAGTGTGAGACATCGCACTTCGGCTGTTGCGGCAGCGTCATGCGGTGGACTTGCGGGTGCCGAACACCTAGGGGTAGACTTCAGTAGCTAACACCGCTTCGATCAGCCAATCCGGACGCGACTTGATGAAACGAACTTCGACACGACGATTTGTATCTTTAATCGGGTGCCTAACTGTGCTGGCTGGTATTGCCGTAGCTGCTGTCCACAACGTAACGACGGTTCCTACGCAAAACGATCGAGAAGTTGGTCGGATGATTCTCGAACGTGCAGGCTATCGGGGAGTGCTCAAGAGCGATGTCGATCACGCATCATTCGATGCGCAGATCCGTTTCATTCAGGCAGTTCAAGATGCTGTCATCTCTGTCTCACCAGAGACCGTTCTTATCCCCTTTGATCGTTCGCGGGAGCCCAAGGATCTCGTGGCACACGGTCATGGTGAATGTGGTGACCGCAGCCGTGCAATCGAGAAGATTTTGAACGCTAACGGCTTTCGTACCAGGCACTTGGCAATCTATTCGGTCAGTGAGACCGGCTCGCGGGTGGCATCGCTACTGACGCCTGGTGTGGGTTCGCATGCACTTTCAGAAGTTCTAACAGCCCGAGGCTGGATGGCTGTTGAGTCAACCAGTAGGTGGATTGGACTGACGAAGGATGGTCGAACCATCACGTTAGAAGATTTACAAGCCCCGAGTGCTGCTCAGCTTGCATGGCACGATCGAGTCCGAGACACCCATCATCGCATTTTTACCCAAGAGTTCACTTATGTGCCCGGGCTCTATTCCCGCCATGGTCGCTTCTATGCACCGTATACACCGGTGCCGGATGTCAATTGGCCGGATCTGCTAGCCGGCTTATTCGCCTAATTTGGTTATATCCCAAATCCATTGTCGCGCTCATGTGCGGCGAAACAGACACGCGATGGCAACCACGAGGTTCTGTCAAATTCAACTGCGTGTGGATTGGCTAACGTTTCCTGCTAAAAGCTTTCAGGATGAAATATCCCTACTTCTTACTTCAACTTCGGCGTGCCAATGACTGCTGCGAATGAAGAGCTAGCCTCGTACAAGGATGTATGGGACAGCAAGCCCGTGCTTCGGATGGTGTACAACGATTTTTTCCAGCGTATCGCAGCGCAGTGCAAGACGGGACAGACATTGGAGATCGGAGGCGGCATTGGGAACCTCAAGGAGATCCTCGACAATGTCATTTCCTCGGATATCCAGTACTCGCCGGATCTCGATCTTGTTGCCGACGCGCAAAATCTCCCGTTCGCAGGGCAAAGCCTCTCAAACATTGTTATGCTGGACGTGCTGCATCATCTTGAATTCCCGGTGCGTTTCTTCGATGAAGCGGCCAGGGTTTTGGAGCCAGGCGGTCGCATCGTGATGGTCGAACCTGCAATCACACCAGGTAGCTCCCTATTTTATCGATTCATCCATCATGAACCGGTTGATATGTCTGCTGATCCTTTGGTTGATGGCAATCCAGACCCCGATCGCGATCCGTACGATTCCAATCAGGCGATCCCGACCTTGCTGGTGACACGACACTTGAACCGTGTCCAAAGCCGTTTACCCACGCTTAAGTTGCGGCGTGTGCAGTGGTTCTCATTTGCTGCGTATCCACTGAGCGGTGGCTTCAAGCCTTGGTCGGTCATCGGCGAAAGCTCTGCGCGCCGGCTACTTGCTGTTGAGGAGCGATTGGAAGGGCTATTTGGAAGACTTTTTGGCTTTCGTTTGGCCATTGTATTCGAGAAATCCCCCGACTAATAGACTCAGCAAGTTGCAGCCTCTATAAGCCAAGCGTCGTATCGAAGCTTCGGTTCCTCTTAGCATGGGACCCAATAAAACAATATGCGGTAGGCAATGGATAGTGCGGTTTCAAATGCGGATCAGGGCGTTGCACTCGCTACAACTTCGGGTAGCGAAGAGCCAGCGACATGGTCGCAGCGCAAGCACGAATTATATGAAACGACACAGCGTCTCGCGCAGGACTGGGACAAGTGGATCGAGCGCAACATCTACTTCCACTCCAGCGACGCTCGTTATCTGAGATTTGTTATCCCGGAAGGTTCCAGGGTTCTGGAACTTGGCTGTGCAAGCGGCTGGATGCTCAACCAGTTGAGACCATCCGTCGGAGTCGGTGTTGACTTTAGCGACAAGCTTATCGATATCGCCCAATCCAAATACCCTGACCTAACTTTTGTTTGCGGTGATATCGAAGATGCCAAGTTGATCAACAGGATCAATGAACATGGACCATTCGACTACATAGTTCTATCCGATACCATTGGTTACCTGGATGACATTATCGAGACCTTCAAATTGACGAACGGGCTCTGCCATCCTGATACGCGCCTGGTCGTCTCTCACTACTCCCATCTTTGGGAGCCTATTCTAAGGCTCGCGGAAAAACTTGGCTTCAGGAAGCCCGTGAACCGGGACTACAGCTGGCTGTCTCAGCGCGATATTGAAATGTTTCTCAGTCTTGCGGGCTATGAGACCGTCAAAAAAGAGTATCGTCAGTTGCTTCCGCGACGGCTGCTTGGGCTCGGTTCAATCGTCAATCGGCTCATTGCCCCATTGCCCATCATTCGGAACCTTTGCCTGCGCACCTTTACTGTTGCACGCAGCGTAGATGTTGATCGCGGCCAGAAGCCCTCGGTAACCGTGGTGGTGCCGGTCCGCAACGAGCAAGGCAACGTGCTGCCCGCGATCCAACGTATTCCCGAGTTCGGTGTTGAAACGGAAATCATCTTCGTTGAAGGCAATAGCCAGGATGGGACCTGGGAAGAAGTTCTGCGCCAAAAGGATGCCCATCCCAACCACAATATCAAGGCAATGAAGCAGCCTGCCAAAGGCAAGGCAGATGCGGTCTGGACCGCCTTCGATGCAGCAAACAATGATATTCTGATGATCCTGGATGGCGATCTGACGGTACCACCAGAGGATCTGACAAAGTTTTACGAAGCTATCGCCTCTGGTCGCGGAGAATTTGTCAACGGTACGCGGCTTGTTTATCCGCTCGAGAAAGACGCTATGCGCTTTCTGAACTACCTCGCAAACCACACATTTGCTCGGATTTTCTCGTATCTACTAAACCAAAGGTTCTCGGATACGCTCTGTGGCACCAAAGTTATTTCGCGAGAAAACTACCGTAAGCTTAAGGCGGGGCAGGCGTACTTTGGAGACTTTGACCCATTTGGTGATTTTGACCTGTTGTTCGGGTCAGCCAAGCTCAATCTGAAGATCGTTGAGGTTCCTGTCAGATATCGTGCCCGTGCCTATGGCGAGACACAGATTTCGCGCTTTCGCCATGGCCTGCTGTTGCTGCGCATGGTCTTTTTCGCTTTTCGAAAGTTGAAAATGATCTGACGGCTTCAGTCTCATCTGTGACCGAGATGGCCGCTGCGATACAGGGGAGGAACGTTTTTGACTGGAAGCTTGCGGGTATGGTTGGCGTTTTCGGCAAAGCTTCTTGTCACGATTCTCCTGCTGGCCTGGCTGCTGACGAGTGTCGATTGGAGCAAGTTCACACAAATTCTCATCCAGACGCCGGCACTCCCGTTGTTGTTTGCAGTCGTGTTGCTGACAACGACATTTATTCCCGTGGCCAAGCGCTGGCAACTCATCGTTCGGGCACTTGGTAGCAAGTTAGCTTATCTAGAAGCGTTGCGGGTGACCTCTCTGACTGCCCTGATCAATCAGTGCGTACCATCAAATCTCGGTGGCGACGCTTACCGCGTTCTAGCCGTAACTCAGCAGGGAATGGCTTGGAAGCGCGCCCTGTTGGCTGCTTTTATCGATCGCTTCATTGCACTATTTGCACTAGCGATTGTCGCGCTGGCCGGCGTCATGATCATTTTTGATACAGCCGGTGCCGCTGACTATGCGTTGCTGACCATCGGAGGCGCCGGTGCATTGGTCGTGTGTGTAATAGCCGCCTGGTTCGCCTTACGATCTCGCGTCGTCGCGCAGTTGGCGAATCGAGTAGAGGTACTCAAGCGTCTACTAGAAGTTCTTGCCGATCTGCTGCACAAACCTGGGCAGGCCGCAGTATTGGTGTGCCTATCTCTTGCTGTTCATTGTATTACGGTTATCGTGATGGCGACTGTTGCCATGAGTACCGGCTTGGACTTACCGCTGCTTCCAATTCTCGGTGTCTGCGCGGTTGGCTTGCTACTCGCCAGACTGCCGATCTCAATTGGTGGTTGGGGTGTGCGCGAAGGGGCCTACGTTATAGCGTTCAACGCATTTGGAGTAACACGTGAGGCCGCGCTTGCAGCTTCGATCACCTACGGATTGACGGAACTCGTAATGGCGATCCTTGGTGGGCTGGCGTGGCTGTTTGTGACGGGTAGCGGACGCGAAGGGGCAGATGAAGGGAACGTAAGGGAATGAAGAAGGCCCTGATAAGTGGCATAACCGGGCAGGATGGCTCCTATCTTGCAGAGCTCCTGCTGGAGAAAGGCTATGAAGTCCACGGCATCGTTCGCCGCAGCAGCGTATTTAATACCGATCGTATCGACCACATTTATCAAGATCCGCACGAGCGCAACTCGCGCCTGCTGCTGCACCACGGCGACTTGACGGATAGTTCCAGTCTGCGTGGCATACTGGAGAGAACGCAGCCGGACGAAGTCTACAACCTCGGTGCGCAGTCGCATGTGCGGGTGAGCTTTGACCTGCCCGAGTATACATTCGACACGGTTGCGTTGGGAGCCTTGCGACTGCTTGAAGCTATCCGTGACTATCAAGAGACTCACGGTCGCGAGTTGCGGTTGTATCAGGCAAGCTCATCAGAGATGTTCGGGGCAGCACCGCCGCCTCAGTCGGAAGATACGCCGTTCCAGCCCTGCAGTCCTTATGCAGTTGGAAAGGTTGCAGCATACTGGAACTGCGTGAATTACCGTGATGCTTACGGCATGTTCATTTGCAATGGGATTTTGTTCAATCACGAAAGTCCAAGACGAGGTGAAACCTTTGTCACGCGCAAGATCACCCGCGCGGTAGGCCGTATCAAACAAGGTCTGCAATCGACGTTGTATCTCGGTAATCTCGATGCCAAGCGCGATTGGGGGCATGCGCGTGACTACGTCGAAAGCATGTGGCTGATGCTGCAGCATGACAAGCCTGCCGATTACGTGGTGGCGACCGGTGAAGCACACTCGGTCAAAGAGTTTCTGGCGACCGCATTCATGCATGTCGGCCTTGATTGGCAGAAGCATGTTGAATTCGATCAGCAGTATATGAGACCGAATGAGGTTGACTACTTGTTGGGAGATCCAAGCAAGGCCAAATCAACTTTGGGTTGGCAACCGCGAACGTCCTTCCAGCAACTGGTTGAGGGAATGGTTGATGCTGACATGGAGCTGGCCAGACGAGAAAAAACGCTGATCGACGCCGGTCACAGTCTCGACATGTCCGAGGTGAGCCGCCGTGGCTGAGCGTGACGTCGCAGTTGTTTCTGCCTCACCTGATACTGACAGCAGAATATTTGTTGCTGGTCACAGAGGGCTGGTCGGATCGGCAATTCTGCGTTGCCTTGAGAGGAAGGGACACTCGAACTTGATCGTGCGAACCAGCCAAGAGCTGGATCTGAGAGACGCATCACAGGTTGAACGGTTCTTTGAATCAGAGAGGCCTGAATTTGTTTTTCTCGCCGCCGCCAAGGTCGGCGGCATTGTTGCCAACGACAGCTACCGTGGCGATTTTATTCGAGACAATTTGCTGATCCAAACGCACACAATTGACGCCGCAAGGCGTCACGGCGTTCGCAAATTGATGTTCCTGGGATCAACATGCATCTACCCGCGAGAGGCGCCTCAGCCGATGCACGAAGATGCCATTCTCACGGGTCCACTCGAGCCAACAAATTCAGCATATGCGATGGCAAAGCTAGCTGGCCTAGAGATGGTTGCAGCCTATCGCGAGCAGTTCGGCTTCAATGGTATCTCAATTATGCCGACCAACCTCTACGGACCGGGCGACAACTTCGATCTTGAGACAAGTCATGTTCTGCCGGCCTTACTTAGGCGTTTTCACGAAGCCAAGTTAGCGCAGTCTTCCAGCGTGACAATCTGGGGAACAGGATCGCCGCTGCGCGAGTTTCTGCATTGTGACGACCTAGCCGATGCGATTGTGTGGCTAATGGCGAACTATGACAATGGGCAAATGCTCAATGTTGGCACCGGAGAAGAGGTGTCAATCCTTGATCTCGCGAGATTGGTCGCAAAGGTTGTGGGGTTTGATGGTGATGTGCTTACGGATCCGAGTAGGCCGGACGGAACCCCACGTAAGCTATGCGATTCATCAAGGCTTCATGCATTGGGTTGGAGGCCAAAGATCGATTTAGAAAATGGCATCCGATCGACCTATGAGTGGTATCTCGGTCATCAGGTCGGAGCTTAGGAGCCGGGCGCGAGACCGGATCGAACAGTCGCTTCCGTCCAGAGCGCTCTTGGTCTAGGCGTTTGTGACATCGGGGAGAGCATGATTTGCACGCAACAGCTTCTGTCATTTCGTTTTGCCTGATTGCTTTTTCATTCCTGTGGATCTACGCGCTGCGGCCAAATACAACACCGGCGTTGCGCCACACAATTAGTCGCCTGACATCGTTGCCGAATTGGGTGTGGTGGCTTGTTGCAGCATTTGCCTTCATGCTGCCCGTCGTCGAATACTGGATCACAGCGATAAGCCACCCGAACGCGCTGGCCGGCCTTCTGCCATGGGCAGACGCGACCGAGTATTTCTTTTGCAGTCAGGGATTTCTGCTCAACCTTCCAGGCCCCGATCATTGCGGAAAGCGACCGTTTTATCTGGCATTTTTCTCGGACATCCTGTGGCTGACCGGCAATCGAATGCAACCGGCACTCCTGCTTCAGGCCGTCATTGTCGGTTTGGCCTGTTGCGTCTTGGTCAGGGAACTACGGCGCGATCTTCCCGGTCAATGTGCTATTGCAGCCTTCGCAGTTTGCTTTCTCTATGTGGCGGCATTCGGTGCCGGCCTTGTCATGACCGAGAATGTGGGAGTTATGCTCGGCGTCCTGGCTATCGCTGTTCTTTGGCGGGTTGGTAATGAGCCGAATATTGGCCTTTTCGTTCTGGGAATGATGCTGATGGCGGCCGCGGTCACGGTTCGTCCTGGACCACTCTTCGTTTTGCCTGCTCTGCTGGGTTGGTACTTCTTCTATGGGCGAGAGAAGTGGCGTGGGCGTGCCATGGGACTGTGCTTGCTGGTTGGGGCAATCGCCCTTGGCTTTTCATTGAGCGCCGTTCCATCAATGGTGGCTGGTAAGTCTCTCGGCACAACACATTCGAATTTTTCCTACTCGCTGTACGGTTTGGTTGTCGGAGGGAAAGGCTGG
>JBCDBQ010000034.1:0-22510 GCA_039183375.1 Pseudomonadota bacterium
AAGACCAAGCCCGGAAGAGGGCTTGATGTTCACGCAAGAGCACATCAGCCGGTACAGCCCCGGCAAGCTTGATAGGACGTCTCTCAAGATCTACGGCACCAGCGACTACGCTGTGACCGACGAAGCCGGATCGCCAGACCCGGATTACACGGTTCACATGATCTGGGGTGTTGATCCAGATTGGAACATCTACCTGCTTGATATGTGGCGCGGGCGCACGGAAAGCGACCAATGGGCCAAGAGTTTCATCCGCCTTTGCAAAAAGTGGAAGCCGCTGCGCTGGGGAGAGGAAGCTGGGCAGATCATCAAATCCGTTGGGCCCTTCCTGCGGATCATGATGGAGCAGGAAAAGGTTTATGTGAACCGCGTGCAGCTGACGTCCAGCGTGAACAAGGAACAACGCGCCCACGCTCTGCTTGGCATGGCTGCCATGGGCAAGATGTACCTGCCGAAGCGCAACGAAATTGATGAGTATTTCCTGCAGCACCTCGACGCCTTCGAAAAAGAGTTGTTGCAGTTTCCGACTGGCAAACATGATGACACAGTGGATACCGCCACATTGTTCGCACGCATGCTGGATCGGATCATTCGCGGCGAAAGCAACAACAGCAAGAAATCCGCGCCGCACGGCGATACCCTTGATGATCTATGGTCCCGACACGACGCGAAGCAAAATGCGAATAGGGACGACTACTGATGAGGTCACAAATCGTTGAGGCGAACGCTGCCGGTGCAGGTGAGCGTGAAATCGTGCCCCATCAAGACCCTGGCGCCGTTGATCCACATAACCTTGAAAAAGACTCAGACGCAGCCGCACAAGGACCGGATCAGGAGTGGTCGTTTTGGGATCAACAGATCTCGGCCGCACTCATTGCGGAGCGGCGCTTTCGTCAAGAAGCGCAGGACGCCGAAGAGGTGTATTTCGGGCCAGATCATGACCCCGGCACCAACAGCGAAGAAAGTCAGGGCGGCGCGAAGTCAAACCAGATCACAGACAAAACAGCATTGGTGCATGCCAATATCGATGTGCTCAAGCCCTTGCTTTATTCCGAAGTCCCGCAACCAGTTGTACGTCGTAGGTTTCGCGGTGATGGCGAGATCGATGAAACAGACCTGATGGCCGCAGAGGCCGGTCAACGTCTCGCGGCATTCCTTGTCGACACCGAGGATTTTGACGCGGTGATGCGCGCCGTCCGCGACGATTGGATCATTGCTGGTCGGGGTAACTGTCGCGCACTCTACAAAGCGACAACAGCGATGGTGCCCATTGACCAAAAGGGCGGAACTCTTGAAGTGCCCGTCAAAACGTCTGAGCGTGTGGTGATCAAGCACTGGCCGTGGCGGCGGTACCTGTGTGCACCGACAGAGTCTTGGGGTGAAATGCCGTGGGAGGGCTTCGAAACCTCCATGACGCGCACCAAGTTCACGGAACGGTTCGGAGTGGATAAGGCAAATGACACTGCATTTGTCCAACAAGGTCTGGTCGATGCGTCTAATGCTGTGGACGATGACGATCAGCGCAAAGAAAACAAAGTCGTTCAATCCTCAGAAACTGGTCATATCCCCAACAGCCCGTTCGACACGGCGAAAGTTTGGGAGATCTGGAACAAAGACGAAGGCTATGTCGTCTGGTGGTCACCTCACTATCGTGGCGGCGTTCTGGATCGTGAGGATGATCCGCTGGGGCTGGAAGGTTTTTATCCCAACCCAAAACCCATTTTGGATAGCACCAAGGGGGAAAGCCTCAACCCTCGACCGTCAATCAAGTATTACGAGCGCCGGGCCGACGAGATAAATCTCGCGACAAAAAAGCTGAAAACCATTCTGGAAGCTATTTCAGTCTCAGCTCTGTTCCCAGGCGAAATGCAAAACGAAGTGAAAAGTCTGCTGGACGGCGAGAACACGATGATCGGCGTCGCGTCTTGGATTCAACTGATGGAGAAGGGTGGCACCAACAACATCATCCAATGGTTGCCTTTGCAGCACATGGTCACAGCCATGCAGGCGCTTATCGCTCTGCGTGAGCAAGCCAAGCAAGCCATGTTTGAGGCTTCTGGCGTCTCTGACATCATGCGGGCCCAAGGTGATCCCAACGAAACCGCGACGGCGCAGAACCTCAAAGGCCGGTACGCCGGCATGCGATTGTCAGACCGACAGCGCGCAATGGCGAACTACGCGCGGGACTGTCTGCGTATTATGGTCGAGGTAGCCTTGGAGCACTTCGATACAAAACGCATCGCGGAGATTACGGGTCTCAACCTGCCAATGACAGAGTTGCAGCGCGAAGCCATGAAGGTCGAGCAACAGCAGATCATGCAGGCCTACGCCGCATCCATGCAGCAATATCAGAAGCTGCAGCAAGCCGTGGAGGCTGGACTTCTAAGGCAAGAAGAACTGCCGCCCGCACCGCAAGAACCGGAGCTACCGCGCATTCCCGAAACCTCTTGGGAGTTGGTGCATGGCCGTCTGCGCGATGATTTTATGCGCAAGATCAGCCTGACCATTGAAACGCAGTCCACGATCCTTGCCGATGAACAGGCCGACAAAGAAGCGCGCGTCGAGTTCTTGGGCGCCTTCGCGAATTTCGTGGCAACGTTGAGCCCGCTGGCGGGATCTGGCCAGTTTGATTTCAAGACGATCAAGGAACTTCTGATGTTCGGTATTCGCGGATTCCCGCAGTCTCGCACGCTGGAAGGCCTGATTTCATCCCTGCCAGACGAGCCGCAGGGTGAACCACCCGAAGATACCGCCGTCACCGTCGCCAAGATCAAGGCCGAAGTGGACAAATACATTGCCGATCTGGAAGCGCAGACAGACAACAAAGACCGACAGGCGAAAGTTGCAGAGAAAGGTGTCGATCTCATGGCCGACGCCGCCCGCATGACGATGGAACCCGCATAAAAGGAGCAGAGATATGGGTACACAATTTGGCGTAGAGATACCGACCTACAACCTGAACTTTGGTCAGGCGCTGCAAGCGCTTAAGGCAGGAAAGCGCGTAGCGCGTGAGGGCTGGAACGGCAAAGGCATGTGGTTGTCATTGTCGGCAGAGGCTGGAACAAAACGCAGTGTGATTGCGGAAAGCTTCTGGTCGTTCAACAACTCTCACTACGCTCAAAGTCTGGGTGGTAAAGCGAGCGTGCTACCGAGTATCACCATGAAGACCGCTGACGGCGATATTCTTATGGGTTGGTTGGCGTCGCAAACCGACATGTTGGCCGAAGATTGGACGATTTTGCCCAATTGGGATCATGTGTCGCCGGTGGCGGAAGATGGTGAAGTCCTACGTGACAAAGAGTTATTCGGCGCACAAGAAGAAGCTCCAAAGGTCACACTCGAACATATCGAGGATCTAATCACACACGAGCGCTACGAAAAATATGGAACTATGACCATCTGTTTGCTGACTCTGCGCAACGGCTTCTTGGTTTCAGGTGAAAGCGCATGCGCGTCGCCAGAGAATTTTGACGTAGCTATTGGTCAGCGGATCGCGCGTGAAAACGCCGTAAGAAACATTTGGCCGTTGGAAGGCTATCTGCTGCGCGAACGGCTGTATCAAGCGGAGACGGAGGCCGACTATGGCGTTCTCTGAGAAAAAAGCCAAAGATAGCGTGGAAAAAGCTGCGCTATATAGGCTCAAGGATGGCGCGCCCAAATGGTCCGAGAATCTCAAACTAAAAATGGTCGAAGCCATCACGGGAATGACGCGCCGTGAAGCCATTGTAGATACTTTATGCGCAATGGCGCGAGAGTTTGAGAGCGAAATGGCGAATAAATCCGCAAGGCCACCTGACGTCTTGACGGACGATTATCTGAAAACTTGCGGATATGAACGAGCCGCACAGGAGCGAATTCTTGCGCCATATATGCGCATGATGAACCGCTCAAACGGAAGAACGATCTACCCCGACGTTCGAATAAAAGAGGCAGAACAACAGGACGCTCAACATGCCTAGATTCCGCAAACAACCCGTCGAAATTGAAGCGCATCAAATACTTGATCCGCACGAACTACCCGAACATCACGCAGCATTCATTGGAATCGCAGAGTGGTGCGGCGGCAAGATTGTTCATGATGCCGTGGATGGTGCGGTAATCCTGATCGACACGCTGGAAGGTCAAATGAAGGCGCTGCCCGGTGATTGGATCATCAAGGGCGTGAACGGTGAGTTTTACCCCTGCAAGCCTGATATCTTCGAAAAGACCTATGAGCGCGTGTGATGAGACGGCAGAGGTACAAGTTTTGCAAAGAACGCGGTGCGATGGTTCACAAAGATGATCCTGACATGCCGATGCTGAACCAAGCAGAGCGCGCGCGACCGCCACAAACTCCAATGCTCGCGCCTGCGTTCGAAACTTTCAAAACCGGAGAAACTGAGACGGCAGAGGTGATCACCAGTCGCAATGAAAAGCGCGAGTACATGGAGCGCAACGATCTGGTGGAATACGACGACGGTGTAAGCAACGCGGAAACGTGGATCGATGATAAGAACCACGAACGCGAGATAGTACAAGATCTAAAACGCTTCCACGAAACCGATCCTCTCAACCTTTCACCGGATCTCAAGGCGAAGCAGATGGACAGCAAAGACCTGGACACCGACGGCACGGATATCAACACCGACAATATCGAGGTGATCAAGTGAGCAAGAAGGATCAAAAGCCGCTGTTGCCGCCGCGCGAAGGTGAGTGCGACGAGGAACAAAGGCTGCGCGAAGCCATTAACAGGCATGCCGGGTCCATGTTATCGGCACTTGATGCCGCCATCTTTATGCGCAACGCGCCACCAGATGCGCAGCGCGCACGCCACCTTGCGCGCGGTCATATGCTCGACTTTGCACTCAAGGCCATGCATGCCCGCTCTCTAGCCCAAACCACCAAGCCAGACAGCGCGTCTTAATTCCCGCCGCACAGGCCGATTTTCATAGTCCATTCTGCGTTCACTCACGGCAAGAAGCCGATTTTGAACCAGAAAAGGACATGACATGGCAGCAAAGGTTGCAGCCCCAAAGGTCGGAACTGCGAATTGGGCTATCGCGCAATTGCTCGATGGTAATCGCATCAAACAAAAGTCCCGCATGGACAACAAGCACTTCGATCCGGCTCACATTCGCGGCGGTCTTCGCATGACCTACGCGGAGTTGATGGCTGACGATTGGGAAGTGATCTCCGAAACGGACGACAAGCCAGCTTCCAAAACCAGCGCGAAGAAAAAATAGCTCGCTCGTCCGGAGCCAGACAGCGCGGGGCGGTTGCTTCGCGCTGTCACCTTAAACCCGCACATTTGAGGACACCATGAACACGAAAACAGGCGAAAACCAGACCGAAGAAGACATCTATGACGAAGGTGAATTTGAGGACGACGGCACGGCAGACATTATCCGCAAAGCCATTGAAGCAATGGATGATGACGAAGAGGATACCGCTGGTTTCGATCAGCCACCCGTTGATCGTCAATCCGATCTCCCCGACGTCGTAAGTCCCGACGAAGGCCATGACCTGCTGGACAAGGCGCGCGAGGCTAAACAGGAGGACAATGACGCCGGCAAGATCGAAACAGATCCTGAAAAGATCAAATCAGATGCTGATCAGATCAAAAAAGACGACGCGGACGACGACGATAGCGCGTCAAACGATGACGACAAAGCCGCGTCAGGTGACAAAGCTAAGTCGGAAGACTCTGATACGTCGGACGACACCAAGGTCGAAGACAAAACTGTCGACCTGACCAATTCCAGTGTGGATGCGCTGTTGGACGGCATGCCAGACGACAAGCGTACAGAGGTCTCGCGCCGCCTGCAGGACGCGGCAGACGTGCTCGCGCCATTGCAAACCGAATATGCAAAATCCGAACTGGAAATGCATGGCGCGACGCCAAAAGACGCCGTTGCTCGGTTGGTCGAATTGAATTCCTTCGCCCAGAAGGTGCCCGGTGAATACCTTGCCTGGGTGTCAGAGCAGGTTGCCGGAGAGAAGGCTGCTGACGTGATGTCGGAAGCCGCAGAGCTTCTGGGCTACAAGTTAGTCAAGGCTGACGCTGACAACGACGGCAAAGGTGACGACGACGACGAAATCTTTTTGGACGACGGCACCAAGGCAAAACTGGCTGAACTGAAAAAGTACAAGGAAGCCGAAAAAAACAACGGATCGGCCTTTGGGCCCGACACACCTCAACGCCAGCAAAACAAATCGGCCGCTAAGATTCTGAACGACTTCAAGGGCGCGCAGGATGACAACGGAAATCTGTTGCGGCCAGACTTTGACTACCTCGCACCGCAGATTGGTCAGATCGCAGCAGCAATGGTGAAAGAAAACGGTCGAAACCTGTCTGCGGCCGATCTTGAAACAGCCTACGACCGGGCGCGCGCTGAGGCGCGAAAGGCTTTGGGTGTTGAGACAGACGCAGCTCCAAACGATCCAAAACCACAGGATTCTGGCTCTGAGGTCATTTCCGCCGCACAGCGCGAAACGGAAATGTCACAAGAGTTACAGAATAAAGCGGCCGCAGCAGCTGAAAAAGCGAAAAAGGCCAGCAAAAGCGTTGACGGATCAGGACAAGGTGCTTCCCGTCGCCCCGCGCTCCCTGATGACGCAAGTGTTGAGGACACGATTCGACACTTCGCAGGGCAGGAGAGTTAAGCGCGGGCCTCATTTTCTGAGGTTAATATGGCAAATCCTAATTGGGGCGAAGTGGCGACGGCAACATTGGCGCACCGTCGCAAGAAAATCGCGGACGCGGTTTCGAAGAACAACATCATGTTCTACGAACTGCGGCGCCGTAAGCGTATCCGCACAATCGGTGGCGGGCGCACGATCACCACACCGCTGATGGTGGGTGAAGAAAACGCCAACTTCCAATGGTATCTGGGCCGCGAGGCGCTGAACGTATCGGGTCAGGAAATCCTGACATCCGCGGAATATCCGTGGAAACAGTATGCGTGTGGCGTCAGTATCTCCGGTCTCGAAATGCTGCAAAACGACGGTGCCGAACAGATCATCAACATGATGAAGGCCCGCACGATGCATGCGGAGAAAACCATCAAGAACCAACTGCACTCGTCTGCACACGGCGATGGCACCGGTTCGTCTGGCAAGGAATTTGGCGGCTTTTCACTGCTCGTGTCCCCGACAGCGGGCGCGACAGTGGCCGGCATCAACTCCACCACGGACACCTGGTGGGACAACCAGCGCTTAGCGACGGGTGGCGCGCCTGCTATTGCGTCGATCTACGGCAATATGCTGGATCTGTTCCTTGATACGTGTCGCGGCACGGACAAGCCGAACCTGATCACCGCAGATAACCTGTGGTACTCGACGTTCAACCAGTCCCTGCAGGCGCAACAGCGTTTCATGGATCGTCAGCTTGCCTCTGCCGGTTTCCCGAACCTGATGTTCGAAACCGTGCCGGTCGTTGCTGATGGCGGTATGGGTGGTTTCCACCCTGCAGGCATGCGGATGCTCAACCTCGACACCATCGAGTTGATCATGCACCGCAAGCGCAACAACGTCGTTCTGGGTGGTCCTCGCCGTCCGCTGACGGAAGACTCCGACACCGTGATCCTCGCGGGTATGGGGAACTTCATCTGCGACAACCGCATGCTGAATGCGACGCTGACACAGTAAAGCGCAAAAACTTTGATCCGGCTGGGAAACTGGCCGGATCACAACCCTCGACATCCAACAAGGATAAGACATGCAAAACCCCGCACAGCCTTTCATCCCGCAAATGCAACAGCCGAACCCTGCCGCGAGCGGTACGCGCTTTGCCAAGGATTTCACCGACAGAGATCTTTCAACGCATTTGAGCCCGGTCACCTCCAAGGGCGGCCTGTTGGTCAATTTTTTCTATGCGAAGATTCGGACGCGTAATCGCGAAGCCGATAACAACGGAAAAATCGAAACCCGCTTGTGTGTGTCCAAACAGCCGATTGGCGACCGCTCGACCGTGGCCGTGCAATACATCACAGAAGAAGACGCGGCGCGGCATTTTCCGCAACAGTTCTCGATGTTCAAGCAATACGGTGACGTTCCAACGACCGGCACGCCGCTGCATGAACTGCCGGGCATCTCGATGTCGCAAATGGGTCTCATGGCGATTAACGGTATTCGCAGTGTCGAGGATCTGATTGGCATCACCGAAGACATGGCGTCGCAGCTGGGGCGTGAAGTCACCGCAGCGCGCAACGTGGCTTTGCAGTGGACAGAACGGAAGAACAGTGCTCAGGACACGATTGAGGCCGCTGAAATCAAGGCCAACATGGATATTCAGATGAAAACCATGGCGGGCGAAATGGAAAAACTGCGCGCGGCGAACACGGCGTTGGCAGCCCAGAACGAAGCCCTGAAAAACGTGGGCGGCGGCGTTGTTGCGCAGACAGCAGATCAACAAACCGCTGTTCAAATCGACAACCCCAACGACGATGGCGATCTGCCCTACAACATCGACGACATGGAAAATCCCATGATCGAAGGGCCTGACGTGGCAGAAGGATCGAGCGATCTTGGGTTGGGCGATCCTGATCCGCTTTCTGAGGACGCGTAACCATGGCTCGCACGATCCTTGAGATCGCGCAAGCGGCGGCGGAACGCCATGCAACGGCGCCCGCCCCAGATAAACTGTTTGGCACCAACAACAAGGTGTCTCGCATCCTGCGGGGTGCAGCCCACGACGTGATGCGCGAATACCTGACCAAAACCGGTTGGGTCGGTGCATCAGAACTGCACAGCACGTGGGTCTTTGCCACCGTGCCAGGGCGCTACAACTACACCATGCCTCCCGATTTTCTACGCATTATTCCGAAGACAGAACAGCGTGGCGGCTGGGAAATGGGCATTATTGGACCGGCGAACCCACAAACATGGTCGCGATGGATCGCTGGCCAGATTGCCATTACTGCGCCGATGGCATGGCGCATCAGAAACAACATGCTGCAGATCGAGCCGCCGCCCACCAGTACCGAACTGGTGACTATCGATTACATTTCCCGCTACCCCGTCGTTTCTGAGATCAGGACAGGCGATTACAACGATTCAACGAACCCGCTCATTGTCACGGCACCGTTCGTTGCGCGCGATGGTTATCTGGAAGTGACAGAGGACCAGGTTGTTGCGACGAACCCCGATGACGCGGCCTATGAAAACCCCGGTTGGGACACCTCAACATGGGTCGAAGAGGCCAGCGAACGTTTGCGACGCACCAATCCGCAGAGCCTTGTGGCTCCGCCGCCTATGGTACGCCGGCCTTATTTCACCGCAGATGACGATCTACCGGCTTTCGAAGACGATCAGCTTATGAAGCTTGGTATGAACTACCACTTGCGCCGCGGGATGGGGAAGGACTTCATTGAGGCTGCCGCAGACTATGAGGCTGAGCTTGAAATGAAGGTGTCGACAGATGCCGGTGGTCCCCGTGATTTCCACGTGGGCTGCGAAGCGCCTGTTTCTGACACGGTTCCTCTCGGTCAAGGCCTCTGGATGCTTTCATGAAGCGGCACCTGCAACGGAAGCAACAGCGCGCCAGAGGTGGTGTTGTTGCACGTGAAACTACCATTCCCTTACCGCTCAACGGGCTTTTTGTCGAAGCGAAGACGGCTGAGGTGTCGGCTGTGTACGCGTCTGAATTGAGCAACTTCAAATCCAACAGTGTTTCATTGGAGGTCGAGCCATCACACGTCTTCGGTTCTATCAGCGAAATCGGATTCAGACGGATTCCATTCGAGTTTGGTATTTACAGTCAATACATCGAAAGCAAGAGCGAGCAGCTGCAATCTGGCGCCGCCGTTTTTTCGCGCTCAATGGCCGAAGACGCCTCGCACACCTACATAAGTTCGCAGGCCATTATTGCGGACGGGCGCGCCGATCCAATCAGGTATAACGGCGCTGAGTTTTCGGCTGCGGTTTTCACGACGACGACAGGTTTTGAACCACGTGATTTTGATGGCGTTGTCGCACATCAGGACAGGCTTTTCTTTTGGAAACACGATGGCGATCTGGAATTTTACTACGGTGATGTTGGAGCGGTTGAGGGAGAATTGACGCGGTTCCCCTTGGGGCGTCTGGGTAATATCCAAGGTAAGATCAGGTCCATGTTTTCGCTGACGTTTGATGCGGGCGAGAACGTCAACGACGCACTTTGCATCGTGACTACGACGGGAGAACTTGTTGTCTATGAGGGGATTAATCCGGGCGACGCGAACGATTGGAACCTGACGGCTCGCGTTGCAACGGCACCGCCTATTTCTAAAGCTGGCTTCACCCGCGTCGGCGGCGATGTGTGGATGATAACGACCAGCGGTATTGTGTCTGCCATCGATAGTATCCGGCAGGGTATCCTTGCTCTGGTCGGCAACATATCCCGCCCGATTTCTAAGGAAATTCTTGATCTGGTGACGCAGGGCGGCGGTGAATGGCAGTTGCATACCTCTGCGACCGGCGACCGTATCATCATTAACCGGTATGAAAACGGTGCCGCGAAGCAATTCAACTATCAAACTGAAACCCGCGCTTGGAACACGACGAACTATCCCGCGCGCCGCTGGCACAATCTGGCGCTGCAGACGCAATTCACGGATTCGCGCGGCGTACTGGCGACTTTGCCAAGAGTCTCGGATGGATCGACAACGGTCAAAGCCACATGGTCGACAGGCTGGTTCAATCTGCGCCGTGCCAGCGAGATTAAGTACATCCGGCCAACGATCATTGCAAACGGCGCTCTGAGCGTGCGCTTGGTGGTTCTGAGTGATCACGATGAAACCGTACAGGACATCACGGAAGCCGAACAGACTGTGACCGTTTACCCGGACGATCCCGACGACGCCGGCGGAAAGGTTGCGCTCAACGAGGATTTTGCGGTGGATGCCATTGGGCAGCGTTTCAAAATGACATTGGAGATAGAAGCTTCATCAGCTGAGATCGTTTCCGTGGACGTGGGTGTTCTATGAAGCGCGTTGGCGATGTTGTCTTTGGGGCCGACGAGGAAATTACGCTCTGGGTTTCAAAGCGGATTCCGGGTTTCGAAATCAAAGAGGATGCCCGGGCGCTTGGGATCATAAAAGACAATGAGCTTGTCGCTGGTTGCGTCTACGATGGCTATAACGGCGTTCACTGTCAGGGATCTATTGCGGCAGTCGAGGGCAGCCGTTGGGCGGATCGACGCACGATGTTCGCCTTGTTTTTCTACCCCTTTGTAACCCTCAACTGTAAAGCAGTTTCAGCCTGTGCAGCCTCCACAAATCTGCCGTCCCTCAATCTCCTGACGAAAATGGGTTTCCAGCCGGAAGCGCTTGTCAAATACGCCGCACACGATGCCTCCACGTTGGTAGTGATGAAAATGTATCGCGAAAACTGCAAATGGATCGGGCGCAATGGGCAAAGGCAGCAGAAGCAAGACACCGGAAGCACCTGATCCGCAGATCACAGCACGAGCGGAAGCGCAGTTCAACCGCCCCGACACTTATACCCCTTCTGGCAGCGGCACACGCAACGGCTATACCGATCCGGTAACAGGGCAATTTGTCTCTGGTCCCGTGCCGGTCGGCTCGAATGCTCAGTCAGCCGTTTCAACCGTCGAAAGCGATTCAGAGCGTGCCATTCGCATGTTGCTGGAACCGGCTTCGGTAAACCTGACCGAGCGCGTCATTTCTGACAACGTGACCAACATGCCCGGGCCCGCGCGCGTTCAGGATCGTGGCACCGTGGCGCAGGACATCTTTGACCGAAACTTCTCTTTGATGAAACCGGCCATCGACAAGGCGAACGAACGCCTTCTGGTCAATCTGCAGTCACGTGGTCTGCCGGTCGGTGGAGAGGCATTCAACGAAGCCTATGGCGAGCAGCAGCGCAATACGGAAGAAACCATCAGCCGCTTGGCACAGGACGCCAATATCTCGGCTGGTCAGGAACAGACGCGCATGTTCAATCTGGACGCTGCAGAGCGCGGCAGTGCGATTCAAGAGATCGTCGCGCTCATGGGGGGCGGATATCAACCGACCACCGCGCAACCAAGTGGATCTGTGCAGCCAGTCAACTATTCAGGTCTGGTCAACAATCAGTACCAGGCACAGGTGCAGCAAGCCAATCAGGACAGCGCAAACCGCACGGCAACTGCCAGCACAATCGGAACGCTCGGCGCAGCGGCACTTTTGAAATGCTCCGTTCAATACAAAGACGTGAAAGTTGCCGTGAACACCGCATGGGCCGGTGAGGCTGTGGCGAAGCTGCCGGTCTTTGGATGGACCTATAAGCCTGAACACGCACCTGACGGTGACAGTGGAAACCTGCACGTCGGTCCTATGGCTGAGCATTTCAAGCGCGTTACCGGTCTGTCTGACGGCAATACAATCGACACCGTGGACATGATGGGCGTCATGCTCGCAGCCCTGCAGTGGTGCATGCATCGTATCGACGCCTTGGAGCATCACGCCGCAGCAAAAAGGTTGAACTGATGAAAAACGGTTTTCTGGGTGCTGGTAAACAATTGGCAGGCCCGCGTCCGCAGGGTGGCTTCTTTCCCGCGCCCGGTAGCGAAAGCCATCGTGATTTCATTCAGCAACTGGCGTTTTCTGGAATGGCGACGGCGGGTCAATCGGACTCGCCGCTTCTGGCGCTTCTGGCGCCTATGGTGGGGGCAACTGTCACAGCGCGCGCGGACAAGGTTTATGAGGACGGGCAGGCTAAAAAGACGGCTGCAGCCCGAGATCAGATCCTTGGAATGATTGGTGGCAACGATGAGCAAACAGGGCAGTTGCTCGATCTCATTGCCGCAGAAGACACGCCACAAACCATGCGCGCTTTGGCGTCGTCCATGCTTAACCGCAAGATCAACCCGCCAAAAGGGCGCGGCGGGTCGAGCAGAAGGCGCATGCGCGAGGACGTGAACGGCATCCTTCGCTATCTCGACACGGGCGAGCAGGTTTTTGAAGGCGTGACCAAGAACAGCGGCAATGTCGGATCAAGCCAGCAGATCAACGAGGCCACCAAGATCATCGATCGCGCAAAGGATAACCTGACCAACTTGGGTTACACTCTCGACGAGGCGGATCAAATGGTGCGAAACGATCCACTTTATGCCCCGCAATGGCGCATGATCGAAGATACGCAAAGCAGCACGCGTCCTGCACCAGCGGCACCACCAGTCACAGAACTGGCCCAACCCAACCAGCGTTCAGCGCCACCTCCACCGCCCGGAACGGTCGAATTTTAAGGATTCCGCATGAGCGATTTCAAACTGCGCAAGAACCCGGAAACCGGTCAGGTCTTTTTCTGGGAGAATGGCGCAACGGATTGGACAGAGGTGAAAGCCCGCCGCCAAACGGAAACGGGTGAAGTGTTTGTTCTGGGTGAACAGGACACGGAATGGCGAAACCTAGGCGTCTACATGGACAGCCCGCCGAAGCAGCGGCCGATGGCGCAAGCGCCGTTGTCGCCGTCCGCTCCGCACGTCACGCAAAACAACGCACCACAGACGCCACAGGATGCGCTGGTATCCCTGATCGCACCTCAAGGCCTGCCGCAGCCTGCCGCTTCGCCAAATGCACCTCAGACGATGCAGCCTGCAGCGCCTGCGCCGGTTCCTATGGAACAGCCAGCGCAGCAAAACGTGCTCGCTCAACCCAAACACGGCTTCTTGCCGCCGGAACAAGCCATCATTGAAGCCATGACCGGTGCGCCCACGGCGCCGAACGCCTCAACACCTTTCGATGGAGAAGGGTTCGGAGATCTTGCGAAGCGGCGCGGCCAACAGTTTATGCGTGGATTGACGGAAGTTCCGGCGAGTGTGCCGGAAGCATTGGCTGTGGCGGGGTTTGACAACCCTAATGCAGCTGCAGCTGTTGCGCTTGAGATTGTCCAGTCTGCCCAGGCACAGATTGCGCAGGCTGAACAGCGCATCGCTGAATTTCCGAACATGAACGCGGAAGATCGTGCGCGCGTTAATTCTGTGATTTCCGACGCGCAAAAGCAAATAGCAGCCTATCAACCGCTGGTCGATGCAGCCGAAGGGCCGGTTAAGCCCGCTGCAAAGGACCGGGATCTCTTCAAGACAGGCGACAAAGTGCGGCAGGCGTCGCAAAAGACTTTTGGCGCGCCCGATCCGCGTGACACGTCTTTCTGGGGAAAGCTGGCAGAAGGTGCCGGCAACATGACAGGCTTTGTTGCAACGTCACTTCTGACGGGACCGCTTGGGGCCGCAGGCACAGGCTCTGCGCTCAATTCGTCGCAGCTTTACAAAGAGGCCATTCAAGAAGGAGCCAGCGAAGAAGACGCGCGACGTGCAGCGGCATTCGGCGGCGCTTTGGGATTGACGGAAGCCGTACCCATTCAGCGTGCTCTGCGTGTACTGCCTCCAAAGCTGCGCGGTGAAGTTTCGAACAAATTCGTGCGTCGCTTGATCCAAATCGGCCAAAGCGGTGGTGAGGAGGCGATCCAAGAGACCGTAGTTGGCATCGGCAACAACCTCATTGCGCAGAATATATATGATCCTGAGCGCGGTGTTCTGCGGGATGTGGGCGAACAGGCTTTGATCGGAGCCATTCTGGGCGGCGGTGTCAGCGCCGTGGGGCAGAGCATTGATGCGGCGACGAGCGGCAACCGCAAAACGCCACCAGCACCGGACGCGCCTGAACCTCCTGAACCCGATACGCCCCCAGACGCGCCGCGCTCTGCGCCGCAGAGACCTCAACAACCATCTGCGGAAGACGCGATATTGCGGGCAATGGGCGCAGGCGCTGAGACTCAAGACGGCGGCAATACCGAAATCATGGGCGAAACCGAGATCGTGGACGGCGAGTCTGTTCCGACAGGTCGCCAAGTACGGGTCAATCTCGATACTGGCGAAGTCACCCCCGTTGAAGGCGATACTCTGCCGTCGCCTTCTGCGAGCGCGGTCCCTCCCCAGCAGGACAGTACGGGTTTGCGGGTTGCCCCGGCAGCACCTGCTGGGGGGTCGGACCCTGCAAGAGAAGGCACGATCACAACAGAAACGCTTTCAAGCGAAGAGGTGGCTCGTGTCGGTACAGACGCTCAGACATTCCAATACAAGGACAACGGCGACGAAGCGGGCGTCACTGACCGGTTGCGCGGCGTCGACAATTGGGATGAGCGCTCAGCTATGGGCGGCATTGTCTACGAATACGCAGACGGGCGTCGCGTCGCCGCAGACGGACATCAGCGTCTGGGACTTGCAAAGCGTCTGCAAGAACGTGGGCAACAAACACCTTGGACGGTGGAGGTCATTCGCGAGGCAGATGGCTTTACACCTGCGGACGTTCGCCGGATCGCCGCGCTCAAGAACATTCGCGAGGGCAGCGGCACTGCAATCGATGCAGCAAAAGTTCTGCGTGAGGCACCCGACGAAATCGACAGTCTTGGATTACCGCCCAATTCGGCGCTGGTGCGTGACGCAAAGGGGCTGTCTCGCTTGTCGGATGATGCCTTTGGCGCGGTGGTCAATGGCGTTGTGCCAGAACAATACGGCGCGATTGTGGGTAGCACCGTTCAGGATTCGTCCCTTCAACTCGATGTAATTGGGCTGTTGAACAAACTGAAACCTGCCAATGCGCGGCAGGCGGAAATGATCGCCCAGCAGGCTGGTCAATCCAAAGTGACAGAGACACAGACATCTTTGTTTGGCGATGAGGATATCAGTCAGAGCCTTTACCTTGAGCGCGCCAAAGTGCTCGACAACGCTCTGCAGCGGATCAAGAAGGACCGACAAACCTTCAAAGTGCTGGCGGATCGTGCGGACACTATCACAGAAGAGGGAAATGTTCTAAACTCTACAGCGAATGCGAAGCGTCTCGAAACAGACGCCGAAATGCAGGCCTATTTGCAGGCAGAGGCAAACCGAAAAGGGGTTATCAGCGATGCACTCACCCAAGCAGCACGACGCCTCAAGGACAACCCAAGCACAATCTCAGGCGTCACAAACGACTTCCTCAGCCAAATCCGCAATGTCGATGAAAGCGTGCGACAACGTGGCGAAAGCGCTGATGGAGAAAGAAGCCGCGATGAAGGGCAGCCGGAAAGCGTAGATCCCTCCCCAGAACCAGCACCCACGGACCCTGAAACGGATCTTCTTGCGCTCATGGGCGCGCAGCAAGACGCGCCTGCGACCACGAAAGACTCGCAAAAAGACGAGATCAAAGCCCGTCAAAACCAAAGCAAGTCGCGTCGTCTCGATGGTAACACCGGCAGCGCTGGCCCGCTGTTCGATGGTCAATCCGACCTGTTCGATGCACCGACGCAGTCGGCTGCAAAGCGCGTTGGCGTTTTTGTCGACCGAACACCGGACGAAAAGCCGCAAGGTCAGTACAAAGACCTACGCGACGAACTGCCAGAGGCGATCCCAACCGACAAATTGGCAGCGGAAGCAAAGCGCCTGACATTGGAGCCAGGTCAGCGTGACGGCATTGAATACCTGATGATGGTCGATGGCGACGGTCAGATCGTCGCTTATGGTTCTGGTCACAAGAGTGGAACTGGTGTCGCACCGGCATTCAAGTTGCTGGAAAGCAATGATGAACGCATTGGAATGCATCACAACCACCCCAGCAGTAACGGGTTTTCGTCTTCCGACTTTTCGATTGCGTTGTCCCCCGGCGCTGATGTGGTCTATGCGCACGGTCATGACGGCAGCACATTCAAGATGCGTGCAACGCCAAAAGGCCGAGCGGCATGGCCAGTCGAAGGTCTGGCTCCGCGCTGGGACGCCATCAGGCAAGAGCTAGATCGCGCGCTGCACAACATGTGGCGCGGCAACCGTCCACGTATCAGTAAGTTGATTGATGACGGTTTTTATCCGCCAGAGCAGGGGCTCAGAGACGGCAACTATCGTCAACCCGGCCGAGACCGCACTTTTGCCTTTATGATGGCCATGCGCGACGCCGGTCTGATCGAAATCGAAGTGACGGGCCCAGCTGCGGATCGCTTCGAAGGAAAGAACCCATTCATCTTTGATCCCGAACTAAAAAAGGCATATGATCGCCTTGTTCGCGGGTTGAAAAAAAGAGTTCCCCGCGAAGGAGTGCAAGATGATCGACGCGCCACTACTGGAAGACACCCTGCAGAACTGGCAGGCATTCCTGAGCGAACTGCAGACGTCACTGGAAGCGACCAGCGATCCGATGTGGAAGAAGATGTATCAGGCCGAGATCCGCAAAGCGAAAAAGGTGATCGCGGAGAAGGAAGCCAGAGAGGCCGCTTAGTTGATGACGTCATGGCCTTTCGCAAGGTCAAAGCGTTTTCTGAGGAAACAATTGAATCACTAACAGACAAGAACCTTGAAGCGGTTCATTGGTTGGCCACGAACGGATACACCGGCGTTGCGCTTGATGCGTCTCGTACATTTGCCAAGGTGCCAAACGCATCTCATGTACGCATCGATACAATCCGTGCGGCTCAAGAAGGAAACGGATTTCCTACGCCAAACGAAAGCGGTGTTTATAACGCTGACGATGTGAAAAAGGGCGACTCTGCAAAACACTTTATTGGTCACACAGCCAAGAAAGGCTGGAAAGGCGTTCCCAGCATGGAATGGGCAGTGCTGCAGGTGGGGGATGGCAAATGGCTCGAAAGCGCGTCTTTCAGCGTCCCGGTCAGCGGCTCTTTTGGCGGTCTCAGTGGTACTCAGTACTTTGCGACGCGAGAGGCCGCGCTGAAAAAAGCGCTTGGACACCTCAAAAAGCGTGTTGAAGGATTGATCGACAGCTCAACCGTTCCAGACACGAGCCAGCGCGAAGCCAAACAGATACTCGATAGGGTTCTGCAAGACGCAGAAGCTCAGGGCATCGATCTCAGCGCGACAGAAATTCCCGCGTCCGATTCAGACGAAGTAGTCTCCGTTCGCGTGACGCCGGAAGGGCCGTGGGACTTCAATGATACTTGGCCGTCACCGGACGTCATGCTGATGGCTGGCGCACGCGCAGAGGGGCGCGACGAGTTTGACCGGGGAGACGTAGAAGAGATCGTTGGTGTCCTTGACGAAACCATGAATAACTTGGTGTCGGAGTTGGCGGCACAACGTGCTTGGGAAGATCAGGTTCGTAAGATCGAATCCGGCGAAAAACCGGATTTCAAGAAAGTGAAGAATGAAACCCCGCTCGAAACAGCGCAGCGAGAAATAGCGACGCTTGAGCGCAACATTGACGACACACTTGCAGCCGTGGCGGACAGGTGGCCGCAGGATGCTGTAGACGCTATGCGTGCAGAGGCTGTCAGACGTGTTGATCAAGAGCGTGTAACCAGCGGTAAGGAAGCCACGCAGAACCAACCGAAACCTACAGAGCCCGACGATTTCGACGCGGCTCTTGATGATGTGTTTGGTGCGGACCTGCGCGCTGGCGCACAATCAAGAGCGGATCAAGAAACCCGGAAAAAGCGCTCCAAGAAGGCAATAGCAGACGACATAAAGGGCGTTCTGCGCGGATTGGAGGAATCCAGCGCGGCCGTCAGATCAGACGACGGCACTTATGGCAAACTGCGTTCTCTGTTTATTGAGGCGCTGGACGGCGAAGACATTGAGGGCAAATCGCAGCGCGGAATCTTTGCGACGATGATGCGTCCGCTTGTGGATGCGGGCTTGACGCGCGATGACGTGGCAAAGCTGCGCCCTTTCTTCACACGCTTTATGGAGGACGTAGAGCGTGGTAACATCGATCTCGCAGGAGGCACAGATGCAGCAGGCAGCAGCGACAGTCTGGAACGAAATAGCGGAGACGGCGACGCTGGCGACCGCGTGGGCGGAACAGATGTTTCCGCTTCCGGCGGAACAGATGGAAACAGCACTGCAGCGGGAACAGACGCGTCTGACGGAGGAAACCGGAGATCCACTGGTAGCAGCGGCCTACCTGCGGGTGATGCCACTGGTGTGGGAGCGCGAGGCAATCAGTCAGTACGTGGCGAAAATGGGACCGAACCCGGCGCTTCCAGAGATCCAGACGGCACAGGAAGCCGCTCAGATCGCCAGTCTCGACTACCCGATGACAAAGAGTCAGATCAAGAAACTGCACGGCATGCTACAGACAGCGCCGATGTAGATCGCGCCAAGGCGCAGGCAAAGGCCGACCGAACCAAGGTCAAATTCAACGACGAACAGAACATTCGTGACACGCTGCCGCTGCTCATGCCGGAACAGCAGGACGATGTTGTTTTGATCGAGCGCCGTTATGCCTCAGAAAGTGGTCATGGCATGCTTTTGACCAATGGCACAGGGACCGGAAAAACCTACTCGGGCGGCGGCGTCATTAAGCGTATGGTGCAGGCGGGCAAGAGTGACATCCTGATTACCGCACCGGACGACGGTATCATGAACGCATGGATAGCGATGGGCCGTGACCTGGGTATTCCGATCTCGCCTTTGAAGGATACCAAAGATGCCGGCGAAGGTGTTGTTGTTACGACTTATGCGAACATGGGCGCGAATAAGTCACTTGCGAAGCGCGATTGGGATCTGATCGTCACCGATGAGGCGCACAAGCTTAGTCAGAACGCAGCCGGTGACTCGACCAATGCCTTGAAAACCCTGCGTGTCATCAGCAACCGACCATCGGAACGCTGGGCGCGCGGGTACATGGTTCACGCTGACGAGTGGGCCAATTGGAAGGACATGGCAGACGGCGACAAGAAAACCGCTCTGGGTGCGCGTCTTCGCGCCAAAAACGATGCGTTGAAAGAGAAATACGAAAAGCAGCCGCGTTCCAAAGTGCTGTTTCTGTCGGCAACGCCATTCTCATACGACAAGACACTCGATTATGCAGAGGGGTATCTGTTCGACTACGGATCAGGCGGAACTACTGACAGCGGTAGCCGTCAGGATGGCCGAGCCTTCTTCTTTGTCGAAAACTTCGGGTATCGCATTCGGTATCACAAGCTGACAAAGCCCGAAGGCGCTGTCGACAACGCGGTTTTCGAACGCGAGTTTCATGAAAAATTGAAACGTGATGGATCTCTTGCAGGTCGGTCACTGACCGTTTCAACCGACTATGATCGCAAATTCGTGTCCACAAAGTCGGATCTCGGAGACGCTATTGACGCTGGCATGAAATACCTGCGCGAGAAGCAGGGCCAGAAGAGCGATCCAGAAGGTGGTTGGTCCAAGGTTCAGCAGTACGTCAATCGCAGCTTCAAATATCATCACCGGATGCAGTTGTTGGAGCAGATCAAGGCCGAGGCTGCCGTGAAGGACATCAGGGCGCACGTCGCTTTGGGTCGGAAAGTCGTTGTGTTCCATGACTTCAACAAGGGCGGCGGTATCAACCCATTTAGAAACCCGGTGGATGAGGGTGAACCGGGTTATGAGCAATTCGTGCAGTTTCTGACGGATAACCCGAAACTGGCCAACGCTGACTTTGCAGCAATGCGCTCTCCGCTGCGTGTTATGCGTGAAGAGTTTGGCGACCAGGTTGCGTTCTACAATGGAACAGAGACCAAGGCAGACCGCCGCAAGGCTATTCAGGACTTCAACGACGAATCCAGCGACATCGAACTCATTGTAGTGCAGGCCGACGCAGGCAGTGCCGGTATCTCGCTTCACGATACAACCGGCAACCGGCAGCGCGTTCTGATCAACTTGGGCATGCCGCCGAAGCCGACAACCGCGCTGCAGGAAGAGGGGCGAATTCGACGCGTGGGCGTCAAGACAGACGCGCCGTTCCGGTATTACACCATTGGAACCACTTGGGAACGCATGGCCTTTGCGGACAAGATCGCGGGCCGGTCTGGCACGGTTGAAAACCTTGCTTTGGGCAACGAAGCCCGAACTATCCGTGACAGCTTCATTGATGCATATGCCGAGGCGGACGTGAATGGGCCGAGCGCAGAAGACGGCAAAGGCGGTATGGAGCGGGACCGCGCAGACTACACGACCAGCGAATTTGACCGCGCCAAGACGCACTACTATGGCCGGATGAAAAGCACGGCAAAGCGCAATCAGCGCGCAGGTGCGGACTTCTACGCCACGCCTGAACCGTTAGGCTACAAGATGGTCGAGTGGGCTGGCATGCGCGCCAACGAAAAGGCAATGGAGCCATCTGTAGGCGACGGTGCCATCGGTCGGTATTTCCCTGACTACGTTGAAAGCACAATTGTCGATCCGTCTTTGGAGTTACTCTCAAAAGCGCGCCTGCGTGTCACCGGCGCCAAGGCTAAAAACGAGACGTTCGAAAAGCACCATGTGTCGAACAAGTATGACACTGTAGTGATGAACCCGCCGTTTGGGTCTGGTGGTAAACTGGCTTACGAGCATGTCGCAAAAGCGCTCAAACACGTGCGCCCGGGCGGGCGCCTTGTGGCGCTCGTGCCAACCGGACCAGCTGCAGACAAACAGTTTTCCAAAATGCGCGACGATCTCGATGAAACCGCGGAGTGGAACTGGACAGCGGATGTTGCCTTGCCGCGTGTGACTTTCGAAAAGGCTGGAACCAACGTCGGCGCGCGTGTTCTAATCTTTGATCGTGTCATGGACGCCGAAAAGATGCGACCGACGCAACGCATCAACATCACGGGCCCCGATGATATAGCGACTTTCTTTGAGCGTTTGGAAGGGATAGCGGTGACCGCGCGACCAGCTGCTGTAGGTGAGGCGGGTGCAATTGCAGATGCCGAGGGCGTCGTTGACAGCATCAAAGCGGCTGGACGGCCTGCGCCGCCGACACTTGAGGGCGATGCCGTCAGCCAGTTTGCGGTGTTTGAGTTTCAGAACACCAAAACGGGCGAGACGATGTATGGCGCACAGGTTCGCGAGAACCTGGGAGATCGCTTCAAGGCCGTTGTTGCCGTGGCCAAGAGCCATAACGGTTACTATAGCCGATATCAGAACAAGGCCGCTGGCGCGCAGCGCGGCTTTCTGTTCAAAAGTGATGCGGAACGCCGCGCCTTCATGTCCGATCTGGCAAAGCCTGTCGTTGAAACCGATCAACGGCAACCGGTTCAGGAACTTTCTGGCGATGAGTTGGGGCGGCACGACACGATTTCAGGCCTCAGAAATGCCGCGAAGGACTGGTACAAAAACAACCTCATAGGGACAACCGCCCAGACCAAGGAAGGCTGGGAGGTGTCATTCAATGGACCGGGAAATCGCAAGTCCACCAGCAAGGGCGAGGATCTTCTGAGACTTGTTCCGGCCATTCGTTCCGTGATCGAGCAGGGCGATCTCGTTGAAAGCCGCCCGGGCAACCGCAATCCCATTCGTTCCGTGCATTTCATAGCGGCGACTGTTGTCATCAATGGCGACCGCAAAAGGGTGATTGTTTCTATTCGGGAAACAAACTCTGGCACTTTCCACTATGAGCTTGGCTGGGATGGTGGTGTGGAACAGGCCCAACGCTCAAGCGTTGATGGTGATCCCGACGACAAGCGACGGTTCGATCCAGTTTGGAATCAGCCTGTTCCAGACTTGAACATAATGCTTGTTGACGAAGATTTCAATTTTGGCCAGAGCCAAGCGGCTCAAGAAGCGTTGATCTCTGCCTTACCGTCTCTGCGCGCTGAATTGGATCGTCTCAGTTTGAAGCGCGTC
>JBCDBQ010000035.1:0-22342 GCA_039183375.1 Pseudomonadota bacterium
AAGAGCCCTGATGCAACAATCAGGGCTATGCCAATCCAAGTGATCTGGTCAGGGAAATCGCCGAAGACAAAGTATCCAATCGCCGTCGCGAATACGATGAAGGCATAGGAGAACGGTGCCAGCGTGACGGCAGTCGCGTACATGAATGCGGAAATCATCAGGGCTTGTCCGACGACCGCGAGCGCGATGATTGCGGCGAGCTTCGGTAGGTTGGCGGGATCAACAGGGGTCCAGAACAATTGGAGGAATGGCGTCAAGGCAAGGCCGCCGAGCAGGCCATTGTGCGTAATATTGAGGATTGGCGGCTGCGCGCCAGCCAATTTTCGATTGGCGATGAAGTAGAGCCCGATCAGGATGCCCGACAGTAGACCGATATAGTATCCCAAGGTGTCTCCGCTAAGATCCGGCCTCAGGATCACGATGACGCCGGCAAAACCGACGCCCACGGCAATGGCGCGTCGAATGCCGAGCTTTTCTCCGAGCAGGAAAGGCGACAGCAGCGTGACAATGGTTGGTGCGAACATGAACATCGCAGTTGCGTCGGCGAGGGGAATGTAGATCAGAGACCAATACAGGGCGACAATGGCGACGGCGTTGAGCGCGCCCCGGATGAATTGACCGAACACGGGCTTTGGCATGAATGTGCGGATGCCATGCCTTGGCAGCGTAATCAGGCTCATAATGACAAATGTGCCGATAAACTGGATCCAGATCATCTGAACTGGATTGACCTGCTCGACGAACGTCTTCGCCAGACCGTCCTTCGCAGAGAGGACTGCGGTGGAGGCAATCATCAGAAAAATGCCCAGCAAGGGCTTATTGGTATTCATTCAGCTCTTTCTGTTTGCGACACGCGATGGAAGCTGCAAGCAGTCTGCCAATCGGCGCAACGAGACAGTATCGCGTTCCCGGGCGCAGCGCAGCTGCGATCCGGCATCTTGACCCTGATCCTTTTCGGGCTCGGGTGGATCAAACTGCAAGAAGCCCCCGGATTGACTGCTCCTGAGTTGCCCGGGGACGCAAACTGAGTGTTTTCCGTTTCAACCTGGCCACGTGAGATTTGCATAGATGACCCAAGTCTCGGGTGATTGTCTCTTGATAATTGTTTCCTCGGTCGAATTGACTGAGTATGCGGAAAGAATTGGCCGATCAGCGGAGTGACGTACGAATGGAAAATGAATTATGTGCCGACCTGATCGTGACAGGCGGCAAGATTGTCACGCTTGATCCGGCTGAGACGATCGCGCAGGCCGTTGCTGTTCGGGATGGCAAAATACTCAAAGTTGGCTCCGACGATGATGTTCAAGCTAGGGCTGGAGCGGAAACGATCCGTATTTCGGCCGGCGGTAAACTGGTTGTGCCCGGCCTGATCGATGGACATGCGCACATGGACCGAGAAGGCTTGAAGGATGTCCTGCCTTCACTGTCGGGTTGCCGGTCCGTCGCTGACATCCTCGACCGTATTCGCGAGTTGGCCAAAGTGACACCGGTCGGTGAGTGGATTGTCACTATGCCGGTCGGCGAACCGCCGTTCTATGAAGGGGTTCCGCAAAACCTGAAGGAAGGTCGGTTCCCGAACAGGTGGGAGCTCGATCAGGCTGCACCCGATCACCCGGTTTATATCAGGCCTATTTGGGGACATTGGCGCAATACGCTGCCTTTGATCTCCGTTGCTAACTCTCGCGCATTAGAAGCTGCCGGTATCACACGTGAGACGATGGCACCGGTGCCATCAATTCAGATTGATAAGGATCTGAGTACGGGGGAGCCAAGCGGGATCTTCTACGAATTCATCTACAAACCGGTCGTCGAGAAGACACTGATGAGCTGCATTCCGCAGTTTACTCTGGACGATCGGATTGCCGGTTTGCGGCGATCAATGACAGTTTACAATAGTTTCGCGACTACGAGTGTTTTTGAAGGACACGGCATTGCCGGCGAAGTCTTCGCGGCCTACCAACACTTGCGCGAAGAGGGCGCATTGCCGGTTCGGGCCTCGTTGATGTTCAGTCCTGCCTGGTCATCGACATCGCGTGAAGATGTGACAGACATGCTGGTCGACTGGGGGCGTTGGCTGGCGCGCCGGGGACTGGGCGATGAGTTTCTGCGGATGGCAGGCATCTACACCGAGTACGAGGTGTCTGAGGAAAACCGCCTCCGAGCGCTCTGTGGTCCGTATACGGGGTGGGCCGGCTTCAACTTTGATTGCTGCCTGCCGAAAGATGTCATGATGGACATGATGGTTGAGGCCGCGCGGCTGGGCGTACGCGTTGGCTCATTCTCTCCGGGCATTCTTGACCTTTACGAGGAGGTCAATCGGCAGGCACCCATTACCGAGCAACGCTGGCTGATTGAGCATATTGGACGCTTCTCGAAAGATGAGATCTCGCGGCTTCGTGATCTCGGCTTGGTGCTGCAGGCCTATTCGTCGAAGTGGATCGCACAAGACGGCGAGAAGCTGCGTGATGAACTTGGCGAGGAGGGTGGCGAAACGGTACTGCCGCTGCGTGACTTGGTTGACGCGGGTGTTCACGTGTCGCTTGCAACCGACAATGTCCCGCCCAGCATGTTCGTTCCAATCGAGCATGCTGTCGCCCGCAAGACGGATGCGGGTCGGGTTTTGGGACCCGGCCAGAAGCTCACCCGGGTTGAAGCCCTGGCCTGTGCCAGCCGCGAAGGCGCTTGGTTGAGCTTTGAAGAAGACTTCAAGGGCACGCTGGAGATCGGGAAAGCAGCCGATATAGCAATACTTTCAGATGATTTGCTCGAGATTGATGAGAACCGTATTTCCGAGATTGTCGCCGAGACCGTTATTACGGCCGGGGAAGTTGTTTATGAGCGCGCACAATCAGCGACGAATTGATCGGATGGTGATCCGGTTGAATGTTGCACGCGGTACTGGATTGTCGCTGCGGGTAAATGAAACAGGGAAACCCTTGTATTCCGCCCAATAATTATACGATTGTCGTGTTTGTGTGCGTGGTGTTAAGGCCTATTGATGTTGATCAAAGACGAAGGTGAATACCTCGCATTTTTGGAAACGTCACAGGCAGCTGGGCAATCATCAACTTTTAAGAGGAAAAGGCTTCGGACATGGAAAACCGTGTAGCACTGGTAACTGGCGGCATGGGTGGTCTTGGTGAGACTATCTCAAAGCGATTGGCTGCAAAGGGTTGCCGGGTCGCGGTGACGTGCTCGCCATCGAATACGACCTCCGAAGAATGGTTGGCAGCCCGCAAGGAGGAAGGCTTCGAATTTGTTGCTGTTCCTTGCGATGTCGGTGACTACGACAGTGCTGAGGAGTGTATCAAGTCCGTTGAATCCCAGCTTGGCCCAGTTGAAATTCTGGTCAACAATGCCGGCATTACCAAAGACACCACTTTCCGCAAGATGACCAAGTCGGCTTGGGATGCCGTGATCAGGACGAACCTCGACTCTGTCTTTAACATGACCAAGCATGTTTTTGACGGGATGCTGGAACGTGAATGGGGACGCATTGTCAATGTCTCGTCTGTGAACGGCTCCAAAGGGGCTTTCGGTCAGACCAACTATGCGGCTGCCAAAGCCGGCATGCACGGCTTTACGAAGTCTCTCGCATTGGAGTGCGCGCGCAAAGGCATCACAGTGAATACGATTTCACCGGGTTACATCGGCACAAAGATGGTGACGGCCATTGATCCGGAAGTATTGAACAGCAAGATCCTGCCGCAAATCCCATTGTCTCGCCTCGGTAAGCCGGAGGAAGTTGCAGGCCTGATCATCTATCTATGTTCCGAAGAGGCAGCCTTTGTGACTGGCGCCAACATCGCGATCAACGGCGGCCAGCATATGCAGTAAGTGCTGCTGTCGTAGCACTTTAGCCGTGGTGATCTAACCCGGGCCGTCAAAGGTCCGGGCGCACGTTATCCTAATACGGGTCGTTCACGGGCCGGCTGGGTCTTGCCGACAAGAAATGTGCGTGAAACACTCTCTGGAACAATAATTGTCTCAGGGAGGTTTTGCCATGGATGTCGGTTTTATGATGCTTTTCACCAGCTACGGCTGGGATGATTGCTCCGATGCCCAGGTTTGGCAGGAGGAATTGCGCCTCGCGGAGGTTGCAGCCGACTCGGGATTTGATGTGCTTTGGTCAACCGAGCACCACTTTTGCGACTACTCATTTTGCCCCGACAATGTTCAGCTGATGACACATCTGGCTGCAAAGTACAGCCATGTCGATATCGGTACGGCGGCCGTCATTCTGCCGTGGCACGATCCTCTCCGCGTTGCCGAGCAAGTTGCTTTGTTGGATCTTCTGAGCGAAGGCCGGTTGCGGTTTGGCATGGGACGCGGCTTGGCCCGGCGCGAGTTTGAGGCCTTCCGCGTGCCCATGGATGAGTCCCGCGGTCGTTTCGATGAAGCAGCGCCGATGATCATTGAGGCGTTAAAAACCGGGTTCATTGAAGGCGATGGTCCATTCTTCAAGCAACCACGCACGGAGATCCGCCCACGCCCTCAGCACTCTATGGATGGGCGAATTTATTCAGTGGCGACGAGCGAAGAGTCGGTCGACTCTGTGGCGCGTCTCGGCAATGTCCGAATGGTTATGTTCGCTGACCGCCCTTGGGAAATGCGTGCACCAATACTGAACAAGGGTCGTGAGCTGCACCAGAAGTATCACGGTACACCAGCGCCGACCCCGATGCTGACGGACTTTGCTGTTTGCACGACGAACAATGAGCAAGGTGAAGAGTGGGCACGTCAGTATCAAGGCATGTTCACTGAGAGCAACTTCTATCACTACGAGTTTCTCGGCGAGCACTTCAAGAATGTGAAGGGCTATGGCGGCTACCAGCAAAAGGCGGAGTTCGCGCGCAAGACAGGTGGTGATCTGACCGGTGCGGTCGATAATTTCATGAAGGCTGCGGCCTGGGGAACGCCCGACCGGATCCTGCGCCAGTTGGAAGAACGCCGTGAAGTCGTGGGCGACTTCGAGTTGAACGTTGCCTTCCGTTTTGGCGGCACGCCAATGAGTGTTGCGGAGGAAGGTCTGAAGCTCTTTGCCAAGGAGGTTCTGCCGGTGCTCAAGACATGGAAGACGGAACCGGCGTCAGCGTCGGCCGCGGCTGAGTAGAACGACGCTTTCACGCCTCACGCTGTAAACGAGAACGGGCCCGATCAAGCGGGCCCGTTTTTGATTTGGCTGTTCAGATAGCCTCAAAGTGCTGCCGATCGAACGACAGCAGGACACCTATTCTTTGAGAGCGCCAGGCCCGAGCAGTGCTTCTCGGAATCTGGTCAGTCCAATCTGACCATTGCGGATGGGCATGTTCACAGGCGGCATATCTGCCGTAACAAGCAGGTGGATGAAGACCGGTCCCTCTTCTTCCACCATGGCATCTCGCAATTTGTCGACCTCATCTTCCTCATAAGCTTGATGTACCGCGGTTAGGCCCGATGCGCGGGCAACGCCGGCCAAGTCGAGGTTGACCCCGGTGTGGCTGATCTGGCCGCCGGTTTCGCCATAGCGGCCATTGTCGATGCAGACGATGGCGAGGTTCTTGGGTTTGCGCCAGCCAACGGTTGCCAGAGCATAAAGCCCCATCCCGAGTTCTGAATCACCCGTGAAGGCCACGACGCGTTTGTCGGGTTGGGCAGCGGCCAGGCCGAGCGCGGTTGGGACAACACTGCCCATCGCTCCCAGTAGATAGAAGTTGAGCGGGTTCTCACCCGCGGTCTCAACATCCCAGATGGCTGATCCGAGACCGGCGACTACCAGCAAATCGGAGGGCCGGTTCGCGAGAAGTTTGAGGACTGCGCTGCGTCGTTCGAGGCGCGGTTTGTTATCGGTATGCATGGCGCGCGCTCCTATTTGAAAATCTTGGCGCCGGTGACGCGCTGGGAGATAAGCGTGAAAACAGGCAGGTAGGATTGGAAGGCCAGTCGTCCGCTTGCCTCCGTCACTGGTATGACGTCCGCTGCAGTCTCGGCCCGATTGACGACGACATTGGCGGCCTCAAGCACCTTGGGCACGGCCTGGCCCAATGGTGTCTGCCAACCGTTGAACTCGCCCCACTCACCGCGCATGGTGGCAATCGTGAAGAATGGTGCGCCGGTTGAGTGGGCGAGACCGAGCGCGTTGATGGTGTTGCCAACGCCGCTGGACTGAATCAACGTGCAGGCGCGCTTGCCGCCCAACCAGGCGCCGACACAAATTCCTACGGCTTCAAACTCGTTGACCAGAGGAAAGCAGTCGATGTCGGGATCTTCGAGACAGCGATCGATGAGAATGGCGTGGCCGGCATCGGGCACATAGACGACGACTTCGATGTTGAGCGCTTTCAGCGAGTCATAAAGCTGGTCACGCCAGGACGGATCTGCGGCTTCGACCATTCGTGTTGCCCCTTTGGTTTCTTGGGTTTGAATTGTCAGAAATTCTGTCTTGTCACATGGTGATGTCGCAGTAACAGACTTACATGCTTGCGCTCTCGGTATCGCCTTTGCTGGTCGCCTGATGCTTCCAGGGACCGACATAGCCCTTTGACCAGTCCGGCGGTAGTTCGCAACCACGTGGATCGTGGCAGGCTTGTTTGGCTGACTGGCCTTTGACGACGGTGCCGGCGAACTCAGTTGCCAGGGGATTAAAAGTGTAGGGCATCGAGTCAGCCGAGGAAAAGACGTTCAACAGGAGGGGACGCATCTTGTCCGAAGCATTGCGCTCCGACCCGTGGATGACGCGGCAGTTGAGGAGCGCAAGCGAGCCTGCTGGTCCGGTCATCTTGATGGTGTCATTGCGCCAATTGGCCGGCATATCTTCTTCTTCGATGCGCAGGACCCAATTACCCTGCTTGTCATACATGCTGCGCAAGGGCTCGAGATGACTGCCTTTGATCGCAGTGAGCGGTCCCTGCTCCAGGTTGCAGTCATCCATGTAGAGCCCGATTGTCACCGGGCTATAATCCGTATGTGGCCAGGCCTGGATGTCCTGGTGCCAGTCAAACAGCTGCCCACCTTTGGGCCATTTGAAGTTGAGCTTTGAGTGATGGAACTTCACATCCGGTCCGCAGACGTCAGCAGCAACATCTACAATTTTGGAATTCGAAGCGAACTCCCAGAATGTCGGGTGGTGCGCGACAGGGCTTGAGAGCCTGCGCAGGCGAGGGTCATCCTGGGAGTGCCCTTCCTCCAAAACAAACTGAGCATCACTTTCTGCGACTTGGCGACTGGCATCGATCATTTCGTCCATGGCGGAGCGCAGCCGGTTCAGCCACATCTCATCTATGATACCTTCCAGGACAAGGCATCCTTCTTCAAAGAATTGCTCGCGCTGCATCTTGGTCATGATCTGCGGATCATGCTTGAGTACGTCGTGTTGGAGCATCGCGATCACCAATCGTGGTCGTTGTGGACCGTGTAGTTTGTCTTGATGATCTTGTTTGCGTCAATGGTTGTCGGGCAGAGATCAGTCCCTGGGAGGCGCGCATGAATGATGCTGGTTCTGGAAATATAGGTGGTGGTGTCGAGACTTCGGCTGGCCTTGAGATCAAACCCCTCAGCGCGACGATGGCGGCGGAGGTCACCGGGTTGGATCTTTCCCAACCGATGGATCAGCCCACGCGGGATGCGGTTCTCAGTGCTTTTCTCAAGTACAAGGTGCTGGCGTTTCGAAATCAGAAGCTTAGCAAGTCGCAACAAATGGCGTTCACCGAACAGTTCGGTACACTTGAGCGGCACGCCAAAGGCAATGTCGGGCAGGATGAATTTCCGCTCGTGCACATGGTGACCAATCTTGGGCCAGACGGCCAGCCGACGGGTGTCGTCAAGTCAACGCGCTGGCACTCGGACAAGTCGTTCCGCCCGGCACCGTCGATGGCGACAATCCTTCACGCGGTGACATTGCCGCCGGACGGTGGTGACACGTGCTTCGCCGACATGCAGGCGGGCTTCGAAGCGCTGCCTGAAGACGAAAAGGATGATCTTGCCGAAATGACGGTTGTCCATAGTTGGGAACACTCTCGCGATAACGTTGGCAAGACCTTTACGAAGGCCGAACTTGAAGATGCACCAGATATGACCCATCCATTGGTCCGTGTGCATCCGGATACCGGCGAGCGTGCGCTGTTCCTTGGAATGCATGCGGCGTTCCTCGGAGAGATGTCCAAAGAAGATAGTTTGGCGAAAATTGAGCAACTCGAAGAGCACTGTACGCAGTCGCGGTTTGTGTATCGCCACAACTGGCAGCAAGGTGACGTCTTGATGTGGGACAACAGGTGCCTGTTGCATCGCGCCGATCCGAACTTCGATGCAGCAAAGTTTCCACGGGTGATGCACAGAACGTGTCTGCGTGGCACGCCAACAAGCTGACGCTTCAGCCTGTCGGACGCCAAGGATAAGGAACAAGGTTGTGGGCCAGAAGGTCGTCTGTACCGGCGGGGCGGGTAAGCTCGGCATGCACGTCTCGCGGCGGATTGTTGATGCATGTGATCTAACGATCCTTGACATCAAGCGGCCCGATGATCCGGCTTTGGCCGATGTGGCATATGTCGACACCGATATCCGTGATCTTGATGCACTGCGTGCGCAGTTTTCGGGGTGCGATAGTGTCATCCATTTGGCAGCAATCCCCAATCCACGAACGGCGCCGGCTGACGTCACCTTTAATACCAATGTTCAAGGAGCATGGTCGGTTCTGCAAGCTGCGGAAGATGCCGGCGTCAAACGCGTTGTTGTGGCCTCAAGCGATTCCGTCTTTGGGTTGTCGTATAATCCACCGGACTGGCCGCCGAAGTATCTTCCGGTTGATGAGGCGCATCCGCTCAGACCAACGGAATTTTATTCGTTGAGCAAGCGGGTCACTGAGACCATTGCCGAGAGTTTTGCGGCGCGCGGGCGAATGGAAGTGTCGGTCATTCGTCCAGTCCATGTCGTCTTTCCGCCGGAGTATCCGGAGCTCAAGGCACGTGGATCAGATGTTCAGAACTATCACTTCTGGGCTTATGTTTCGCCGGAAGATGTTGCGCAAGCGTTTGGGTTGGCGCTTGACGCCCCGTACCAAGGGTATGAGGTGTTTACGATTTCGGCAGCGGACGGTCTCAACGAAGTTCCAACACTGGAACTGGCCGAAGAGCGCTGGGGGCGGCTTCCTGAAATACGGAAGCCAGAAGTATTCAAAGCCAATCCGTTAGCGTCCGTGATGGATATCTCCAAGGCACGTGCGCGCCTTGGATACGATCCTCAAGTCACCTGGCGGGACATGATGGGCGACTGACCCACTTAGCCTAGACCTAGGCTGAACCATGCCACACCCTATTCCTGACTCGGATGTTTAGAAGTTTGGCATCTAAACCGCACGACATCGGTAACATTCGATGTTGTAATTCCGTGCAATACCAAGATCAAATGGGCCGTCGAGAGAAGACGTTGGCGGGTTGTTCGATGCTGGCTTAGCCGGAATTGATCTAGCGACAGTAGCCGGAAGGCAATGACGCATTCGAAGTCGAGCCACCCGCGGCTGAGAAACGAAGCTTTCGCGCTCCCGGACGCTGCACAGCAGCGATCCGGGATCTTCCGCGTATCTGACGAGGTTGTTCTTTTATTGCATTGTGTGAAGACCCCGGATCAACTCTTCGGAGTTGTCCGAGGACGCAGTTCGCATAACAATTGGTGTGTTCGAAACCTTACGGATCTCGTCAACCCATCTGGTAGCCCGGTGTCGATTTCGACAGGGCCACTTCCTCGTCCGTCATGTCTTCCGGAATACCTTCGAACAGCGGTGAGGAGAGATAACGTTCGCCGGTGTCTGGCAGCATGCACAAAATGACGGTACCGGGTCCGGCTTTCTCGGCAATGCCCATCGCGATTGCAAATGTCGAACCACCGGAAACACCTGTCAGGATACCCTCCTTTTGCGCGAGCTTCTGGGACCAGGCTATGCCCTCTGGACCCGGAACCGGGACAAGTTCATCGTAGAAATTGTTATCGATGCTTTCCTGCAGAACATGCGGGATAAAGTCCGGTGTCCAGCCTTGAATGGGGTGCGGTTCAAAAGCCGGGTGGCTGTGCGCTGGTTCATTTTCCGCGCCGCGTTCCTGGGCATGTCCGCTGCCGATCAGCTGCGCATTCGCTGGTTCGGAGAGGATGATCTTTGTCTCTGGGCGTTGTTTGCGTAGGACACGGGCCACACCAGATACGGTGCCGCCGGTGCCATAACCGGTGACCCAATAGTCGAGCCGATCACCGTCAAAGTCGGCTAGGATCTCGCGCGCGGTGGTGTTCTCGTGAATGTCGGCGTTGGCGTCTGTCTCGAACTGGCGGGCCAGGAACCATCCGTTGGCTTTGGCGAGTTCAACAGCCTTGTTGTACATGCCGAAGCCCTTCTCGGCACGCGGTGTCAGAACGACTTTGGCACCAAGGAAGCGCATCAGTCTGCGGCGCTCGATAGAGAAGCTGTCCGCCATTGTGACGACCAAGGGGTAGCCCTTGGCGGCACAGACCATGGCGAGGCCAATCCCGGTGTTGCCGCTTGTCGCTTCGACGATCGTCTGGCCAGGCTTGAGTGAGCCATCGCGCTCAGCCGCCTCGATGATGTTCAGCGCGAGGCGATCCTTGACTGAACCGGCGGGATTGAAAAACTCAGCCTTGACATACAACCTGACACCTTCAGGTGCGAGATTATTCACCTTGATGCACGGTGTGTCTCCGACAGTGTCCAAGACACTTTCAAACAGTCGTTGCCGGCCGCCGGTTTGTCTGATGTCACTCATGGCACAATGCCTTTCCAAAAAAATCCCTAGACTTCAATCTTACTTATTCTGCCGCAATGCGGTTCCGCAGGATGCAAAATTTCTCACATCTCCTGACATCATTTGATGTTACAGTATTTTTTGACTGGTAGAACACCCCCCACCGGCTTGTGATTGCCCGTTATTTTGGATGATTGCTGAGTGTCGGCATTGTCGTTTGCCAAATGTTTTGAGAGGACGGATTGGAACGTCGACTAACAGCGATCTTAGCGGCGGATGTTGTCGGCTACTCGCGCCTGATGGAGCGGGACGAGGCTGGGACGCTGAACCGCTTGATGTCGTTACGCCGGGAATTGGTTGAACCGTCGTTGGCTGAGTTCAATGGACGTGTTGTTAAGCTGATGGGTGACGGTCTGTTGGCGGAGTTTTCGAGCGTCGTCGAGGCCGTCCAATGTGCCATTCAACTCCAACAAAGTATGGCGGATCGAGAGCCTGGTGTTTCAAGCGATCAACGGGTCCAACTGCGCATTGGTGTCAATCTCGGTGATATCATTGTTGAGGACAGCGATATCTATGGCGATGGCGTCAACATTGCTGCACGACTGGAGGGGCTTGCTGAGCCTGGTGGCATTTGCATCACATCAGTCGTGAGGGAAAGCCTCGGTAATCGGATCAACGAAGATTTCGAGGATACGGGACTGCACGAAGTTAAGAACATTGCCCGGCCTATCCATGTCTATCGATGGTCGAGTCAGAAGCCTGCTATGGCGAATGCATCAGGTGGTGAAGCAGCTCTTGCACTTCCCGACAAACCATCAATTGTTGTTCTGCCGTTTGACAACATGTCCGGCGACCCAAGCCAGGAGTATTTTGCGGACGGAATCGTGGAGGCGATTACGGCAGCACTTGCCAACATTCGCTCGTTCTTTGTGATCGCGCGGAACACGGCCTTTACCTATAAGGGAAAGCACATCGACGTGCGCGCTGTCGGTCAAGAGATTGGTGTTGGGTATGCCTTGGAAGGCAGTGTGCAGCGTGCCGGCAATCGTATTCGGATTACGGCTCAGCTGATCGAGACGCAGAACGGCGCGCACGTTTGGGCGCAAAAGTTTGATGGCTCGGTAGATGAGATTTTTGAGCTGCAGGACCAGATCACCGAGCAAGTGGCTGGCTCATTGCAGCCGTCGATCCACCAGGCGGAGATTGAAAAGGTTCGCCGCAAGCGACCTCAGGATATGGGCGCCTACGATCTGACGATGCGGGCACTGCCGCATGTCTGGGTGCTTGAGAAGGAAGAGTCTGGCAAGGCGTTAGACTTCCTCAGCAAGGCGCTTGAGATCGATCCTGATTACCCTTTGGCATTGTCGCTGGCTGCTTGGTCACATGCGCAACGCGCCGTCTATAACTGGGCTGAAGATACTGAGGCGAGCAAACGCGAGGCCATTCGTCTGGCTGAGAAGGCTGCGAACCTCAGTGGTGATGATCCACTTGTGCTGTCCGTTCTTGGAACAGCACATACAGTTGTTCGCAATCACGGCACGGCTCGGATCCTGCTTGAGCGCGCTGTATCGATTGATCCGAATGCGGCCTGGGCGCTTAGTCGGCTTGGTTGGCTTGAAACGTATGCCGAGCGTTTGGAGCCGGCCTTGGAATACTTCGGGCGTGCGCGGCGGCTCAGTCCGCTTGATCCGTTGACATTCAACACGTTCGTTGGGATGGCGTCCGCCTACCAAGGTGCCGGGCAATACGAGAAGAGCATTGAGTATTTTCACAGGGCCTTGCAGGAACGTCCGCAGGCTTTCTGGATTTATCGCAGTTTAGCACCCGCTCTGGTCAGTGCGGGGCGGATGGATGAGGCCAGGGCTTCGTTTAACATTCTGATGCAGCACTATCCGGATCTGACCCAGAAGCGTTTCAAGGAAGCGATGGCGTTTACCGATGAGTTCATGGCGGAATTACTGCGCGGACTCGAGATACTCGGCATGCCGGCGGAATAACGGTCGGACTCAGTAGGTGGCGCGACCGCCGCTCAGATCGAAACAGGCGCCAGTGTTAAAGCTGCAGGCCTCGGAACAAAGCCACATCACAAGCTGAGCCGTTTCTTCGGTCGTCCCAAGCCGCTTGAGAGGGCTTTTGTCGATCATGATTTGCAGAAACTCTGGCGTCACCTGATCCAGGATGGGTGTTTCAACGGCGGCTGGTGCCACACTGTTTGCGCGGATGTTGGTGTGCGCCAGTTCTTTTGCCAGAGATTTGGTCAGGGCAATTACGCCAGCCTTCGCCGCAGAGTAAGCAGACGCGTTGGGCGTTCCCTCTTTGCCAGCGAGCGATGCCATATTGACGATGCGACCTGCCGGGCTTGTCAGCATGTGCGGGACGACGTGGCGGCAGCACTCATAGGTGCCAGTCAAATTGACATCGACAATGCGTCGCCACTCCGCCGGGTCTGCCTCCAAGACGCTGACGGTGTTGCCCGCAAAGCCGGCGTTGTTTGATAGAATGTCAATCTTGGTGCCGTCTGCAGTCATCTTGGCAACGGCAGTTTGGATTGAATCGGGTGAGGAGACGTCGACGATGTGAGAGGTGACGTCGTCCCGCTGTGCTGGCTTCAGATCCCAGACATGAACGTTTGCGCCAGCTGCCTTCATGCAGTCGGTCACGGCCTGGCCGATGCCTGAGGCACCACCGGTGACAACGGCAACACGGCCTGAGAAATCATACGTAACTGTCATCCCGTCTGGCACTCTCTTCTCTTGGAAATCACTGGCTTGGCGGCAGTGGTCTCTTTACTATCAACCGCCATGCTTTGTTGCAATGAACGTCATCGCGGATGGCGCGGCTGCCTGGAGAGAGCGGGAGCCGGTGCAGACTTGAAGGACTTTTGTGTGAAAGTGGTCAATGCCAACCGATGACCGGATCATTGGAACAGTTCGTCGGACCGGTCTCGGATGTGGGCGTGGCAATCGTCTTGGTGACGGTCATCATCGCGGGTTTTCTCCGTGGCTTTCTAGGTTTCGGCGGTGCGCTCATCATAATCATGGTGGTCAACGTTGTTGTCGGACCGCAGTTCGCTGTTCCGCTGGCCTGTCTGGCGGGGTTGCCGCCGACCTTGCAACTTCTGCCTGCTGCCATCCGCCATTCTGATAGATCCTTCGCGCTTCCCTTTGGAGGCATGAGCCTGCTGATGGTTCCGGTGGGGACGCTGGTGCTCGTCAAGTTCGACCCCGGTCTGATGAAGATCATTGTGTCCGGTGTCGTGCTGGCGATGGTGTTGTTGCTTTATCAAGGCTGGACGTTTCGACAGAAAGCCAATCTCAGTGTGGTTCTGGGTGCTGGCGCATTCACCGGTCTGATTCAGGGCGCGACCGGCGTCGCGGGACCATTGGTTGTGGCAGCTGCCATGGCGATACCGGGTGAACCGGAGAAGCAGCGCGCGAACGTGATTGGTGCGATTACGTTCCTGTCGTTCTTTCCGGCTATCCCACTTTGGTACCATGGCATGTTCACCCGCGAGGTAGTCATTGCGAGCCTGGCAATCATTCCGATCTACATGGTCACCACGTGGATTGGCGTGCGGTACTTTTCCGGTCAGGGGCATCGGATCTATCGTCTGGCCACGCTTGTGGCCCTGACCATGATCAGTCTGGTTACACTCTGGATTTCAGTGCGCGATTACTTGGCTGGCTAGGCGAACGCTGCGAAATGCTGTTGATCAGAACGGAACTGAACCGTTGACCGTGATGCGATGCAGATAGCGGCGATCACGAGGAAATTCGTAGTCGCGGTTGACGACGTGTTGCACAGCGCAGTTGTCCCACATCAAAACATCGCCGATCTGCCATTTGTGATGGTACTGGAAATCCGGTTTCACGATATGATCCGAGAGGCGCTTGATCAGCGGAAGAGCTTCATCTTCGGACATACCATCGATGCTTGTGCATTCGTCGGCTGTGACGTAAATCGCCTTGCGGCCGCTAATGGGATGAGTGCGCGCGATGGGATGGCTCACCGGCGGGTTCTTATCAATCTGTTCCTGGGAGACTTTGACAGCTTTTTTGACGCCGCGTTTCTTGGCGCCGAAGAAGTGCACCGCGTTGCGCCCGTCAATCAGTCCTTTGGTTTCATCATCGAGCGCGTCGTACGCATCCAGGGCGCTTGCAAACATGGTATCGCCGCGCGATTGACCTTGGTCGTCAAACGGGATCTCGATTGCATAGAGCATGGTTAGTCGCGGCGGCGTCTTGGTGTACGACATGTCCGTATGCCAGAAGCTGCCGGCGTCGGCATAACCTTGCGGTTCGCCATCCTCGATAACATTCGATAACTTGAGAATGCCCGGGTGGTCATCCAACGCAAACTTCGTAAATGCATTGATCTCAAGTTCACCGAAACGTTGGGCGAATGCCAGGTGGCTTTCCGGTGTCATTTTCTGATTGCGGAAGACGACGACCGACCACGTGACGAATGCGTCTTCAATCTCTTTGAATGTTGCGTCCTCAACGGGTTTTGAAAGATCGACATTGCCGATTTCGGCGCCAAAACGTTCGCCCAGCGGTTTGACCGTGATGGTTTGGTAATTGGCCATTTGCCCAGTCGCCTTGTGATTTCAGCAGGAATTACCCGCGACTTTAGGATGATCAGCACCGACGAGCAGTGCAAATCTCAGCAAAAGACTGATTTGTTGCGCGGCCTTGCTTTACTGGTTTCCTCGAACGTGTCCCAAATCACCGATTGGCGCCACGGTGGCGTGGCGAGAGGGTGGCCGAGATAGCTGATATGGCGACATCCGAAGAAATTTCAGTGGGCTCAGTTGAAGATTTCCCGGTCGGGGAGCTGAAGCTTGTTGCGGCACACAATCGTGAGATTGGCGTGTTGCGGCGCAGCGACGACACCGTTCATGCCGTTCGCAACTGGTGCCCGCACAAAGGGGCACCGATCTGCAAAGTCCAACCAACTGGGACCGCCTTGCCTGGTCCGCCGGGCACACTGACCTGGGGTATGGAAGGTGAGATCCTGCGTTGCCCATGGCATGGCTTTGAGTTCGATATCAAGACCGGTGAACGGCCGTTTACTGACAGTCGGATGCGACTGCGGGTTTATCCAGCGCGGATTGCCAATGGAGAAGTGCTGATTGATCTCAGCCCACGCAAAGCACAGGAGCAAGCGCAATGAATGTCCAGGTTCCAAACGCGGATCGTGAAACCGGTGGTCAGGCCGGGCTGAAAGTTATCGACTGCGACGTCCACCCGATGGTTGCAGGTGGTCTCGCCAGTCTTCTGCATCTGATGCCAAACGCATGGGCGGAGCGCTTCAAGCTCAAGTCCGCAACGGCGACTTCGCTGGGATTTCGGTTCGAGCATCCGGCTGGCTCAGCTGCCCGTCATGATGCGAAGACACCGTCAGGTGGTCCTGCGGGGTCTGATCCCGATTACATGCGCAAGGATCTGCTTGATCAGCACAATATTTCGCTTGCCCTCCTGACGTCCCTGCAAGCCGGGCAATTTAGTGCCATTGCGTCGGGGCCGGACGAGAGTGCTGTCATCGTCTCCGCGTTCAATGACCACTTTCTCGATGTCTGGCCGCTTAAGGATGAGAAGCGTTTGCGGCTGGCAATGACGGTGCCTGTGCAGGATCCGCAGGCAGCTGTCGCTGAGATCAAGCGGGTCGGAAGCCGTGGCGAGGTTGCCGCGATCTATCTGCCGCTGATCAACATTCTGCTCGGCAATCGCTATTACTGGCCGATCTACGAAGCGGCTGTCGAACACGATTTACCGATCCTGTTGCACGTAACCGGCACTGACAGCGTCTATCAGGGCGCGCCCAACCAGGCAGGCGGATTTCCCGAGAACTATCCGGAGCGGTACGTGGCTCTCTCGCAAATCGGTGAGGCGAACCTGACGAGCCTTTGTTACTCAAGCGTGTTCGAGCGTTTTCCAACGCTCAAGTTCATGTTTGTCGAGTACAGCTTTGCCTGGGCATTGCCGTTGCTGTGGCGGATCAACCGGACTTGGGAAAGCCTCCGCTACGATGTGCCGTGGGTGAAGCGACCGCCGCGTGAGTACGTCTCGGAGCGCGTGCGATTTTCAACGCAGCCTTTGGATGAACCCGACAATCCTGCGCATCTCAAGGCACTAATTGATATGTTGGGACCCGAACATCTGGTGTTTTCGACAGACTATCCGCACTGGGACAATGATATGCCTGGGCAAAGTCTGCTGATGCTGGAACCGGAAGTGAGGCGGCAAATTCTGAGTGAGAACGCGGAGCAGGTGCTGCGTATTTGATGATGGCTTTCGCGACTGGCAAAACAGAGAATAGAAAGAGTTTAACGCGCTGGAGGATGCGCCCATGACCAAAGCAGAGCATGATCTCGTTATTCGCAACGGTAACGTAGTAGACGGCACTGGAGCCGATGCGGTTGAGGCAGATGTCGCCGTTTCCAACGGTAAGATTGTCGCCGTCGGTAGTGTTAGTGGCAGCGGCGCCGAAGAGGTCGATGCCAAAGGTAAGATGGTGACGCCCGGCTTTGTCGACATTCACACGCATTACGATGGGCAGGCCGTGTGGGATAATCATCTCGCACCTTCGGCTTGGCATGGTGTGACATCGGCCATTGTTGGTAACTGCGGCGTCGGTTTCGCGCCGTGCAAACCCCAGGACCGGGAAAAACTTGTTGAGCTGATGGAGGGTGTCGAGGACATCCCCGGGCCTGTGATGCATGAAGGCCTGACCTGGCAGTGGGAGACCTTTGAGGAATACCTCGGTGCGCTGAAGACGCGAAACCGCGACATTGATATTGGCTGCCTGCTGCCGCATGCGGCTGTCCGCGTCTATGTCATGGGTGACCGCGCGATCCGGCATGAGAAGGCCACTGAGGCCGATATTGCGCAGATGCGAACAATTACGGCTGATGCCGTGCGTGCCGGTGCTTTTGGTTTTTCAACATCCCGCACGGTTAGTCACAAGAGCTGTTCCGGCGAGTACACGCCGACGCTGCGGGCCAACGAGGAAGAGCTTATCGGCATTGCCATGGGGATGGCTGACGCGGGTTCGGGCTTCCTTGAAATCGTTTCTGACTGGAACGAGCCAAGTCCGGAAGAAGAAATGGCTATGTTGCGGCGTGTCGTAGAGGCATGCGGGCGTCCGGCTGTCTTCTCGTTGGCGCAACGCCATGAACGGCCACGAGACTGGGAGATCATGATCCGTGAGGCCGATCGCGCTATTGCTGACGGCCATTCGATCCGGGCCGTCTGCCCGCCACGTGCGATTGGATTGCTTCTCGGGCTCGAAGGTAGCCAGAACCCGTTTTCTGGCACGCCATCCTACAAGAAGATCTCGCAACTGCCGCTGGCGGAACGTGTGAAGGCCATGCGCGATCCCGAGTTCAAGCGACAGCTGCTATCTGAAGATCCTATCGCCGAGAGCACGTTCCCTCTAATTGAGCGCCTGTCCTATGCGCACATGTTCCGCTTTGGCAGCACACCGAACTACGTGCCGCAGAAGGAAGACTCGGTCGTGGCCATAGCAGAGCGTACAGGCAAGACGCCGGCTGAAGCTGCCTACGACATCCTTCTCGAAGAAGAAGGCATGGGCTTCATCTATTCACCGCTCAACAATTACGCGAGTTTTGATCTGCGTGTTCCTGAGAAGATGCTGTCAAATCCGAATGTGATCATGGGGCTTGGTGACGGTGGTGCGCATGTCGGCTTCATCCTGGATGCGGGATTCCCAACCTGGCTGATGACTTACTGGCAGAAAGAGCGCCAGTCATTCGGTATTGGTGAAACGATTAGGCGCTTAACCTCCGATACGGCTGCGGCGGCAGGCCTGTTTGATCGCGGCGTGATCAAGGCGGGCAAGAAGGCCGACATCAATATCATCGATTATGACCGGCTGACATTTGGCAAACCCTATGTCGCTTATGATCTGCCGACTGGTGCCAAGCGCTTGCTTCAGAAGGCAGAAGGTTATGAGGCGACGATTGTTTCCGGGCAAATGACCTACCGGAATGGTGAGGCCACAGGTGCTCTTCCTGGCCGGGTGATTGAGGGGCAGAAGTTGGACGAGCAACTCATGGCTGCCGAATAACGATCCGACCGGCCGCCGGTCGGGACTATCCCTGAAAAGCCCGTACGTATCAGCGTGCGGGCTTTTTGTTTGTGCTGGCCTCCTTAGGTTCTGATTAAGGTTAACAAAACTGGCGCGAAAAAAAATTCGAACCCTTCGAACCTTTTTGCCCGTGGCAGCGTCTCACCTAACAAGAGCGAGGGAAAAGCCCACTGCTCTCAAGTTTCAAACCACCTGATCAACGCTTAGGAAATCACGTTATGCGCAACACAATCACAGCAGTCATCGCAGCCACCCTGATCGCAACTTCTTTCTCACCAGCCAATGCTGGCATGTCCGGCCTCAAGGCCGCTGAAGCCAATGCCCAAATGTCGGAAAGCATGGTTCAGAAGACCCGCGGTCGCGGTCTTTGGGTTGCAGGAGCGATCGTTGCAACTGCGGTTATCGTTGGAGCTTCCAGTGCCCAGGCCCGCCGTCATGCACGCCGCTGCAATCGTTGGGCACGTAAGTGTAACCGCTGGGGCAACGAGAGAGCCTGCTGGAAACTAGACACGCGCTGCTGATCGTCGTCAGGTGAGATCAGTCCCCACCAGGCTCCTCATATGGGTCGTTCCGTGAGGCTCGAGGTTGCCTGGCTCAGCGCTAGGCCGTGCGCGTGTTAAGAACGTGCACGGCCTTCCATGCCATCGAGCATACCTTGTTCGGCACCTGGCACTCGCATTTCGAAGACGCTCTCGACCACCGTATAGTCGTAGTATCCCATCCGGGCGATTGGCTTGATTTTCGGGATGTCGAGTTTGCCGTCTGTCCCGACGATGTTCTCGTCAACGTGGATGCGAACAACTTCCCCAAAGATGACGTCAACAGTTCCTACCGGCGTGCGGCCGGGAAATCGCTGTGTTGATAGGTATTTGCATTCGAAGTGGCAGGGGCTCTCGGCCACGCGTTTGCCGGGAGCATCGATACAGTCGGCCTTGGTCACGCCAGCCTGCTCGAACTCATCCGCCTCGGTGGGAAGTTCCATTGCCGAAATGTTGACCGCCTCGCGTAGGTCCCATGTTGCCATGTTCCACACGAAGTAACCGGTTGTTTCTGCGTTGATGACCGTGTCCTTGCGGCGGCCTTCGCGGAGCTGATTGGCGGCGAACATCACGAGCGGCGGATCAAAGGTCAGATTCTGCCACTGGCTGAACGGCGCAAGATTGTGGATGCCGTCCGTTGAGATGGTTGAGAGCCAGCCGATCGGTCTTGGCACAGTACAGCTTTTGAATGGATCGTAGGGAAGTGGGCGCTCATCCGTTCGAGGGTCGAAGTGCAATTGTCTATCCTTGCGTCATGACGGAAGTGGAAATTGCCGGGGCAACAGGCCGGCTTGAAACCAGAGAATGAAGCTGTAGATGCTATAAACAGGTATGCCGAGCACGTGCTGCATGTCAGGGGCGTACGGCACCATGTTTGTGCATTCGAGCACGATCGCGCCTGTATTGGGGTGCTTTTCCATAATCGTTTGACCCGCCCGAAGGAGATCGATCCGGCATTGATCGATATCCATGCTGGTGGCATTGCCGATGATCTTGGTTGCAAACTCGCAATCTGTCGGCAATCCCTCGACCGGCGTATCGGGTGATACTTTTGCTGCTTCTAAATGGGTCGCTGTCAACGAGGCTCCTGAGATCGTCAGGATAGTCACGTGTTTGTCTTTTGGCAGGGTCGCTTCGATCAGGGGGGCCTGCATCAGCGATGAAGCAGCGACAGGAACCGGGACGGCCGCTTTTAGATCTGCCTGCATGAGCGAGAGGAAACCGCAGGTGGTGGTAATGCCATCAACGCCATCGGCGACGAGTTCCTGAGCGGCTGCAACGAAGGTGTCGCGCAGACCTTCCGATTGCTGCAGCACGACGCGTTCGGGCGAGGCACCGCGGACAATCTTGTAGTGCACTGGGAACGGCCACGTTGTGGCGTTGCCGACATCTCCTGGGATGCGTGGGATGTGGGTGTCGAGCATCAATATTCCGACGCTGGCACCGCTGATGGCTTTGCCGCCCTGCGCGATCATCCGAGCCTCCTGATTTTTGGCGAGACGTTGCTGCCAGATCGGATCATGTCTTGCCGGTGAGATCAAGCGTCATCCGTCAGCTGGCGAAACGACAAACAGAAACGGCGACCCGAGGGCCGCCGTTGCCAGTTCAATGCGATGATGACTGCGAGTTACGAGTTCACGTAATTCGGTAGCCACAGAACGATTTCCGGGAAGGCCAGGAACAAGCCGACCGTTGCGGCATCCGCCAGGAAGAACGGGAAGATGCCGCGGAAGACATCGCCAAGGGGTATATCCGGCCTGACCGCCGCCACCACGTAACAGTTGAGACCAACCGGTGGCGTGATCAAACAGACCTCACACATCTTAACAACGATGATGCCGAACCAGATCGGATCGTAGCCAAGCGCAATCACCGCTGGGTAGACCACCGGAAGCGTCAGCAACAGCATGCCGATGGCGTCCATGAACATACCGAGGACGGCATAACCCAGCAGGATCATGACCATGATCACCGTTGGCGGGTATGGCAGGCCGATGATCCAGTTTGCGAATGCTTCAGGTAGACCTGCGAAGCCGAGGAAGCGCACGAAGATCAAAACACCCCAGATCAGGGCGAAGATCATCACGGTCAGCTTCGCGGTTTCCATTAGGGCGTCTTGCAGCGAATGCCATTTCATGCCGCGGATCAGCGCGATCACAAGAACGACAAACGCTCCGAGTGCACCGGCTTCTGTCGGTGTCGCCCAACCGGCTGCCATCGCGGAGAAGATGATCGCAACAACGGCAAAGATCGGGATCGTGCCTGGCAGAGTGGCAACCCGCTCCATCAGCGGTGGAGATGGCATCGCCGGGCCAAGCTTTGGATTGATGGCGCATTGACCGATAATCAACGCGGCATAGATCAAGGCCGACACGATGCCCGGCAGGAAGCCTGCGAGGATCAACGTACCGACTGACTCTTCCACGATGATCGCGTAGATCACCAGGATCGCACTTGGCGGGATCAGGGAGGCCAGCGTACCACCGGCCGCGACCACGCCCGCTGCGAGCCTTCGATCGTAACCGGAATCCAACATATGCGGGATGGCCACCCGGCTGAACACCGCGGCCGTTGCCGTACTGGCACCCGAAACTGCGGCAAAGCCAGCGGTCGCGAAAACTGACGCCACAGCGAGGCCGCCCGGCACCCAGCCAACCCAGGCCCGCGCCGCGTTGAACAGGTCATGTGTCAGTCCGGCGTGATAGGCGATAAAGCCGATGAGAATGAACATCGGCAAAACGCTGAGCACGTAGTTGACCGATTTACCGTGCGGGATGGTGCCGACGATGCCGCCACCGATGCGCCAGGCATCTTCAAACGATTCACCTCCGGCGAGGCGCAGCGCGACCAGGCCAACGAGACCGGCGATTGAGGCTGCCACGTAAACGCGGACGCCGAGGAAAACTGCTGCTAGGAGACCGCCCGTGACGAGCAGTCCAACTGTAAACTCGTCCATCAGGTGTCTCCCTTTTC
>JBCDBQ010000036.1:0-22285 GCA_039183375.1 Pseudomonadota bacterium
ACGTCAGCGGGGCCATCATCCGGATCAACAAAATTGAGGTCAGCCGTCGTTACAACAACGGTGCCACCCTCAAGAACAGATGCCGCAAGATCACCGGCGATCGTTGGCGGGTCATTGACTGGCGTCACCGTCAGATTGAACGTGGCCGGCGTCGGATCGGACACATCCTCGTCGCCATCCTCAACGCTGACGTCGAAGGTTGCTGTTGTCGTATTGCTGCCGTCATGGGCAAACGCAACCAGGCCGTCGATCACGTCTTGCCCCGTGAAGGTCGTGGCCGCCAGGCCATTGACCAGCACCGAGCCATTGACCTGGTTCGACACCGTGAACGTCACGTCCGCAGCGCCATCATCCGGATCAACAAAACCGAGATCAGCCGTCGTTACCACGACGGTGCCGCCCTCAAGAACAGATGCCGCAAGATCACCAGCCAGTGCCGGCGGGTCATTGACCGGCGTCACAGTTATCGTGACCTCAGCAACGAAGCTGCTCAGGGCGCCGTCGCTTGCTACGTAAGAGAATGTGTCCGTGCCAACGAAGTTGGCTGCCGGAGTGTAGACGAAACTACCGTCGGCAGAATTGAGCGACAAGTTGCTATTTGCTGGGCCGCCTACAACCGTCGCGTTCAGAATGTCTCCGGTATCGGGATCCGAGTCATTGGCGAGTACGTTGCCAGAAACTGGCACGTTTTCTGTCGTCACAAAGGCGTCGTCTGTGGCGACTGGCGGATCATCGACAGGGTCGATAGGAACGGTTAGCGTCACCTCAGTCGTAGTTTCGCCGTTGGAGACAGTAAGGTTAAATCCCCCGCTTTGATCGTCATTGATTGTCGGGGAATAGGTCAACGTAGCCAAAGCATCGGCCACGGCATCCGGGCTGCCACTAAACTCCGCCAAGTCGATCTGTTCTCCAGGCCCGGGGCCTGGCGGGATGGCATAGGGCACGCCGTCGAGCGAAGCGGTAGCGAAAGTCAACCCGTCCACAGTCGCGAACGAAATCGACGAAAAAGCGCTGATGTCAACCGTCAGGTCGGCGCCTGAGCTATCGGAAATACTAATCCCCGTAATCGCGACCGAACCGTCTTCTGTGACGGTAGGCGCGGCGGGCAGGGTAACCGTAATCGAGGGCGGTGCAGGTGGAGATGGCAGCGGCGGCGGGTCGCCGCTCGATCCGGAACCGACATCCGGCGAGTCGCTTGCGGTAGGTTCGGTCGTGCTGATATCCGATGCACCGGTCTCGCCAGTCGTTTCTCCGCTATCGCTACTCGTGTCGCCGAGAAGATCAACAATGCCAGAAGACCCGACACCGCCCCCGGTCGTCGTCGTGCCGGATGTTGTAGAGTCTGCCGAACTGCCGTCGACTGCGTCAGTGGTACTACCGGTGAGCGACTCTGTTGAGCTTGAGACATCAAACGTGCCGATATCGGCCACGGCAACGACCGCCGCTGCTTCGCTGCCAGCAGCATCGGCCTGTTGCGTCCCAGGTTGATCACCGGTTGTGTTGTCGCCCTTTTGCTGCGGTTGCGGACCACTCTTCTGATCGCCACCCGGTTGCTGGCCCTTACCGTCGGACGGGCCTTGCTGGTTACCGTCACTGCCGGGTTGCTGATTCTGCGGACTTGCACCGGGCGGAGGTGAATCGAACAGTTTCTTGGGACTAGTATCGTTCCCGAGACGTGTATTGACCTCGGTACTCGTTACAGAGATCTCTGCCGTATCCTTCAACTCTTCTTGCAGCTCAGGCAGAGTCTTTTTAAGCCTCTGAAAGGCACCTGAGCTATCGGTAATCCGGATCTTTACGGTCGGGTCTGCAACCGTGGTCAGGATTTCATCGGTACCCAGCCGCTTGACTTCAACAGTGCCAACAGCTCCATTCTTATTTGGCTGTGGACGCGTGTCGATATCGGTAACCCCGCCATTTGCCTGGACCTCCAGACCGGCGATTGTTCCGCGCACACCCATCGTCGCGACAGGCGTATTTATTTTCATCGAACCGCTCGGCGCTACGAACCCCGTCAGAAAAACAAAAGCTCCTTGGAGTGCCGTGAAAAGCATCGAGTTGGAGCTCGCGTCAGGCGCCGTGAACGTGTACTGGTCCAGCACCATTCTGGAGTTGCCGTCGAGATTCAGAACCGTTCGATCCGTAAAGATGATGACCAATTCAGTGCCGGCAGCAGTTTCAATGATATCGCCTTGTCGGACTGGCTGGCCGGGCGCCAACTGGACTTTCGTGCCGTCAGCGCGCGTTGCAGTAGCCGTTCCGCCGGTGACCTTCTCGACTTGACCGATTCCTGGAACGAGACCTGGAGATGCACCCACGGCTTGTTTGGGAGCCTGGGCGATTCCAGGCATTCGGGGACCGGCCAGCATGCCCGCATGCTCACCTGACAAGATGGCACCATTGGGCGCCAGCAGATCAACGAAGCCTTGCTGCAGGAAATAATCGCGGACCAGGTAACCCTGGCCATCGGGACCGCTAACTTCTAGATGAAAACCCTTACGGGCAAATTCGCCATTGAAAAGATCATTAGCATCGGGAAACTGAACATTGCCGTCTGGCGAAACTTCGAGAACAATTGCTTGGTTGTCGGGATTACGCCCTGATGAAAGAACTGACATGAACTATGACCTTAACAACGCAAACTGACACTCCGAAAATTCGTGCATCGCGTAATGGAACGCTGAGATTTATGGGCATCACTGTTGATGCTTTTGCTAAATAATAAATTCCAACAAAAGTATGAGACCAAACAGAGTTAGGCAAGCTTCCTCCGAGTTATTATTCGTGCTGGCCCTCAAATTGTAGTTATTGTGGTGAATTCCCACATCGTTAGCGCTCGCGAAATGCCTCGTCGCGAACCCGACGGATTGGCTTAAGGAGATACTCGAGTACAGTTTTTGCACCTGTCTGAATATCAACGCTAGCAACCATGCCAGGGATTGCTGGCAGCCTTTTACCACCCACCTGGAGAAAACCTTTATCAGTTCGCACGATAACCCGATAATAAGGTTGGCCCTGAGCGTCAGTAAGTGTATCGGCGCCTATTCGTTCAACTTTGCCATCCAGCGCACCATAGACCAAATAGTCATACGCAGTGAGTTTAACGCTTGCGGCTTGGCCAGGACGAATGAATGCAACGTCTTGCGGTCTTATCTGGGCTTCAATCAGTAAAGCATCGCCGAGAGGAACAATCTCGGCAACGACTTCGCCGGCTCGTTTGACGGCCCCAATTGTCGTAACCGACAGCTTGTTAACTACGCCTTCCACCGGTGACTGAATGTCGGTACGAGCGACACGTAGCCGTGCCGCACGCATCGTTTCATCGATCACGACCAGATCAGCCCGCACGCGAGCCAAGCGATCTCGAGCCTCGGATTTGAATACGGCATGGGCATTTTCGCGTCTTTTGCGAGCTTCCTGGATGGCTGCCTCGGCCCGGGGTATCGAGGCGGACAGAACGTTCTTGTCACCCTGCAATTCAGCTAACTGCCGTTCAAGCCTCAGAAGCTCGACTTCTGGAACTACGCCGCGGCCCGCCAGGTTTCGCGTCAGTTTCAGCTCACGCTGCAATGGCTTAAGCGATGCGACGATCCTGTTGTGCCGCGCCTGAAATTCATTCAACTCATGGATACGTTGACGCGTACTCTGTTCGAGCAGCCCCAATCGGCTGTCGAGTTTGCCCAAGCGAGCACGAAATGCCTTTCCTTCCGAAACAACGACATCCGGCACTTGTTTCTTTAGCGCCGCGTCGAACTCCACCTCTCTGTGCCCTTCAGCTTCAGCGGTCAGTCTAGTCAGCTCGGCACGCAATGCACTTCGTCGTTGTCCCAGTTCCCCCAGTTGGGATTTCGAGATTGTCGCATCGATTCTCATGAGTAGGTCGCCGGTCTTCACCGTTTGGCCTTCGGAAACGATGATCTCGCTCACAACGCCACCTTCAGGGGTCTGGACAACCTGCAACTGCTGTGAAGGGATCACTTTTCCGACGCCGACTGTGGCTTCTTCCACGACAGCATAGCTGGCCCACGTAATGGCCATGGCGATCAAGGCTAAGATGATAGCCAGGTGGGTCCAGGCAGGCGCCATGGTAGACTGATCGAGCGCAGCCTTAACATTTTGAGCGAATATGAGCTCCTCACGTGATTTCATGGGGTCTCTTTATCCAGACGTTTGACCGTTGTTTGCCTGCAGCGAAGCTAGAACCTCATCGCGGTGTCCATCAGCCACAATATGTCCATTCTCAATGACGATTAGCCTCTGAACCAGACTAAGAAACGACATGCGATGGGAGCAAACGAATAACGTCAGCTCTGTGCCCACCCACGCGTCAATCTGAGCAATCAGTTCATTTTCCGTCGTCGTGTCCATCGCACTGGATGGTTCATCTAGGAAAACAATTTTCGGCTGCCTAATAACTGCACGGGCGAGTGATACCGCCTGGCGTTGGCCACCAGACAAATGCCGTCCGCCTTCTCCAATCGGCATTTGCAGCCCCAGTGGATTACTCGCCGCAAAACGGTCGACCCCAGCAATGCGCACAGCATGGCTGATCTCGGCCTCTGAAGCGGCTGGTCTGCCGATTGCAATGTTATCGCGCAAAGTCCCACTGAAGAGTTCCGGCTCCTGCAATACAAGGTTGACGGCGCCGCGCACTTCGGCAACCTCGTAGCTTCTAATCTCCGCACCACCAAGAAGAATTGATCCGTGCTGCGGCTGATATAGACCCGTCATCAGTCGCCCGATCGTCGATTTACCCGAACCGACTCGCCCAACGATTCCGATTCGTTCTCCCGCAGCAGCACTAAACGAAATATCCTTGATGGCCTCGCGCGTCGCATTCGGATAGGTAAAGTCTACCTTGTCAAAAACAACAGACCCTTGTTCAATCTTGCGCCCATCCTGCACTAAGATGTTGCGGTCCACTGGCATGCGCACGAACTGACTCAATCCATCCATTGCCTGAATGGCCTGCTGCGCACGCGCTATTGTCATAGCGATGTTACCAAGCGGCGCTAGAGCGCGAGCGCCCAGGATATTTGCGGCAATCAATCCGCCAATCGTGATCTTGCCATCGGCAACCAAGAACACTCCCCAGACGATCACGAGAATGCTGACGGTCTGTTGCACGCCGGTCGTGAAGTGTGCGGCAAGCGCCGACCAAAATCGCACTCGAGATGAGTGGCGGGCATTGGCAACAACAGCCTCCTCCCACCGCCGCTGTAGAACGCTCTCCGCACCCACCGTCTTTACGGTCTCAATGGCCCCGAGCCCTTCAATCAGAATACCCTGCCGCTGTGATCCATGTCGTTGCGCATGAGCAACGGCGCGGGCAAGCGGTATCTGCAGCAACAGCGTTACGATGATAACAATCGGAACAGCTGCCAACGTAACCAATGCAAGCTCACCAACAATGAACCACAACAGCCAGACGAAGATGAATATGAATATGAGGTCGATGAGAGCGATCAGGCTGGCGGAAGCAAAGAAATCTTTAACACCATCAAAGTCACGCAAGCGGCTGGCCAGCGCACCAGTACTCTCCTGGCGCTCCACCATAGAGACACCTAGTGCGTGTTCAAACAGGTACGACGACACCTTGAGGTCTATACGTTGACTGGCCTGGTCCAGCACGACCGTTCGAAGTTGGCGTAACGTCAGCTCGAATACCAAAGCCAAACCAACTCCTACCGCCAGTGCCCACAACGTTGGGATGGCAAGATTTGGAATAACTCGATCGTAGACGTTCATGATGAAGATAGGAGTCGCCAAGCCCAGTAGATTGATCGCGAAGGCCGCAATAGCGATCTGGAGCCAGGCTGGCCAGAGCCGCAACATGGGCCCCCAGAACCAATGGCTGTTGCGAGATTTTATGTGCTTATTTGGAGTAGTGTCGGGATCATCAGCATCGCCGTGACCGACGTAGAAGAGAAAACCTGACGAATCCCGATCTAAGTCCTTTGAGGACATCCACCTCTTCTTGCTGGATACCGATGGAAGGACGACCGCCAGCCGACGACCGTTGCGAGAGCGGTCAACGACGACAGCGCCATCACCATTCTTAAGCAGAACGATGCACGGCAAGAAAACAGCCGGCACGGAAGAAGGTGCGCGCCGGAATAGTTTCGCTTCGAGGCCGAGGCGAGCCAATGCCCTGAGCAGTTGATCAGGCGTCAGACCAACGCCGGGGTCAATAGGGAGGCCGTCCAAAACTGCACGCGCGGAAAAAGGGCGACCAAAGAAACTCGCGACGAACGCCAGACAAGCGACGCGGGAGTCTTCCGCAACGAGAACTTCCTCGGAGACGTCATCAGCAGCGTATGCTGACGGTGTATCGTCCATGTAATTCTCCGAAATCGACGGGTCGCAAAAACTCTAACCGTAGATATTAATGATCTGAACTATAGACGCTGATTAAGGTTGAGAAAAATCAGTATTGTCCGCCAATCGCGGCGGGCCAAAGAGTATTATAGATTATGGATCCGCCTTTGCGGATTGAACGGGCATGCATCCGACCCGACGAATGGCTATTCTCGCAATGATGGTAGAGTTGTCGAGAATAGTCCACGCCGTTGAACACTCTCGCGCGTACCAGCAATCATCTCGTTCGAGGTCTTGATGCCGAAATACTGCAACAGGGACCCCGTCGCCCCCAGCAACCGATACTTCGCAAACAGAAGTACAGACCGCGCTCCAATCAATTGCGTCTCAGCGTTGAAGCGTGCACTCTCTGAATCCAGCAGGTCAAGGAGGCTTCGCTTCGAAAGTCGGAACTCTTCTTCGTAGGTCCTGACAACCTTCAGCGCAACATTAGCTTGGCGTTCAGCCGTTCGCACTCGTCGTGCACCTATTCCAATCGCCGACATGGCACGATCTATGAGTTCGACCATTTCTCGCATGCGCGAATCCCGCACAGCCTGAGCTTCGGCGACGCGCTCGGCAAACTCCCGCGATCGAGCTCGTCGCGCGCCACCGTTGAATAGGTTCCAATTTAAAACCATGCGGCCTGAGAGTTCTTCATTGGGGCCCGGCGTGCCATTCAGATTATCTCCGTAGCCCCCTCGTAATTCCAGCGACAGCCGAGGGTAGTATGCGCTGCGACTACCATCCAGCGCGCTTTTAGCAGCATCGATATCTGCGTTGGCCGAAAGGACCAGAGGATTATTGCTTACCCCAATATCCACGGCCTCATGCCGTGTGCGAGGTAGTTTGCCTGGAGGTGCTGGTCGCCTTAATTGTTTCGGATAGCGCCCGACAATTCGATTGAATTTGGCTGATGCGTTGGCCAGTGACTGCCGGATCTGCAACAGAGCCGAGTTAGCGGCCGTTAGTCGTTCTCGAACCTGTTGGACTTCACCGATATTCGAGCGGCCACCGTCTTTTCGTGTTTGGACCTGTCGCAGGATCTGCCTGTGACGCGTTACGTTCTTGCGCGCAACGATCAAAACCCTGCGTTGTCGATAGACATCGACAAAGGCCTCGATTGCAGAAAGTGCGAGGGTCTCCGATCGTGATAAGGCACGCAGTGCGGCACTGTCGACACGCGCGGCATCGCGGTAAATTCGGTTTGCTATATCCCAGCCGTCGAAAACAACCTGGTTGACAGTCACGCCGATCTGACGGCGCGTGCGCCACCTATCATTGACGTCGGCCGCGAAACCCTGCGGACGGTCAATCTTCTCTCGTCCAGCATCACCTTCTAGTCTGACATTCGGTAAGAGTAAGGCTTGCGACTGTCGTAACTCGTGGTCGGTAGCTCGGCGGTTAGCTTCAGCAGCCCTAATGAGCGGATTGGTTTCAAGTGTTGCCTGGATCGTTTCACGCAATGACAGTGCGCCTGCCTCGGCTGGCATCTGATAGCAAAAAATAAGTCCAGCACAGACTCCGGCCAAAATGGAGACCGATCGTTTTCGGTTGGTGCGCTGCATTACTTTATCAGTCCACTCAGTAATTTTATAAATTAAATTCAGGCCTTAACCCGAAAATCGTAGCATAATATAGATAACGAGGCGATTGGCCAGAGTCATGCAATTCAGTTGCTGCAGCAGATGAGGTACAATTCGGCCACACTCTATATCTGGCCAGAGCACTATCGAAAGGGTTCCGACCCGCAGATAACACTCCAGCTGTTCTTGTTAGTTATCAGAATTCAAAGCAAGCATTGGGCTATTTAACACGTCGTTCAGTTGGCTGAGTCCCAGGTCCAGCAATCGGACAAGTGTAGGACGCACTAATGGCGAACATGGCACCTACCAGTTACCTGCTCTGAAAAGATTTAGAATGCTTTGTATGGTATTACCGTCCGGAACTACGCTCTCGATTGGCGGCTCAACTTGGTCAGGCGAATTACACCCATTGTGGCTGCTGCCGAACAAACGGTTCCCGCAATTGCGTGCATGGTTGGAGCGGTTGCATTCCTGACGGCAAGTGACGCCCTCATCAAATCGCTATCAAGTTTCTATCCTGTCGGGCAGCTGCTGTTCATCCGTAGTGTATTTGTCTGGCCCTGGATTTTGCTCGTCGCGTTCCACAAGGGAGGATTTAGAGCACTCCGCATCAACAGTGCTAAAGGACATGGATTGCGAGGCCTGCTGGTGATCGCCAGTACTTTTCTATTCGTTACCGGATTGCAGTATCTGCCCCTTGCAACAGCTATATCCGCCATTTTCATGGGACCGCTCTTCATTACTGCAATGGCGCCGCTCATTCTAAGCGAGCGTGTCGGTTGGCGACGCTGGTTGGCGGTCCTGGTGGGCTTCGCCGGGGTTCTCGTTATGGTTCGTCCAGGCACTGATGCATTTCAGTGGGCCATTCTGTTTCCTGTGGCAGGTGCGATGTGTGGTGGGTTGCGGGATCTCATCACGCGTCGAATGTCTCAGAATGAATCTACACTTGCCATGCTCGGCATCACCACACTCGTCATCATGCTTGCCGGCATAGGAAGCATTCCCTTTGGTTGGAGCGAGATCCGGATGCAGGATCTCCTAGTCTTTGCTGTAAGTGGCACGCTGGTCTGTTGCGGCCATTACTTGATGATTGATGCCTTTCGCCGTGGCGAGGCGGGTCTTGTCGCTCCCTTTAAGTACACTTCGCTACTGTGGGCCCTTCTGATCGGATACTTCGCATTTGGAGAATTGCCAGATCTGTGGACTGTTGCGGGCGCTGGGATCATCGTTCTCGCAGGTCTATATGTGTTATACCGCGAGGCTCAATTGAGAAAAATGCGGTCCGCCAAGTAGCACCAAGCTATGAGTGTGTTGTGAGACAGTCAGATAGGGGACTTGCAGAACCGTATTCGGATGTCTGAAGATACACGCCCCCCATCGGGTGAGGCTGGTCTCCGATATGAACTCCACTCACTAGCCTTCACTTAATGCAACGAGCGGCAGAAGCGCTCGATCCGCCGCAGCGCCTCCTCGAGCTCCGACTTCTCCATTGCGTAAGATATGCGGAAATAGGGTGAATGCCCGAAAGCTCCGCCGTGCACCGCGCCGATGCCCTCGGCTTCGAGCATCGCCAGAACGAAGTCTTCATCCGATTCGATGCGTTTACCTTGAGGCGACGTCTTACCGATCACCCCTGCACATCCTGGATAGAGATAGAACGAGCCTTCCGGCTTGTGGCAGTTGAGGCCGGGAATGCGGTTCAGCCACTCCGCCGCCAGATCGCGCCGCGCCTGAAATGATCGCGCATTGCGCTCCATGAAAGTCTCAGAGTTCTGACCTTCACGTTTGCGTTCGCCTTGGAGCGCCGCGATCGCCGCAGCCTGAGAGATAGATGATGGAGAGCCGAGGTTCTGGCTCTGCAACGTATCCATTGCTTTGATGATGTCGCGTGGACCCGCAGCAAAACCGAGCCGCCACCCGGTCATTACATACCCTTTCGACATGCCGTTGCAGGTAATTGTTCGATCGTAGAGATCGGGACAGGCTGCGGCGAATGAAGCCGCCTTGAACCCGTCATAGACCAAATGTTCGTAAATCTCGTCGGTGAGCACGATGATGTTCGGATGCCGCTTGAGAACTTCGCCCAATGCACTCAGATGTTCGGCCGAGTAGGTTGCTCCAGTTGGATTGTTCGGCGAGTTAAGGATCAGCATCCGCGTCTTGGGGCCGATCGCTGCTTCCAAATCCCTCGGGTCGAGCCGAAAACCGTTTTGCTCGTGACAAGCGGCGAACACCGGTTTGGCGCCCGCCAGCATCGCAATATCGGGATATGACACCCAGTAGGGTGCCGGAATGACAATCTCGTCACCGGGGTCAGCCGTTGCGTAAATGGCGTTGGAGAGTATTGGCTTCAGTCCGCTGGAGACAATAATCTGATCCACGGCATAATCGATGCCGTTGTCGCGTTTGAACTTCTCAGCGAGTGCTGCACGGAACTCGGCTGTTCCACCAACCTCGGTGTACTTCGTATCGTTCTTGCGTATCGCCGCGACACCTGCGTCCTTGATGAAATCCTCAGTGTCGAAATCTGGTTCGCCCATACTGAGGATGATGACCTCGCGGCCCTGCTCTTTGAGCTTGCGTGTCATCGCCGCCATGTTGAGGGTCGGCGAAGGTCGCACGTCCTGGACACGTGATGATAGTCTCGAAGGCGCAGCTCCCGTGTTCATTTGCCTAGTGCCTCTATCGTTTTGTCGGTGTTGAGGTTGTGAGCTGCTATTCTGTATCCGAAGCGTTACCAACCTATCGCATAAGCAAGGCGTCTGGGATCCGCGCCGGCTTTCTTCAAACCGGTTTCCCGATCGTCCAATATCATGCAGATCGAACCCGCGAGCCATGTTCGATCCGGCCACCTTTCGACCCTGTGGCCGCGTTTGGCCAGGGCATCGCAGGTCGCTTCATCGACCGCGCCTTCAATTCTGAGCAACCCTGGGTGGTCGTCATGCGGCTCGAATGAGGACGGGAATGAGTAGCTCGCAAATCGCGGCGTCTCCACGGCTTCCTGCGGTCCCATATCGAATGCGGCAACATTGATGAACGTTTGCGCCATCGCCTGTGTTTGGACGTCGCCACCCGGTGTGCCAAATGGTAGAAATGCCTGGCCATTGCCTCGTACGCCGATTGCAGGATTTGGTGTGAGGCGCGGCCGCTTACCCGGTGCGATCGATGAGGGGTGGCTTGGATCGGTCCATGATTGAACGCCGCGCGGGCTGACGTTCAGACCAGTGCCGGGCACGACGGCACCATTGTATGAGCCATCCGATGGTGTTGCCGAAAATACATTACCCTTTTTGTCAACAACACAGAGATATGTTGTGTCGAGTGCGCCGGCAGGATGCGGTTCACCGGGAGGCGAACCGGTAGCAGGAACAGCACGCCAAGGCAGACTCGACGCATCGCCCGGCGGCGGCATTCTCGGAAACGCGCTGGCCATGTCGATCCGCTTTGACTGAGTAAGCGCGTAGTCCTCGGATAGTAGTCGCTCGATCGGAACATCCACGAAGCGCGGGTCGCCGAAGTAGGCATCGCGGTCGGCCATGGCCAACTTGGTAGCTTCGACGTGGGCATGGATGTAGTCAGGATGATTAAGACCAAAGCCTTTGAGATCAAATTGCTTGAGCAGGTTCAGCTTTTGCATCAGGGCTGGTCCCTGGCACCACGGCCCGCAGCCAAATACCTGCCAGTCGGCAAACTGCGATGACACCGGCGGCTCGAATCCAACTTCGAACGCGTCCATATCGGCCATGCTCAACCAACCTCCAACGGAGGCGTGGTAGTCCGTTATAGCGCGGGCGAGATCGCCCTTATAAAAGGCCGCTCGTGCGGCTTCCAGCCCGCCGATGCGATCGGCACCTCGACTAAGCGCGCTCGCTTCCTGATCGATCATGAATTGAAGACTGGCACCGAGATCTTTCTGGAAAAAGAGTTCTCCGACTTCTGGTGGCTCGCCGTCGTTGGCCAAGTATATGCCGGCCGCGTACGGATATGCCTCATAATCTTGTTTGTTATTGACGATGGTCTGTCGCAGCAACGCGTTCATTGGAAAGCCATCGCGGGCAAACCGGACGGCATAGTGTGCAACATCACCAAAGCCCATAGTGCCATGGTGTCTGAGCGCTGCAATCCAGGCAGCTGGTGCGGACGGCACCACGGTCCGCATCGGGCCAACCGGAATTGCGCCATCGTGGTGTTCGCGGAAGTAATTGATGTCGGCAGCAGCTGGCCAGCCACCAAGACCGGATATCGTGACCATATTTGCTTTGTCGGCATCCCACAAAATGATCGGAGCGACGCCTGCCACACTCACCAGATCCGACTGCAGCACACCTAGCGCCAAGCCCGCCGCGACACCAGCGTCGGTTGCATTGCCGCCAGCCTGAAGAATCTCAAAGGCCGCTTGGCTCGCGTAATGATGCCCGGTCGAGACGGCGAACGTGCTTCCTTGGATTTCGGGTCGATCGGTTGCCATCCACCTTCCTTTCAGCGTGGTGCGCCGGCGCTAGTGTCATCGGCATTTGTAAACGTGAGTTGGATCGTAAGTCATAATCTGATGCGTAAGGCTCTTTTGCAACCAGGTCACGCGCATAAACGCTAGCTATAGGCCGTAGCCGATACATTAACTCCTGCGAACAATCTCAATTCAGGATTTCCCACAAGCATACATCTATACAGATGAACCTGACCGATGAACCTAGTTGCGCGAATGCTGGCGCTGACCATATCCGAAACAAGCAACGTGGCGTTGATCAGCGGCGGCTGAGGTCAGACTTCGGGCTTTGCCGCTTTTCCGAACCGCGCACGAGACCAGATTCCACCGGTCGCCTCGAACCTTGCTCTCAACTGTTTGAACACCGATGATCGGTGCCACTCAGCGAGGGAGATATCCATGAGACTGAAAGGCAAGATTGCAATCATAACGGGCGGCGCTCATGGCATGGGTGAGGCAGAAGCACGGCTGTTCGCGAAGGAAGGCGCGGCCGTCGTAATTGCCGATGTTCTTCAGAAAGAAGGCGAGACCGTCGCCGCCGACATTCATGCCAAGCACGGCCGGGCAACGTTCGTGAACACGGATGTAACGTCGGAAACGGCGTGGGAGCAACTGATCGCTACCACTGTTGCGACTTACGGGAGGCTCGATATCTTGGTCAATAACGCGGGCATCAGCGGTAGCTCGGTCAGCGACGAGACTCCACTAGCGGGCTGGGAAAAGCTGATCGGGGTCAATGCCACCAGTGTGTTTCTGGGCACGACACTTGCAGCGGCAGAAATGGCCAAAACGGGTGGTGGCTCGATCGTCAATATTTCATCGATCATGGGGTTCATTGGGACCGAAGACGGCCACCCCGGCTATGGTGCATCGAAAGGTGCTGTGCGGCTCTTCACGAAGAGCGCCGCGGTGCGTTTGGGGCCGACGGGCGTGCGCGTGAACTCCGTACACCCCGGATACATGCCTCCAATGATAAATAGACCAAGCACGGCGGTTCGCGCCGCTAAGGCGGACGTGACACCGCTCCGCCGATTGGGCGAGGTGATGGATGTCGCCTATGGCGTTCTATACTTAGCATCCGATGAAGCATCGTTCGTCACTGGAACCGAACTGGTTATCGATGGTGGTTACATCGCACAGTAGACTGCCTGGTGCTCTGGAGCTCAAGCACCGGTTCCGCCATCTGCGGTTCCAATCCTCCCACTTGTCGGAATCAGACTCCAGAAGGCGAAATCAAGCAGAGTGCCATCGGCAGAGATCCAGCTGTTGGCGCCGATATCTTATATGTGAAAATGCGGTTCACCTGCAGACGCTGCGCCACTCTCGCCCGTCGCGCGAGTACGCTTGCAACGGCTTGCTATACGAGGTCTGGCATGACAAAGTTTGTTCCACCGAATATCGTCAGCGGTCAGTAGCTCTGACGCGACTTGTCACGGAGATGGGGAGATGATCGATGAATGATGTCACTGCTCAGACCGCCACCGCTTCTGCGCCGACGCGGGCCGAGCATCAGACCCGCATGGCGATATACGCCAAAGAAGGTGAGGCCCGCGCCGAGGCTATTGGCAATAGAGGCCCGATCCGCTTTGACGACGATGGCCGGCTGCATCCTGATATAGTCGATGCCTACTGGAAGCATGGCTTTTACATTTTTGAAGGCATCGTTGCACCGGTAGAACTGGAAGAGCTTCGGCAGGATGCCGCGAACATGCTCGAGCGGGCTCCTGTTCATCCGGGCGCTATGGTTGACGCCAAGGGTCGGCCGGCGCTCGGCCGCGATTGGGCGCGCGATCCGTTTAGCTTCATTCGGCCACTGTCCGATCCCTGGGGCGGTACAGAACTGTTAGGCGGTCGTCACCCCTCCAAGATGACGGAAGCCAAGGCCGACGCTGACGCACCCGAACACGTCGTCTTCTTGATGTGGGGCATGTGCAGGGGCATGCCTTCGGGTCTGCGAGTCTACGGTCACCCCGATATGCTGACGATTGCCGAAGCCATCAACGGTCCGGATTTCGTGCCCTACAACGACGCGACATTCGTCAAGCAACCCGGCGTTGGGGGCTCAGTGGCCTGGCACCAGGACGGCACCACCCATTGGGGTAGTCCCGACTGGGACGAAGGCAGCCACGGCTTCAACTTTCAGGTCCAGCTCTACCCGACGACGTCTGCCAATTGCCTGTGGGTCGTACCCGGCAGCCACAAGCTGGGTCGGGTCGACATAAAGCAGAAGATCGCGGACAACGATGGCGATGAAAGGCTGCCCGATGCGGTGCCGTTGATCTGTGGTCCGGGCGATGTGACGATTGTCAACCGTCAGATGCTGCACGGCTCATTCGCCAACTCCTCGCCCGACATCCGCATTTCGGTGACCATCGGCTTCCACCGCCGCCGCTCGGTGCTCGGCCAGAGATCGACAATGGTGATGCCCGGCGATGCCGCGGCCGAGGTCGTCTATGACGAAAAGCGCATCTTCGAGCGCTCAGCCGTCATACAACTCGCCATCGACGCACGCGCCCAGAAGTATCCTGACCAGCGGCGATACCAATATCAGCCCTTCGCCGGACGCGAGGATGAGTTCCGCTTCAACGAAGCCAATTGGGACCGCTACATTAAGGATTACACCACAAAGGATCTGAACATCTGAATCATTGTCCGCTGTTTGATCTTCGCTGACTTGATGGTTTTCCGGATGCCACTCGGCGCACAATTCGCGTTAGATCCAGTTTTTCGGGCATGTTTCGGACGAGAGTGCGGGCAAACCCCTGCCTTCGAAGCGTCCTCGCAAACCAGATTATCAGACCCTCCAAGTGCCAAGCGCCTTAGCGCAACGAACCTTGGATGCGAACGCTGGCCAAGTTGGACCAAGAGTGCGACGTAACACTCGAAGGCATCCAGATCGAAACCAAGCAGTCGATCCTCGACTGTCTTGAGAAAACCGGATCTGCGCTACTGAAGCGTTTTCGTAAGCCAGAAGAGATGTCGGCAACGTTTAAGTTCGGAGACGACGTGAGGCCGGACGGCAGGGTGTTACCTTAAATAAGCATTCTGACCGATGATGGACGTATGGCTTAACTCAAGTCCCAGGCAATAGTAATCCCGAGGCAGATGAGGACGGACGGGGCAACGAATTCCACGCACTTCTGATCGATGGCAATGGCCGCGTCCAACGCAACATGGAGGATGGATCACCTGCAGTTGTGACGGTGCCAGTGGTACAGCTACTCCGGCGCAAAGATCCCAAACATCTCACGACAATGAAAGAAGCTGCGGACTATGTCGCTGTGTCTAAAGTCACCTTTGTCCAGCCCCATTCGTTTGAGCCAGTGATTCACCAGCTGGCTTGCTCGCCTAACGTTGGCTTGGTGCTCTGCAAGCTGTTGGTAGGCCCGTAGGCTCAGCATAGCAGTTGAGATCGTCCTCATGATCAAATCTTCAATCAACCGTTTTGTCAGTTGAAACCAAAATTCAGTGTCACTTCCAATCATACTAATAGAAATGTTTTCAGTGGGTTAGGACCGTTGAGATCTTTACAGAGCGTTGCTTTTTCGAGTGAGAAACTGGGCATTTCATAATCTGTATTATCTGCAACAGCCTCCAATTAAGTGCAGTCCGCTGTGGATTGCGGGGAGATTGAACCAAGAGACTCGCTAGAAATCGCGGAATCTGTCTGTAGTAGGCTGCTGTACTGTTCAATTTGCCAGCGAGTTGTGGCGTTAGCTGAGTCTTTAAATGTTGTTGACTGCAAGGCTGATTTGCGCGGGGTTGTGCCTGCTGTTGCTCGCTGGATGCGCCCTCACCGCAAGGGTCGACAACCCGTCGTCCACGGCGTACGCCCCGGAGCGTGATCCCCCGTCCAGTCTACCGGCCTCCTTCAAAGTACAAGATACGTCGTGGTCCGGCACCGGGCCCGGCTGCTCAATACATGACTCCGAAGTTGCTGGTTGGGGTTCGGCGAAGGACAAGTCGAGCGTCCAATCATCCCGCAACTTTCCTCGAACCCTGCGGTTGTCGCGCGGCGACGTGGTTAACGTTTTGCTACCGGACGGCGAGGAGTTTAACGGAGACTACACGATTGGGCCCGACGGGATGATTGCGTTACCGTTCATCCGGCGGATCCGCGCTGCATCGACGACCGAGGAAGTGTTAGCGCGGCGTATCCGTCAAAGCCTTGTCGCAAATAATCTGTTCTCAAGAGAACTCGCCCGGGTTGCGGTGCGGGTTGTTCGCTATGCCGCCGTTCGTGTCCGGGTCAGGGGCGCGGTGTTCCAACCAGGTCTCCATACCGTCAATGAGCCCCGAGGCCAAAAGGAAGAGGGGGAACTTGTTCGCTCAGGCGGCAAGACGCGTCGCTACGGCGACTTTACAATACGCAGGACACTTACTGCGGCGTTGCGAATTGCGGCTGGTGTGCGGCCTGACGCCAATGTTTCGAAGGTTCTGGTTATCAGGCGAGGACGCGCATATCGATTTGACCTCAGAGGAGCGATCACCGGAAGCTTCATTTCCGATCCTGCACTGGAAGATGGTGATGAAATTGTTGTTCCATCCAAAAACTGCTTCCAGGCCGAATTAGTTAGGCCTTCGTCAATCACTCCGCGCGGTATTCGGATTTACGTTTCGAAAATACATTTCGCTGCTGACTCGCGTTACGATGAAAAAATACCATATGGACTACGGTTGCTGCAGGCCGCGGTCGTTGCAAGTTGCATCGGCGGACCCAAGGCAACACGCGGACACCGTGAGATCGTTCTGGTCAGCACGAATCCGACAACTGGTGCCACTGAGGTGGTGCAGCGCAGCGTTGAGCGTCTCCTGCGTGAAAAGCACAGAGATGCGATCAACCCATTCCTCATGCCGGATGATGGCGTGGCCTGTTACGACAGCCCCGTCCGCGAAGCTGCTGACATTGCAAGTGTTATCCAAACGTTACTGGCGCCTGTAAAAACCTACAATGATATTCGCCTCGGTAATACAGATTAAACCATAACTTAATACGCAACCGCGATAATATTGACTTGGCGCACGTGTCGTCAGAGCTTTTTGTATCGTGGTTTCAGAGTAATGCGGCGTTCTTCGCAATCAAAAGTTTTGGCGATGATCCTTGGTGGAAACAAACCTCGCAACCATTGGCGTCGCTATGTCTTGGGAGCGATGCTGAGCGTATGCGGCTTCCTGGCTGTCAGCGCGGCCTATATGGTGTTTGCGCCGGTGCGCTATACCAGCGAATGGGCTATCATTTTGCCGGGTTCCGGGGTCAGCGCCAAAGTTGCACTTGACCGCATTGGTCAAACCCAGATGAGCGCTTCGTCGCCATTTTCCGAAAAGAGCCTGAGCCCGCGCGTGAACTATAAGGAGATCGCCACAAGCAGGCCTGTCCTCATGGCAGCCGCTGATGCTGTTGGCCTGGATCTCGATAGTTTCGGCAAGCCGCGCATCAAGCTGATTGACCAGACATCTATCATTCGTTTCAAGATTTCGGCCCAGACGCCGGAAGATGCACAGAAGCGATCCTGGGCACTCTTCAAGGCCTTGCGTGCCAAGCTCGACAAGCTACGCTCCGACGAAATCAAGCGTCGCCAGGCGTCGATCCGTGAAAGCGTCGGTGAATTCGAAGCCAACCTGAAGGCCGCGCGTGGACGGTTACTCTCTCTGCAGGTCGAAAGTGGCCTCGCTTCGCTTGAGCAATACAATCAGTTGGTCAATTCGATTGAGCTATTGCGTCGGGAGTTGACGACGGCCAAGGCAACACGGGCTGAAAGCAAGAGTCAGGTCAGTTCTCTGACCAAGGAACTCGGCGTCGATGCTCAGAACGCGGTGTCCATCCTGGCGATCGTTGCAGACCAGGAATTTCAAAGCCTTTGGCAGGCCTATGCAACGGCAAATGCAACATATGCAGAGAACCTGACAAGATTCGGCGCGCGACATCCCCGTGTTGCAGATCCAAAGTCAAAAATGCTGTCGATTGAAAGCGTACTTCAACGGAAGCTCGCTGAACGCAACATGACGAACCAGAGCGCACGGCTGTCACGCTTCCTCTCCGCCCAGGGCGACCAGTACGTCGAGCTGCTGACAGGATTGGTCAAGCGCTTTGCAGAGATGCAGGCGCAGGATGCACGCATCGCTGAGATCGAAGGTCTGCTGGACAAGCAGGAAGCCCGGCGCAAGAAACTAGGCGTGGTTGCTGCGCGGCTAGATGATCTGCAGCGCGATCACCAGATTGCAAATGCTGTGTTCAGTTCAGCTGTTGCGCGAATTGATACCTCAACGTCGGACATTTACGCGTCGTATCCGCTTCTACAGGTTTTGGACCCGCCGACGTTGCCGGACTCACCCAGCTCCCCAAACATTTTGATCGCAGCCTTGGCTGCGGTTGGTGGATCGGGCTTGGCAATTGCCGGCTGGCTCTTTGCATGGCTCCACCAATGGTTTGCAAGTGTCCATCTCGGAAGAGCGCGCATTGAACCTCAGATGGCACAGGCTGCTCCAATCTAATTCTTTAGTTCCAGCTTCTGCGGATAGGGGGCACCTGTTCGCAAATGCGCAATCGGGAAAGTGAACAGTATGTCAGTTATCGATGTCACGGCAGATCCGAATATCGCCAAGCAAAAGAGCGACACGTGGAGCTCATACTTTCGCGCCCGCCGGTTCGCGACGATCATCAGCCAGATCCAGGAGATATCAGCGCGCAAGGGCTTCTGTCGCATCGCCGATATCGGCGGTCGCGAAGAGTACTGGCAACCTGCAATGGAGCAGCTCGCAGCTTGCAATGCCCGCGTCTCAATCATCAACTTGGAAAACACGACATCTGTCTCTGGCCAGCGCTTTGAGTTTCGCTACGGCAATGCCTGTGACTTGTCAGATTTTGCGGACGGCGAATACGATCTGGCCCATTCAAACTCGCTCATTGAGCATGTCGGTGATTGGTCGCAAATGGAGGCCTGCGCCAATGAGATCCGCCGCGTCGCTGAATCGTACTATGTGCAAACTCCTTACTTTTGGTTTCCGCTGGAGCCGCATTTTCGGACCCCATTCTTCCATTGGTTGCCCGAGCAGGTTCGTGCCCGCCTGATCATGACAACCAAGCTTGGCTACATCGGACGCGCCAAATCGCTAGGACAGGCGATGACGAATGTCCAAAGCTGCCGCTTGCTTGATGGGTTGCAGTTCCGCAATCTTTTCCCTGATGCCGATGTGACTTACGAGCGGGTCGCCGGTCTTCCAAAATCACTCATTGCACAACGCCGTGGCCTGCCGCCGGCGAACGCCCAAAGCTAAGCGGCATTGGAACAATGTCTGCTGCTGCAACGCGCACACTGGAAGAAGACGTTCTCTACTACGCCCTCAGTCTGACCTGGGTTTGGTATGTCTTCGGTGCGCTTTATGTTGTGGCGCCCGTAATCGCCTGGCTTCTTCTGGCGCTATGGCTATGGCGCTTTCTCGACCCATCTGCTCAGCGCTTGGCCAACCGCCCGATGACAGCCATGGTCATGGTCTGGTGGAGCGGCATGCTGGTCATGCTGATTGCCCTGGTGATCGGGCATTTCAATTGGGACTTGGGAATAGCCGCTACAATCAAGTCGACCATCGGTTGGATGAAGGGTTGGGCGCTTTTCGCAGTGTTCGTTCTGATTGGTGCCTGTCTTCATGTCCGACCCAAAGTCCTCTATGACGCGGCCACGAATGTCGCGGTACAGACGCTCTTCATTATTCCGTTTCTCGTTGTGGCGCCCTTCATTGGGCTTCCAGGCACGCTCTATGTATCGCCAATCATGGCGCTCGGCGGACCAGGTCCTGAATACTTCACAGTGGAACTCTACGGCCAAAGCTTTGACGGCAGCAGACGCTGGCGCTTCTTTGCGCCTTGGGGACCGGCTGCGGCGGTCGCATTCGGTATCCTGATCCCGCTCATCCTGCGCAACCAATCTATTCTGTTGCGCATGCTCGGCTGCTTGGTTGTGGTTGCCGTCATCCTGATGTGCAAATCCCGACTGGGGATGATCGCCATTCCGGCAATCTTCCTCCTGTCGGCCGGGCTCTATCGACTGACGGACCCTCGTGTCTATCTGCTCGGCGCCATAACAGTCTTCGCGATGGCCTTGAGTTCGGAACTATGGACACCGTTGCTGCTTGAGCAGATTGACAATGTACGCGCCATGCGCGCTGACTCCAGCTATGTGCGCGAAGCGTTGGGCCGCATCTCCCTTCATCGCTGGTGGAGTGAAGCACCGATTTGGGGACACGGCATCGTTGAGCGTGGTCCGCACCTGGTTGAATTTATGCCGATTGGTTCACACCATTCCTGGTATGGCTTGCTATTTGTGAAGGGCGCAGTCGGCTTTCTCGCGTTGTTGCTGCCGCTGCTCTACTCTTGGTGTGAACTGACCATGAAGGCACAGACCAACCGCAGCGCGCGTGTGGCATTGACGCTGATTATCTTTATCTCGTTTACGACCTTCACCGAGAACCTTGAAATCCTGGCCTACATTATGTGGCCGGCATTCGTGATGATCGGCATTGCAAGCCGCGAGCGATTGTTTAGTCCGTTCCGCAGCCCACTGGGTGGCTTGAGGCAGACGAGCGGTGTTGCGCCGGCATGGCAGCCGAGCCCGATTTCTTAAGTGTGATTATGCGGTTGCTGTTCGGGAAACGGCGGGCAGCCCAAGCGACCAGCGCGAAAGTCGCTCAAAGGTCCTAGCAGGAACGATGAACGCCACTCCGGCAACTGCAAACGTCGCAATCGTCTTGTGCGCCTCGCGAACAAGGATGACAGGATTACGGCGTACGCCACGTAAAAGTAGCTTCAGTGCAGTGGCGCCGTCGCCGCTGATTGCGGCCCGCCGTGCAAGGTAGCGAAGCTGGAAGGCTTCCGATGTTCGCCCGACCGATGAGACGAGTTCCGGTGCAATACCGGCAATCTTATTGCGGAAGTTCAACCAGGACTCGAACTGCTTTTCGACATTGGCCGAAAGCCCATTAGTGTTGAGGCGATAGAGCGTCAACGGTTGCTCAACACCGGCACATGTCCAGCTCGTCGAAACCAAGCAACGGGTCCACATCTCGATATCTTCGGACTGACGGAAATTCTCGTCAAACCAGCATGAGCGACGTCCTTCTGGTGCTTCAACGTAGAAGCAAACCTCATCGAGCATAGCGCGACGCAGAACCGGCGCCGAACCGTTGCCAACCGGATTGCGGCAGAACATGTGCTCGGGTGTGATGTTGGCGAGCTGTGGGTTCTGCATGGCGCGCATGCGTTGGCTGTAATCATCGATAAAGATTGACGGCGCGTAGCTGATACCCACGTCGGAGTTGCTTTCGAGATGATCAAAATGGCGCTGAAGCTTCTCCGGCAACCAGATATCATCGGCGTCGAGCAAAGCGACGTACCTGCCACGTGCGGCTCGAATTCCAGAGTTGCGCGCCCCGGCCAGGCCGCGGTTTTCTTGGGTGATCATCCGGAAACGACTGTCGCGCGCAATGTAGCGTTGCACGATTGCCGGCCCGTTGTCGGTTGATGCATCATTGATGACAACAACTTCAAAGTCATCGAACGTCTGCGCCTCAATGGAGTCCAGCGCCTCGGTGATATACTTCTCAGTATTGTAAAGCGGCACGACGATTGAGAATATCGGTTCCCTGTCAGGCATGTTGAGTTCCCCGCAGTTTGAATAGTTGATCGATCACGGCTGCTGGCAGCAACAGGCCGAGCAGCAGCACCGCAATCGTTTTTGGTTGGTCAAAGGCAATTCTCGGATAGCTCCGAAGTGAAACCCACAAATGCTGCCGCATCGAAGATGAGGTGTCGCCATCGCGAAGGAGCCGGCGAGCGAAGTAGAGGTTCATCCTCGCCCGTGCC
>JBCDBQ010000037.1:0-22153 GCA_039183375.1 Pseudomonadota bacterium
CCGCCGAAGAACGTGAAAGCGTCCTCCAAGCACGTCAGTAGCGTATCGAGTTCTTCATTGGTCGCGAACTGCACGTAGCTGGCACGACAGTGTCCCATGGTGGCAACAAAGGCCGTCAATCGGTTCTTGCCACGGCGCACTTGGCACCAATCGACCTGCATCTGCTCGCCAGGCTTCGTCTCAAACCGGACAACCGGATCATGTGCCGGTTCCGGTTGTAATGTGCGGAGATAGTCTCTGAGAATGGTGAGCTGGCCGTGATAGCCGCGCTCTTGGATCTCGCGCATTAACACCGTTGCCGGCAATCTCACCGGATGCGCCGCGTTCACCCGTTCGGTTAGATATGGCTTGAATGGATCGAGCAGGCTCGGCGTTTGCGGGCGAGGTCCGTAGACCGGCTCCGCTGTCACCGATCGAATATACCGGCGCACCGTATTGCGCGACTTGCCAGTCCGTCGAACGATCTCATGAATGCTTAAACCCTGACGCCACAAAACACGAATATCCATCACGTCTTCCCCAGTCAGCATGGCGTCCCTCCCTCCACGCCACCGGACTAACAGGGTGGGTCAAGATTGGAACGCTGATTGGGTCAGTTTTGCACCGTTGGCGACAATCAGCTGCAAACTCTTCCAGTGGCAACACTTCAATGCTCGGCTGATAGTGCTCTTCTTCAAGTCCAGCATAGTGTATCGGTTTCGGAGTAAGCTTCTGCGGTGATAGCGGCGCTCTCTCTCCCCGGCCCTGGCCGTCTGATGTCGTTTGTGTAACTGGCTTCCTTGAAGCTGCTGATGCTGCAGCATCAGCAGTCGTCGCATCAAGGACAGTACTCTGAAGCGATGTATCAGCTTTGAGGCTGCGCTGCTTGTTGACCTGGCCTTTGCTTCGCGCCCAGAAGTCATCCCAGCTTTCACCATAGAATCGGGATAACCGGTCTTTGGATATCCGCTCAGCTTTATCCGCACCCATGCGGATCTTTGCAAGCTGAGAAACCTTGGCGTAGTGCCCGGTTTCATTTGACCGGATAATAAGCCCCCTGCCCTTAGGCTTAAGGGTGTAAGCCATTTCAGATGATAAACGCTCAGAGAGTTCTTCCCATGACTTACTGCCAAGGAAGATTCCTTTGGCCTGGTCAGCAATAGCCGATACCTGGTCTTTATTCATCGGTAGGTCTTGTTCCCTACCGGTTCGAGCATTGATTTCCTGCTCAGCACGCGTTAGTGAGCGCGCCTTATCCCAGGTTCTACCTTCCCGGTGAGCTGTAAGTGGGGTATCGAGTTCCCTGAGTCCATAATCACGTTCCAAGTCCCGGCACAATTCGTCCATGCGGGATTTCCATTTGTAATCCCCGGCGCCAAGATTCTTTGAGTTGTTACGACTTGGTATGCGCCATTGCGTTCCATCTTCTTTGACCTTGATGAAACGGATGTGCATGTGTTTGTGATCGCGGTCATCATGCACCCACCAATCACTCATGAAGCCGTCAAGCTTCATGTGTCCGATTGTTTTGCGGTAGATGTCCTGCCACTCATCGAAAGACAACTCTCGATCTTCCGGCGCACAGTTGAGCATCAAGTGGCCCATAGGGTCTTTGATAGATCTCTTGGTGCATGTATTGACAGTGGCCATCATGATGGCCGACCGCGCATTCGCAGACAGCAGTTCATCAAATGTATCGCTGCCACGATATTTCACACGGTCTTTGCCGTTCGTTGGCCGCTCTAAGTAGCGACCCGCATTCATAATGTGACCCCCCGTTACATAGTTAGGAGTCATCTACCTTTGTCGAATCATCTGGTGGAGGTTTTTTGCTGTCGTAGTACTCGCTGGCAATATCGACAATAAGTTCAATTGCAGCCGCTGTTTCACGCCTGTGCTGCATGATGTCATCAATGACACCCGGAATCCTCGCCGCATCTTGAGGATGCATCCCACTATTGATGTGGCTGCGCTTCACGATCTGATTGAAGTTTGAGTGAGTGTTTCCATAGATCCTCAACGACTTGTTCAAGGCCATAATGACGTTGTCAAAGCTAATAGCAGTGCGGGATGTCGGCGATTGCTTGTTGAGGATGCGATCACGTAGGAATCGTGACGTCGTTTTATAGCCAGCTTGCTTCCGTCTGGCATCCAGAATTGCACGCTCTTCGGCAGTCAAATAGATCTTAACTGGGGGTCCTTTTCGTTCTGGACGCCCTGTATTCGATTTAGAATGTGCTCTTTTGGTCATGTATTACTGAACTGATTAAGCCTGCTGCAGGCACGAGGAGTGGAGTTTGCGTCCCCGCAGGGGGGCAAAAACACCGTCAATTGAGGCCCATATAAATGGGCCCATTTGACCCTCCTCGCAAGTACAGCATTACTGTAATTTGGTGCATCGTATTTAAGGCCCATTTTCTTTGAATGCAAGAATAAATTGCATGCAACCATTTGTGGTATCGCATTAATTGCAGAGGTATCACAGTGCAGAAATACACTATATATGGGGTTTGAAATAACACCTTGTGGATATTTAGTATTGAATAGGGATATTTAGGGATTATACAATAGGCAACATGTTTGATTGGATTCAACCATGGTACGAATTATTTTTTGGGATTTGGTATCCGGTGGTCACCCCTGCCCTCTCCGCGCTTAATATCGTATGGCCTCCATTCCTCCCTCTGGTGTCCTTCGTTCTGTTCATCTGGACGACCTATTTCATCGCGAGCAACCTTACCTATCTGTGCTGCATCAGGGAGACCGTGTGGGGCCACTATTACCAATGCCAATACTCCAGCATGCACGGGAACCAGATCGTTGCTTGTGTGGGAGCAACGATCCATACGATGCTGGTGTTCATCTGTGGCCCTATCGGACTATGGGCTGAAATCGATTCTAACTATGTGCCTGACAAGCGTATCGCTTGGGCTGGCCTAGTCTGCTGGGGGTTATTTATGATTATTCCTGGGTATGTCATGACTTGGCTCATGTAGGAGCATGCCTCCTGGGGGCTCATTGCCGCCCCCAGACCCCCGCTAGGATTTTCAGCCACAAAGCAGGTGTTGTGGTATACAGTTTAAATTCTTGATATTACTTGCTTTTATTCCTACATTAAATATGCGTACAGCCTGGGAAGGCGATGGCGTCCACGAAGCAGAAGCAATTGATTGCTCTGATTCATTGAGAGCGCCCCTTCGGGGGCGCTTTCGCATTTCTAACGGTTGATTGAGTAGTTCATGGATTTGCGTTTGCGTCTCCCCTTCCCTGCTTTGGGTGGGATGTAGACGCTTTCATGTGAAGCGATTTCTTCGAAGGTCAACTGATCCAATCCATTTTGCATTGGAATGTTGTGCATGAGGTGTAAGGCTTCGCAGACTTGGCTGGTAATATCGATCTTAGCTTGGACGCGTCTCTCAGCGTCGTGGTGAGCTTTGTCCTCAAGCTCCACTGTCCAATCCTTGCTCCCCTCCCCTACAGCATCACACGATTGAATGAAGATACCGCTGGTGTTTCCACGCTTCAGGCCACCTGTGATCTTGATGATCGGCTGACCGGCTTTTGTAGTGAGCATTAATCTGAGCATCACAGGAATTTGACCATAATGATTTTGAGTATTCAAGGATATTGGTCAGGGATAATGAGGGATATTGAGTAATTGAATATGTATGTGTGTTTTTACAGCAGTATATGAATATGTTTCCGCATATTGATATTGGTATGTACGTATGTATCTATGTAAGGACACGAAAGCATCTAAATGTATGAGCATTAGAGCATTCATGCATAGATATGTTCTTACAGAGCTATGTTTCAGTGGCAGTATGTAATGGCAGAGATATATAGGTACATTGATACATCTTTATATCTTTGCATATGTGCAACAGTATGTGTTGCTATAGAAGCATAAGTATGTGGATATGTTTTTATGTCCGTATGTATGAATGTCATTATGTATGTATGGGAATACGTCAAAGAAATGATTTTGTGAAGTTCCTCTATTCAGGCGTCACTGACTACGTTGTTGTGCTTGTATCAGGAACTAAAGGCGGATCAGGGAAGTCTGTAACAGCAAAGGAACTTGTTCTGATAGCCGCAAACCTTGGTATTCAAACGTCTATCGTAGACCGTGATGCACAAGGAACATCGATCAAGTTCATGGAGAAGAGACAGAAGCTTATAGAGGAAGGCAAGAAGAACGGTAACGCGCTTGGCGATCTGGTGATGCCTAGAGCTAAAAGCCTGGAAGGAAGGCTTCCTTCTGAATTGATTGCAGCTGAAGCAAAGGCGGGAAGTAAGTTCATCGTCGTAGACCTGGCTGGTCGTGATGATGAGCTTGTGAGGGATGCACTCAAGTCTGTTGATGCTGTTGTTACGCCAATTCGCCCAACTGGCGAAGATCTCGAAGAAGCAGAGAAGTTTGATGAGGTAGTTGGGGCAATGTGGCCGAATTGTCCAAGGTTGAAGGCAGCATTTTTTATGATCAGCCAAGCTCCTACACATGGTGTTCGGAAGAAGAACCAATTGCCAATGGCGATTAAGCACCTGCAGTCCGAGAAGATCCAGTTCATCAATCTCATGGATATGGCGATCAGCGACCGATACCAGTTCGTCAAGGCATCGTCTGATGGCAACAAGTTTTCAGTGACCGAACTTGAAGGGGGAGGGCAGGCAGTACGAGAAGTCTACGGTGTGTTTGAAAGAATTACCGATGCGGTAATGAGTGAAACTTTGAATGAAAGGGCGGCTTAATGAGTGAGTTGATGGAAGTAAAGTTGAAGAAGAATCCACGGCCAAAGATCGTCGAAGAGGAAGAAGATGCAACGCTGAAAGACAAACTAAGCAAAAAATTGAAGGTCCAAGGGAATAGCGAAAAGCCCGATGAAGGCGAGCAAGATGAACCGGAAGTGGTAACCGTTGAAGCTCCTCTTAAAGATGGACCTGTTGATACAGGCAGCAAAGAGCCTGAAGGTATCGACGAACCTAAAGAGGACGACTGGCGGATTTCAATAGCATTTGACTTCGAGATGACATGTAGGCTTGACGCTATTCGTGATCTGACGTTTGAAGATCGCAATCCTTTGATAGAGAAAATCGTGAAGAATTGGGTCGATCGGAAATGGCCTGAAGTTGAACGTGAACACGGAACTATTGCCCGTGATTCAGCTCTCTTGCGTTCAAGACAGCGCCTGTTAAAGCAGCGCTACAAAGACAAGCGCTAGTTTATCCATTCCTGAAAAATCAAACAGAATAGGTGAGTACCATGCGTATGGTGCTGCGCATGATTGGCGTCGCCTTGGCGCTCGTGCTGATTTGTGTATCGACGGCTATCAACGCACGCTTTGGCTATAGCTTGGGTGGAGATGACGTTGATGGTGTTATTTACGCTGCAGCATCCATTGCTGCTGATGGCTTCAAGGCGGTCTCTTTGATCTTTGCTGCCTGGGCAATCGCATCCAGACAGTGGCTAGCCGCAATTGCTTGCTCAGTGCTGTTCCTGGTCGGCACGTCATATTCTTTGGTGAGCGCTGTAGGCTTTGCCGGTTCGAATAGAGCCGAGGCATCGACCCAGAAAGCTTCGCCACAGAATATCTATGACCGAACAAAAGCTCAGTATGAGCGAGACATCCTGAAGCTTGATGGCTTTGGAGTCGTCCAAACATCTGCAGAGGTCAGCCAGAAGCTCCAGCTTGTGCGTCAACACCCTCGATGGAAGGCCACAAGTGGCTGCACAGATATTACAGCTAAGAAAAGCAGGGGCTTTTGCCGGAGATACGGATTGCTGCTGATTGAGCATGCCCGGTCAAAAGAAGCTGAGAAGCTGAAAGTTAGCTTGAGCAAAGCAAGAGCCCAGCTTGATCGATTAGAAGGTGAGCTTGGTGGAAGTTCTGGAGAGCATCAGGCAAACCTCGTCTCAAGACTTTTGGGAACATCCTTGGGCAAGACCGAGTTGGCCCTGATTATTCTAATGGCTCTTTTAGTTGAGATTGGAAGCGGGCTTGGCCTGTTCGTTGCTCTGCATAGCGGTCGAAGCACTAAAGTCGAGAAGGAGGAAGGGGCAGTAGGTAATTTTGTTCTGGATGTCGTTGAGCAGGATGAAAGTAGCCGCGTCAGCGTCGGCGACCTATATGAGAGTTATGAAGCTTGGTGCCGTCAATCAGATGTCGAACGCATTGGCGTGGTTGGATTCTCGAAAGAGATTGTCTCGCTGATGAAAGATATCGGGTTGGATGTTGAGGAAGAGGGCGGTCAAACCTGGATATGCGGTGTGGCCGTTTGAGTGGTTAAGAGATGAGCGACGATAGATTTAACAGGTTGCTGGAAGAAGCATCCGCTGTGTTTGAAGACGGTGAGGGGGCCGTAAGAGAGATCGGGGCTTCTATCGCAGTATTCGGCGTCAGTGAAACTGTCGAACGGCTAGAAGCTGGCGCTGAACGCTTCGGTACTGTGAAAGATAAGTCTGAAGACAAGCTCTCGAAGCTTTCTGAAGCAATCTCCGCGATGTCAAGCGGAGGTAAGTCGTGACCGAGAAGAAGACATCCGATTGGGTGAAGGAGCTATTCGAGTTTGGGGAGAAGCATGCTGAGCTGTCAGCCGAGGAGCGGTTGAAGCTAGCTGTGGATGTAGGCCTGATTTCTGATGACCAGGCTGCAAGAACAATGTCCTTCGACAACGTCGATTATCTGACGACTGTTGAAGCAGCACGATTTACGAGGGTATCGCTCAAAACCCTTGAGGGTTACCGGCTGCGAGGCGGGGGGCCGACATTCACAAAAGCGGGTCCGGGTAAGAAGTCACGTGTGCTGTACAAGAAAGAGCACCTGGTCGCCTGGTTAGACGGTCAAAATTACTCGTCAACTTCTGAGTATTAGATCCTTCAAGACCCCTCAGAATCACTCATTAGCTTTCCTTATCTAGCGTACTTGGATGACATTTTTTTTGGGGGATAAAGGCAGTAATCGCAGTTGTTCGGAAGTTTTACATTTCTTGGTGCAAGCCGCACTGTGTGAGAACATTGCTCTATGCAGAATCGAATTGGAATAGCCCTTTCTGGTGGCGGGTCGCGTGCAATGGCATTTCATTTGGGGTGTTTGCGAACACTGCACAAGGAAGGATTGCTAGAGAATTCGCACGTGATCTCATGTGTTTCTGGCGGAAGTGTCATTGGTGCGATGTACGCTTCTCACAAAGGCACGTTTGATGAGTTTGAAGATCAAGTTAGGCTAACGCTTGCTCGGGGGTTTGTCTGGCCGGCAATTGTTACTGCTTTTACGTCTTGGGAAGGCCCAAAAGCACTCAGCAGTTTCATTGTTCAATACTCCATTGCAGCTATCTCTGCGGTTACATCAGCCGCATTGAGTATCGCATCACTACTACTTGGGTTAAGTAAGGATGCTCGGGGGCGGATTCTTCCAAGCGGCAGCTGGGTTCGTCGGTATGCCAGTAGAACAACAATATTGAGATCGACAATCAAACGCCTTCTATTCCCAAAGCTTAAGTTGGATCACTTAATCGGAAGAAGGCCCAAGTTGGTGGTGATTGCTACGGAGCTTCGGACTGGTTCAGCATTCTACTTCTCATCCGAAGAAAGCGGGTCTTGGCGTTTGGGCAAGTGTGCTTCAAACGAAATTGACGTTGCAGATGCGGTGGCGGCATCGGCAGCTTATCCATTGCTGTTACCAGCTCTGGATGAAGCAATGGCGTTCACGAAAATAGATGGAACACGCGAAGTAGTTCGCGTGAATTTAACGGATGGTGGAGTTTACGATAATCTTGCCTTGTCGCCACTTTGGCCTGATCGTGATCGCAGCGTGAGTATTGCGGTTGACGATGTCGATACGATCATTTGCTGTCGTGCTGGGTATGGACCTCGTTTCGATTCTCCAAGTGGGTTACTACCAAGCCGCATGAAACAAGTTTTCTACACTGTCCATGATCGGGCACAGAACTTCGCAATGAATCGTCTCTATGACCTAAAGGATGCCGGAAAAATCAAGCGGTTTGCGATTGCCCATTTGGGCCAAATCGATGAGAGGCTTGAGCATGCTCCTGACGATCTCGTAAGTCGTGAGGAAACCTATGGTTATCCGACAGACTTCTCACCGATGACAGACGAATGGATAGAACGTCTGACAAAACGGGGTGAACAGGTGATGCTTGCGGTTTTACGACAGCATAATCCAGATCTTCTGACTCGCGGCTAATACTCGACCTGAGCTTTACAAAAGCCACAGTTCCCCTTTTGTTCACTTTAGAATCGGCGCATACTGAGGGGATGACACAGCTTACATTTTTTAATCTCGGAAACGCAGATACGTGCCTGTTTGAACTACAGGATGGTCGTCGGATGCTTGTTGATTATGCGCATCAAGGATCACCGGAAGACAAAGACGACCCGCGATCCGATCTGCCAACACTACTCAGAAAGGACTTAGTGGACGCAGATCGAGATGAATATGCTGTCGTTGCCTTTAGCCATCTCGATACAGATCATGTCCAAGGAGCTTCAGAGTTCTTCCATTTCGACCATGCGAAAAAGTATCAGGGGGGCGAGCGGAAGAAGATTGAAATGCTTTGGGTACCTGCGTCTGCAATTTCGGAAGTAGGTGTTGATGATGACGGTCGCGTTATTCGTGAGGAAGCTCGTCATAGATTGAAGGAAGGCTATGGCATTCGCGTGTTTTCTCGACCGGAACGGCTCAAAGATTGGCTGAAAGCAAATGGCCTAAAAGTAGAAGACCGTGCAAGCCTATTCGTGGATGCTGGCCAACTTGTCAGAGACTTTGCTCTTAATGTAGACGGCGTAGAGTTCTTTGCACATTCACCCCACGCGAAGCGGATAAATGATCGAGGAGTGGAGGATAGAAATGGCGATGCACTGGTCTTTCAAGCCAGGTTCCTTGAGAGCGGTTCAACAACAGATGTACTGATGACAGCTGATGTTGATCATGAGGTACTGGCTGAAATCGTTGATATCACGAGAGCAAAGAAGAACGACGATCGATTGCATTGGAATGTGTATAAGCTTCCGCACCATTGCTCCTATAAGTCGATCGGTCCTGAAAAGGGCAAGAACCAGACGGTACCAACAGAGCAAATCAAATGGCTTTGCGAGGAGCAGGGTGAAGATCTTGGTTACGTTATTTCGACGAGCAAACCTATCCCAGTAAAGGGCACCGATGAGGATGATGACGTGCAGCCGCCTCATAGGCAGGCTGCAAATTACTACAAGAACGAGGTTGTCGATTCCTCGCGCTTTCTAGTGACAATGGAGCATCCCAATCAGTTATTTCCGAAGCCAATTGTGATTAAGATTACGGGTGATGGCGCCTACATGAAAAGACTGGGTGGAATGGGTGCCGCAGTCGCAGTCAGTAGCTCCGCACCAAGAGCAGGACGCAGATGAGCAACCAGCAATGGCTTGATGAAGTTGTTAGCATCGTCATTGCGGCAGATGAACTTGGTATTCCGAATGCACGTTTTTTTGCGCGACTTGTAGGCTCAGAAGACTATGACGGGGGGAGTGTTCAGGAATGCCGGAGATCGGGCGACGGTAACGCAGAGGCCATTGTCGTCGATGTCCAGGTTGATCTTGGCCAAGCAGAGATTAAGAACGACATCAAACTTACAGAGAGCGTCGCGTTCGTTTTCTTTGAGGGTAATCGTTCACCCTTTGTTATTCCGCTACGCGAGAATTTTCCACTCCATTTGCCACACGTGAATAGTGCACCTGAGGGAGAGGCCAGGACTTTATGCCTATTCGAAGCGTCAATTGATGAGCTTGAACGTCTTTACACACCACACCGTTATATTGAGCGGCTTCGTTGGTGGTTGAAAGAGACAGCCTACGGGCGACTACATGGTGATGATCAACCACTTGAGCCATTTTTTATGGCCGCGCCTATTTCGCTGGTGATGCCGTTAGGTTTTCGTGAAAATGATGATCAGTTTCTGGCTGGTGTTCGACAGGGTGATGCCGATAACGCTCCGGTAGTCTTTTATAGCTTGTCTGAAGAAGAGGTCGCTGAGGAAGAAAAATTTCATTCGGCTATTGTTATTAATACCGACGCTGTTGAACACGGAACATTGCGTTGGCTACCCTCAAATTTGTGTCAATTGTTCAGTGCTTATAAGGAAGTGGGAATTGACCTTGCACCTTTGCTTGCAGAGAAATTGAGGGTCTGGGCGGGCGATAATAGTCAAAAAGATCGACTCCGACGTCCTGCCGTTTTGGTAATCAGCACTCCGCTGTTATCTGCGCAGGGTAGAGTTAGGGGTCGGTCTGATAAGGCTTTTTTTCTCGGTGGCAATAATTGGCTCAACATTGGCGTCCTTCTTGGAACTGTGATTGAAGCTGCAGGAGAGATTGGCCCACGGCTATTGGGTCAGGCAGATCCAGATTTGATCGAATTAGAAAATGTTCGTGTCATGCCATGCGATGTATATGAACGGGCATCTAGAGAATCACTTCAAGAGATATCGGGAAGAGAGCCGGGTGATACTCAATCGGTTCTTCTAATCGGCGCGGGTGCACTCGGATCACAAGTGGCGTTGATGTGCGCTCAAGGAGGTATTGGGAAATGGCACGTGATAGATCCCGACCATCTGTTACCTCATAACACAGCACGTCACCGCTACACGGGGTACGCAGTTGGAAATGCGAAAGCAGACGCCGTCGCCTCAGAAATCAGATTTCAACTAGGCGATGATGAGGCGAATGCCTATGTCATGAATTTCGCAGATTTTGAGGCAAGCAACGATTTTGTCGAAGTCGTGGGTACCATTGACGTTACAATAGATGCATCCGCTTCGATCCAGGTAGCGCGCAAGTTAGCCGGGTCCGACAAGATCAATTCTCGATGTGTTTCGATGTTCTTGAATCCTCTCGGCACATCGCTTGTTGTGTTAGCTGAAGGAGAAGAACGAACGCCTCGCTTGGATTTCTTGGAGATGAGCTATTACTGGAAGCTCGTCTGCGAAGAGAGCCTGTGGGAACACCTCACAGGAAGGGACAATACTCTGCCCATTGGAACCTGTCGAAGTCCTTCGGTGCGAATATCACAAACTTTCATGGGGATGTTTGCGGCAATTGCAGGTGAATTTATTGCGGCTGATCAACTGCAAGAAGGGGGCACAATAAATATATGGTCGAGTGAGGGCCAAATCGACAAGGTCACTAAACAGAGTTGGAGCGGCGAGGCGTTCAAAGAGTGCACAATTGGCTCTTGGAGTGTCGCCATTCGTGATGAAGTGCTGTCGGACATTAAATCGCAAAGGGCGAGTGCAGGAGAGTTAGAGACAGGCGGCATTCTCGTTGGTTGTTGGGACCTATCAGAGAACAAACTCTACATCGTTGGTCATTTCGATGCTCCGCCAGACAGCGTTCACGAGCCAACGGGTTTCATTCGGGGTAGCGTGGGTGTCTTCCATTCAATCGAACACGTTGAGAATGTTACCGCAACAAACTTAACGTATATAGGTGAGTGGCATACGCACCCACCTGGTGATAGCAGCAGCCCCAGTAGCGACGATGCGAAACTTCTCCGATGGATTGAGAAGGCAGTGTCATGGAACGGTGTACCAGCGGTCATGATGATAGCGGCTGAAGATGGCGTTCGCGTCATCATTGAGGATGAAGAAACCCGGCAAGAGCACGTGATTGCCAATGATGCCTAGACTTCAGCGTGAATTCGGCCCAGTCATGCTCAAGCAGCATCCCTTAGAATCCCTCTGAAATTCTTCACATCATGTTTGCTATGTGTTTGCTAAATCGTAAATTTGTGGATGAAATAGCTAGTTAAAAGTAGCTAACTCATTGATTTGATTGGCGCACCGGGGAAGATTCGAACTCCCGACCCCCAGATTCGTAGTCTGGTGCTCTATCCAGCTGAGCTACCGGTGCCCATGGCGAATGACCGTTGGATCACAGGACAATCGCCTATCAGAGGCGGTTCGCAAGTCAGAGTTGTAGATCCGACACTGACCGCCATACGAACCCGATTTTGAACATTCCCAGTCTCAAAAAACGTCTCCGAAACGACATAACATCGCTCTGAACGAAACGAACTGGCTGCAAATCGCAGCACAATAAAGACCAGTAATGTGCAAACTTCGTAACAAAGTTCGTCCTCAACCGTTCATCTAGCGTACTCGAACCGAAATCTCAGTTCCAATTGCCAGGAGAGCAGCCGAGCCGCCTGTTTAGTATCTCACCGCGTCAGCTGCAAGAAATACTTCGCGGTCAGTTTGCCGCTTCCATCTTTCCAGCCTCTGCAAACCTCGAGAGCAGCCGTCCGGTGATCCCGCATAAACCGCAAAGACATTCGATCTGAGTTAGCGCCAATCCAAGTTCGCGGCACTCAGGCTAACTGCGCACCGTCATCCCGTCGGCCAATGAATGTTGATAAGCTCGCAGCGCCGGCAACAAACCGGCCAAGACGCCGCCAACGACAATGGCAGCCAGCGCCATCAGCTCGCCCGACCCCGGCGCGGCTATGTCGAGGTACAGCCCGTATGCAGAATCAATCGCCGGCCGCAACGCGAACAACAATGCGTAGGTCGCAACCAGCCCGGCAATCACACCGGCAAGCGTTAGAATGCCTGCTTCGGACACAAGCAAACCGATCACAGTACGCGGCCCCGCCCCGACAGATCTCAGGATCGCGATCTCGCGCCGCCGCTCATTCAGCGTGGCCAGGATCATCGTCATCATGCCAAGGATCGCGGTGACAACCACCATGAATGAGACGACCTTGAGAGCCGTCTCCGCGGTGCCAACCAATCCCCACAATTCATAAAGCGTGGCACCAGGCAGAATGGCAGACAGAGGTTCTGAGCGATAGTTGTTGACGTAGCGCTGCAATTTGAAAATTGCGAGCTTTGACTTAAGGCCGACCATTGCCGCCGTCACTGCCTTGGGTCGCAATCGCATCGTGCGGACTTCGTCTGCCGTAACGGTGCGATCAGTTCGCCGCGCGCCGCCCTGCCAATCAACATGGATCGCTTCGATGGCCTCAAGACTGACATGCACCGTGCGGTCGACGGGCGTACCGGTCTTCGCCAAGACACCCGAAACACGGAAGGGCTTGTCATCGTGCTTGTTCAGTCCAATCCGACCGAGACCGTGCGCAACAATAATCTTGTCACCGACCTTGTAACCGAGCTCGGCAGCAACATCAGCACCTACCGCGGCATCAAAGAGATCGTCGAACCGCTTGCCCGATTGAAACTTGAGTGAGCGCCCTTGGCGAAACTTGTAGCGATCGAAATATTCCTGGGTCGTACCCAACACCCGGAACCCGCGATGACTATCACCCAGCGACAAGGGAATGATCCAATTCACTTCAGGCCGGCTTGCAATGTCTTCGTAGCTGCGCCACGTCATGTTGTTCGTGGCGTTACCAATCCGAAAGACCGAATAAAGGAGCAGCTGAATGCCGCCACTGCGTGCTCCGACAACGAGATCTGTGCCTGAAATCGTATTCGCAAAGCTCGCCTTGGCACCATTGCGGACTTTCTCAACGCCAAGCAGGAGTACGACGCTAACGGCGATCGCGAGCACGGTCAGCAAGGCCGTCAGCCAGCGATTGCGGAGCGATTGTAGTGCGAGGCGGATGACTGTCATGCCTCACCCCGCACAGTGACGACGTCCCCCAGCTCGATCACGTTGTCGAACATAGGACTGATCCTGCGATCGTGGCTGACCATCAACATACTAGAACCCGCGCCCTCAATCTGGCGAAACAGCAGGTCGAGAAAGCGCTCCTGGTGATCTTCATCCAGAGCCGAGGTCGGTTCATCCGCCACCAGCAGCTCGGGCGTTCCAATCAACGCGCGCGCCACGGCAACACGCTGCTGCTGTCCGACACTCAAAGCCGATGCAGATCCACTCAGAGCAGAACGGTCGAGGCCCAGCTCTATGAGAATGCGTTCCGCTTCTGCCGCTGCATCGCCAGTCTTTGCGACGCGTTGCCGACGGCCCGACGCAAAGCTCAACGGCAAGACAACGTTATCTATCACCGAACCATAGGGCAGCAGGTTGAACATCTGGAAAATGACGCCAATGTGCTCAGCCCGGAACTTGTCACGCGCCGTACTCGATAAGCTGACAATATCTGTACCGAGAACCGAGATTTCGCCTTGCTGCGGCGTAACAATACCGCAGAGCAGACTGAGCAAGGTGGACTTGCCGCCGCCCGACGGCCCAACGAGCAGGGTCCGTGATGAGGCCGCCAGTGAAAGTTCGTTGACACTGATCTCGAAAGCTCGGCCCCCTGGCCATGCAAAACGAACGCCCGACATTTTGACAATGTCGGGCGCTGCATGATCCGAAGATTTGGTAACTGTTTCGCTCAATGACGAACGCTCAAGAATTAGATGACACCGCCAAGATTGATCTTGCCAGTTTTCCGCTCCACCTCAAACTTCTTTTGCGACTTGGGTCCGGCAACGCTGACCTCAAGCTCCTCGGCGCCTTTGAAATTCTTGAAGTAGGGAAACGCGATCTCAACCAGCTTCTCCGGTGATTCACATGTCAGCTGATACTCAGCGTGGAACTCTGAGTGTGTCTCTTCTTTCTTGGCTTTTTTCTTTCCATGATTGTGGCCATGCTTATGACCATGATTGTGCTTGGCCTTCTTCTTCTTGCCGTGATTATGGCCGTCATCGCCGCCTTCGATATGAAGTTCGATACTGGCTTTTTCGAGCTTACAACCAGCGTCTTCGGACAGAACAACCACATTGCTCAGTTTCTTGAGCTTGTCCTTAGCCTTCGTAATCGCGGCTTTCTGTTTCTTGGTCCGCGCCTTGTGTTCAAATCCAACAATGTCGGCACCTGGTGCCTCAAGCTCCATGGCGACCTTCTTACCTTCAATGGCAACGTTAAAGCTGCCGCTACCATGCTCGTGGGCGCTTAACTGCCTGTGCTTGTGCTTATGACCGTGATTATGCTTGTCCTTTGCAAATACGGGCGTCGCAAGTGAAAGGCACATCAAACCGGCAACAAAACATCGCATCATGACGGATCCCTTTGGGCTATCCAAAACCAAGACTTTTAGGTCGAGAATGTTATACCGTTACGAAATATGGCGGTCAATTCGCGCAGGCGCTGCAGCGACCGGTCACTTCGACGTGCATCTGCCTGACTTCAAAGCCTTGTTCTTCCGCCTGCTTCATCACGGTTCGCTGAATAGCACGCGTGCCAACCTCGATAATGTTCTTGCACTCCTGGCAGATCATGAAGGCCGGCGGCTCCGTGTGATGCTCGTGGCAGCATGGAACGAATGCGTTGAGGCTCTCAATACGGTGAACCAAACCGGCCTCAATGAGTTTATCGAGCGCACGATAAATCGTCAGGGGCGCCTTCAAACCCTTGGCACGAACCGTCTCGATATCAAGAATTTGGTAGGCGCTCATAGGACCTGCACTCTCGCGCAGTGCGTCCAATACGACGCCCTGGTTCTTGGTCAGTTTCTGGGTTGTCATTGGCATGCCACTCATCGTTGACAGATCCATCACGCGTAATGCTATAACAGGTAAATTCAATGTTCCGAACGTGTGCTGAGGCACAAGGTTGATTTACACTAACAGATCTATGGCCAGATTGAAGAGTACAGCCACAACGGTCAGCCTGTTAGCTGAACTTTCGCACATTTTCTGTTGCGGCCTCCCGATCTTCATCGCCGTCATGAGTGCCGGCAGTCAGATCGGTTTCGGTGGCGCCTTTGTTGTCTTTCACAGGTTCATCCACGACTATGAGTTGCATATCCTGATTGGCTCTGGCCTGCTGTTGGCCTTCGGCTTTGGCTTACACATCTTCAGCCATTGGATGGAGTGCCACTCGCCTGAGCACAATCACCACAAATCCAAACCAAAAAGATTTCGCATCGGCTGGATCTTCTCAATTGCGCTCATTCTCTATGTCGCGAACTTGTCGTTTTATTTCATCTCCGGTCATGGCTACGCGCCACCTCGCTTCGACTAACGCGAACGCTTCCAACACAGCGTAAGATATGAAGCGACAACCAATCCATCGGGCAGACCAACGAGCCTGCTTGTCACATTCCTGCCGGGTCGTTATTTGTAATGATATAACATCCTATTCATGTCAAGGACGCTCGACGCGATGATGGACGCAACAGACATTCAAGACATCCACGAGTTGGACGTCAGCACCGCACGGCAAAGCATCCGCGCCGCCTGTGAACAGACCAGCGCCGACTGGATACCGCGCAATGCCATTGCTGAGGCGCTGTTACGGGAATTCCTTGATCACGCGTCAAACCCGACAGATGAACAACAGGTCATTCGCAACCTGGAGAACTTGCTACTAATATTGAAGCAGAAGCAACGCTCAGGCCCTTTGCAGTAAGCAATCGTCCGCGCCTTGACTCTCAATGGACAGACTGCGCGAGGGGTTCTGTGATGAGACATCTACTTTCTCAAACTGTGATAGCACTCGCGCTGATGATAACCGCGGTTGTTGTCTCGACCAATGCACTTGCGACACGTGAGATCGAGTGGAAGCAGCTACGACCGAAGTTGCCACCGCTGAAAGATCCATTGGCCAACTTCACACAGGACCAACGGTTTGACGTCGAGACCATTGATTGGGCTCGGAAGCTAAAACCCGCAGACAAGGGTCTCATTGAGAACCAGCAAGGCATAGAGGACGCGAAGGTCTACGAGCGCCAATTTGCGAAAGCCGGATACAATGTTGATGAGCTGCTGAAGAAGTACCGGGGCTGGATAAAGGCCGTCGCGAAACGACAGGAGCGCGTCAACCAGAAACTCAATGGAACGACGATCCGAATGGCCGGGTATCTCTTGCCTTTGGAGTTTTCAGATCAGGGCGTTACTGACTTTTTACTGGTGCCTTATGTCGGAGCCTGCATTCATGTGCCTCCGCCACCGCCAAACCAAATCATCTTTGTCAGGTTGGCAAAGAAGTTTCGAATTGCAGATCTGTTCACCGCAGTATGGCTTGAGGGCAAACTCCAGACGCGTGCATCCAGCAAGAAACTAACGTTCGTGGATGGCTCAGCCGACATATCGATTGGTTACCACATCAATGGTGGTAAAGCCGAGATCTATCGAGAGTAAGCCCTGAGCAACTCAGTGCCTTAAGCCGAAAGTGATCGGCATTGTGGAGACTTAAAGCTTCACAGTCCCCTCAATCAGCACATGGCTTTCACCGCCGATCCAAACTTCGTCATCGCTACACCTTGTCGACACACGCCCGTAGCGACCGATCGATGTTCCTTGTGCGATTTTCTTTTCACCACGCCAAAGCCCAAGATCCCGCATCCAGCAGCCAAGCGCCGCATTGAGTGAGCCGGTTATAGGGTCTTCAAGCATACCACTGGATGACCCGAGCATGCGGACCTCGTAATCACACTCAGATCCTGGTGGATGGGCACCAATAAACCCAATACCTCGGAAATCCGGATACCTGATCTTGGCGGCATCAATAGCCAATACATCGGCGGCACTCGTCAGCTCAAGCGCCTGCCAAACCGGACCATTGGTCAGCTGCGCAGTTCTAACAATCTGACTGTCAGGAATACCAGCTGCCGATGCAATCGCCGCAAGCGACTCGCTTGAAATTGGCTCGACCACAGTTTCGGGTGCAAGAAAGGACGGCACAGTCCCAGAAACATCGATGTCCACGATGCCAACACCACACTCCTGGCGAACAACGCCCGAATGCTGCGGCTGGCCTCCACAATGGAGCCAGGATGCGCAACTGCCAAGTGTGGGATGGCCGGCAAACAGCATCTCGCGTCCCGGCGTGAATATCCGCACTTTGTAGTCCGCTGCGGGATCACTTGGCGTCATAAGGAATGTCGTCTCGGCCAGGTTGGTCCAAGCCGCAAACGTCTGCATGACCTCGTCGCTCAATCCATCCCCATCAACGACGACCGCCAACCCATTGCCTCTGGTTGGCACGGAGGAGAAGACGTCACATTGGACAAATCGCCGGCTCTTCATGTTACCTATCCCTAAGCGTACCCATCAACTGTGCAAGCAACCGAAGCTAAGCATGCGCAACACCGCTGAACAGACACAGTTGTCGGAGATTTCGTACAGCACAGTTTATCACCTTGTACGGGCCGCCCTTCGCCAGCGTTCCAAACATTTCCATCCAGCTTGCGATCGCACGAACACGGTGAGCCGTGATAGCGTTCTGCGATAGCCAAATGCGAGGTCTCAAGATGCAATCAGGTACAATGGTTTTCACGCAGATGAACCGCGTGATTTTTGGCGAGCCGGCCGCCGCCTCGATTGTCTCGGAAGCTGATCGCTTGGGTGCGAAGCGAGTCTTCCTGCTAGTCAGCAAGACGCTGAACGCAACCACGGATGAGATCGAGAAGATCAAACAGGCTTTGGGCGAGCGCTTCGCTGGCCTGCATGATGATATGCCATCCCATTCGCCGCGCACAGCTGTCGTTGCCTGCGCCAACGCAGCCCGTGATGCCGGCACAGACCTGCTCGTGACCATCGGTGGTGGATCTGCCACGGACGGTGGCAAGGCCGTTACCATATGCCTTGAGCACGGCATCACTGACGTTGACGGGCTGGAAGCCTTCAGAACGGTTGTGGAAGATGGCGTGCGAAGAATTCCGGAGTTTCGCCCGCCAAAGGTCCGCCAGATTACTGTCCCGACAACCCTGTCAGCTGGCGAATTTAATGCCCGCGCCGGTGTCACCGATACGCGATTACAGCTCAAGCAAAGCTATATGAACCCGGGGATCGTGCCTGTTTCGGTCATTCTTGATCCGGCTGTGACTGTGCACACGCCCGAATGGCTTTGGCTGTCGAGCGGCGTCAGGGCCGTCGATCATGCCGTCGAAACCCTATGCGCCATCAATGCCAATGAGTATACCGACGGCACGTCCCTGCAGGCCCTGCGCGCGCTCAGCGACGGCCTCGCACGTTCCAAAGCAGACAAGAATGATCTCGAAGGCCGGCTGCGATGTCTGATGGGTGCTTGGCTCTCCATGGTCGGCATTATCAGCGGCACGAAGCTTGGTGCGAGCCACGCGATCGGCCACATCCTGGGTGGCTCTGCTGGCGTCCCGCACGGCCACACGTCGTGCGTGATGTTGCCTTACGTTCTGGACTACAACCTGTCGGTTAACGCTGACCGCCAACGGGAGGTCTCAGCTGCCCTCGGCCAACCCGATCGCCCGGCCAGTGAAGTGCTTGATGAATTAATCCGCAGTCTCGGCATGCCGCGAACGCTGCGCGAGGTCAGCGTCGCTCACGATGACCTGCCGCGCCTTGCCGAGAACTGCATGCTTGATGACTGGACGTTCTCAAACCCACGTAAGATCGAGACTCCGGATCAGGTGATGGAAATCCTCAATGCCGCCTATGGCTAGGCGGCACGAGACTCCGTCGGCAACGCGCTTAATCTTCGACCGAAACCATGAACGGCTTTTCGGCATCGTTCTCAAGATCGAACTCAGAACGGCCAGTGAAGTTGATGTGCCGGCCGTAAGTGTGCAGCGAGATTGAGAGCTTGTCTCCGGTATTCCAAACCTTATGGATTGCTGCCGGCGAACAGGCTGAAACATCGCCCGGGCGCAGGGTAACATCGCCGGTTTTCTTCAGCTTGGCATAACCAGGCTTCGAGCCATCGTCGACCCGCTCGAACTCTTCCTCGTACTCTTCGCCCTCGATACCGGCGACAACCGCCCAGGTCAGATGGTTGTGCGGCTGCGTTCCGCGACCGGGCATCCAGGTGAGAACGAAAACTGCGAGATCGTGATCATCTTCTTCATGAAGCAAATGAACGCCAAAACCCTGGGCCTCATCCACGCCGCGATACTCATCCTTCATCCACCCTGGTGCCGCAGCCAGCTGCTTTGCCAGTGGTTTGATGCGATCCGTGATCGCCTGTGTCTCGCTCTCTTCCGCGACGATCGCACGAATGTCGGACACGTACTGTTCCACGTTATATTCTACTGCAGACATAGCATTCCACCAATTGCTGTAACGGCAGCAAAATTTGCCACCTAACTGAATTCTTGAGCAATGAAATACTATGCGAAGTGGTGGTCGCTCGACAAGCGTACTGTCGAGCGATTTCGCGGGCCGCAGGTGCCACGCGAGCCGATTTACTTCTCGAGGTGTGCCTTGAGGCGGCCCATTATGATCGGCCAGCCCATGCTGACATCTTGAAATTCCTGGCTGTTGGCTTTGTAGCCGACGTGCGAGACGGTCAGCTTGGAACCCGAGTCAGTTGGCTTGATCCAATAGGTCACATAGGAGGTCTTTGCAGCCTCTCTGCCAGCAAAGCGGAACGTATGCGTCAGCCGCATCGGCGGGTCGAAGATCGCGACCTCTCCGACGATCATCTTGTTCTCAGCCGTACCGTAGTAGATCTCGCTCTCAGCCGCCGTGATATCCTGACCGATGGGTGCGAGGTAATAACCGTCGACATGACGCTTTTTCGTCAGCGCCTCCCAGACCGCCTCCGGCTTGATAGCGATATCGATCGAGTGGGCAAACGTCTTCTCGTTCACGTGCTCGGCCTTGGACGTCAGCGAAGCTGCGAACATGATAAGAACGGCGATCACTGCGTGATGCAATTTTAATCCAGAGGTCATGGCCGCCTCCATACGCGATACAATGCTCGCATTTTAAGCAAACTTGCTTAACACCAGATGAAGCAGGTGCGCGATGTTTGGCGGATCTTTACGACTTGTTAGCAACCTGCTCACGGCGCAGCGTATAGAGACCGGCGCCCACAACAATCGCGGCGCCAGTCAGGGTCGTCACACTTGGCACTTCTTCCAACAGGAGATAGCCAAGCAACAGCGCCCACAGCACAATCGAATACCGGAACGGGGAGATGACCACGATGTCGGTCTGTCGCCAACACTCAGTGGTGGCGTAGTAAGCAACGAGAACGGCAACCGCTGCTCCGCCAAGCTTCAGCCAGGTCATGTTCGAAGGCATGACCCAGTCTTCCATCAGGCCAAATGCAAAGCCGGCAAGCGTCACAACAATGGTCGTCAGGAACGTCAGGGTTAAGGTTGGAGCGGACGCATCGATGTAGCGGGTGGAGATATCCCGCACCACGATCAAAAGCATGGCAACGAACGCTGACAGATACCACCACGAGAATGACCCGGAACCAGGTTGGATAATGATCAGAACGCCGGACAGGCCCACACCGGCTGCAAGCCAGCGCCGCCAGCCCACCGGCTCCTTAAACAGTATCGCAGCGGCTGCCGTCATAATCAGCGGCAATGCCTGAAGAATGGCCGTAACGTTCGCAAGTGGGAGCCGGAACAAGGCGTTCAGGAAAAAGAAGACCGTGAGCACTTCGGACACGTTGCGAATGATGACCGGCCACGAGTAGACCCGCCATGTCGAAGTAACGCCAACGGTTGCGACTACGACTGGCAGCAAAAGCACACAAGCGAACAGTCCACGGATGGCGATGATCTGCCCGGTCGGCAGCTCTCCGGACGTGGATTTCGTCAGAGCGTCATTAAGTGCAAACGCTCCCATTCCGACAAGCAAGTATAGAATGCCACGCAGATTAATCGCGCGCTGTCGGGCCTCTTTATCAACTAAACTGTCTGCCTGATGGTGGCTGTCAGCCACCGGTGACACTCATGTGACGCGGCACAGCTGGGCGCTTCGTGCGGCGATCAATGATAAAGTCATGGCCCTTCGGCTTGCGCCCGATCGCTTCATCAATCGCAGCATAGAGCGCTTCAGGATTCGGGCTGGTTCGGAGCGGTGTCTTCATGTCAGCCGCATCGTTCTGGCCGAGGCACATGTAAAGCGTGCCGGTGCAGGTCAGTCGAACACGATTGCAGCTTTCACAGAAGTTGTGCGTCATGGGCGTAATGAACCCGAGGCGACCACCGGTTTCCTTGATCTCAACGTACCGTGCCGGTCCACCGGTTTTGTAAGGAATGTCTTCAAGCGTCCAACGCTCCTGCAGGTCCGCACGCACCATCGACAACGGCAGATACTGATCGGTGCGATCGCCATCGATATCGCCCATCGGCATCGTTTCAATCAAAGTGAGATCGAAACCCTGACCGTGAGAGAACCGGATCAGCTCATCCAGCTCATCATCATTGACGCCCTTGAGTGCCACGGCATTGATCTTGATCTCAAGCCCGGCATTCTTCGCCGCCTGCAAACCGTC
>JBCDBQ010000038.1:0-22027 GCA_039183375.1 Pseudomonadota bacterium
ATACTGCCCATAACATCGCCAATGGATTTGCGAACGCTTTCCGGCGTGATGCCGTTGGCTTCGTTCCAAGCCATCTGTTTCTCTCGTCGACGATCGGTTTCGGCGATGGCTCGCTCCAGTGAACCCGTCATCTGATCTGCATAGAGCAGGACTTTGCCGTCCACATTACGCGCAGCGCGGCCTATGGTTTGGATAAGCGACGTTTCAGACCTGAGGAAGCCTTCTTTATCGGCATCGAGGATTGCCACCAGACCGCATTCCGGAATGTCGAGGCCTTCGCGCAGCAAGTTGATGCCGATCAACACATCGAAGGCGCCGAGGCGCAAATCGCGAATAATCTCAATGCGCTCAAGCGTGTCGATGTCGGAGTGCATGTAACGAACACGGATACCTTGTTCGTGCATGTACTCGGTCAGATCTTCCGCCATCCGTTTGGTCAAGACGGTCACCAGGGTCCGGTAGCCAACCTTTGTCACCTGATGGACTTCGTCAATCAGGTCGTCCACCTGCGTCTTGGCAGGACGAACTTCAACGTCGGGGTCCGTCAAGCCAGTCGGGCGGATCACCTGTTCGACAAACGTGCCTCCGGTCTGTTCCAATTCCCATCCGCCCGGTGTCGCCGACACGTAGACGGTCTGCGGACGCATGGCATCCCATTCTTCGAAGCGCAGTGGTCGGTTGTCGAGACACGAAGGCAGGCGAAAGCCATACTCGGCGAGCGTTGCCTTGCGCCGGTAGTCGCCCCGGAACATGCCGCCAATTTGCGGCACAGAAACGTGACTTTCGTCGGCGAAGACAAGCGCATTGTCTGGCAGATATTCGAAAAGCGTCGGCGGCGGATCGCCGGGATTGCGGCCAGTGAGATAGCGCGAGTAGTTCTCAATACCAGCGCATGAACCCGTGGCCTCCATCATTTCCATATCGAAATAAGTGCGCTGCTCCAGGCGTTGGGCCTCTAGCAGTTTGCCTGTGCCATGCAGCTCAATGAGACGCTGCTGCAATTCTTCTTTGATTTGCTTGATGGCCTGCTGCAGCGTTGGTTTGGGCGTCACGTAGTGCGAGTTCGCATAGACTTTGACGAGCTTCAGCTCATCGGTCTTCTGGCCTGTGAGCGGATCAAACTCGGTTATGCTCTCGATCTCGTCACCAAACAACGATATGCGCCAGGCACGATCTTCGAGGTGGGCCGGGAACAATTCCACCGTATCGCCACGGACACGGAACGTGCCGCGATGAAAGTTGCCGTCATTGCGCTTGTATTGCAGGGCTACAAGATCAGCCAGCAGCTGGCGTTGAGAAATTTGTTCACCGACTTTCACCGCAAACGTCATCGCCGTGTAAGTTTCGACCGAGCCGATACCATAGATGCAGGACACCGATGCAACGATGATGACATCATCGCGTTCGAGCAGGGCACGCGTTGCGGCGTGGCGCATGCGGTCGATCTGCTCGTTAATACTGGCTTCCTTCTCGATGTATGTATCCGTGCGCGGAACGTAGGCCTCCGGCTGGTAATAATCGTAGTACGAAACGAAGTACTCGACCGCGTTATCCGGAAAGAAGCTCTTTAACTCACCATAGAGCTGGGCTGCAAGCGTCTTGTTCGGGGCGAGGATGAGTGCCGGGCGCTGGGTCTCGCGAATGATGTGCGCCATCGTGAATGTTTTGCCGGAGCCGGTGACCCCGAGCAGGACCTGATCCCGCTCATGCGCGTTCACACCTTCCACGAGCTCGGTGATGGCCTGTGGCTGGTCACCCTTGGGCTCAAATTCAGACTCAATCTGAAGCGTTGTGCCGCCTTCACTTTTGTCTGGTCGCTCAGGACGATGCGGAACGAACTCCGGTAATGTGCCGGCCACCAGCGGGTGGCTGGCAATCATGGGCTGGCGCTCCAGCATTTGCTGCGCATTCTCGGAACGCTCTTCCGGCCGTGTCAGCAACGCGTTAAGCGCCGCCGAGGGTGAGAAGTCTTCCGGCCGCGGAGCAACGCTGCGCAGTGCTGGCAGAATATCCGCTGCACCGGTATCAAAGGCCGCCTGCGGCGCCTCGCCGAACCCGCCGGCCGCCTGTTTCTTGCCGCCAACATTCGGAGTGCCGGCAGCAGTTTCCACCGGTGGCGGAGTTGGTTTGCCGGACTTCCCCCGCGAAGGTCGCGGCTTGGTGACCTTCTTGGCCGGTTTCGCCTTGGAGGCAGCGGTTTTTTTGCTCGCTGCCTTCTCTGATACTGACTTGGTCTTGCTCATGCCGGAAATATGGCGCGGGTGGCGTCTCGGATCAACGCCGAAGCGCACGCTCCACAGGCGAAGACAGACCTAAGCAGCCGCCATCAACTCCCAGGCCCGTGTTTGACGCCGCTCCAGGTTGGCGCGAAACTCTTCCGGGAAGTTTTCCGGTACGGCCGATTTGACACGTTCGTCAGCCAGGAGGGTTGCTGCCCACTTCTGAACCAGCGGATAATCGCTGAGAAGGCCGGTCTTGAGTACAGCATCCGCGATGGCAAAGCGTTGCAGAAACGGCGCGTAGGCAGCATCCACGAGACTGATGGTGGTGCCGTTGAAAAATGGACCGTCGCCGTCGCGCTCCCGCCCAATCGCCTCTTCCACCCTGTCAAGAACTTTGCGAGCAGCGGCCAGCCTGTCATCCAGACTGTCATCCGGCTTGGAATAGGTCACGCCATTGAGACCAGACGAGAATGTTGGCACAAAGTCTGTCCAGGCACGGTTGCGGGCCCGCTTGATCGCGCACTCCGGATGCAGGCGCGGTGCCACTTCCTCGTCGAGATACTCGGCAATGGCATTGGATTCGAACAACGGCTGATCATCGACCAACAGGACTGGCACTTTGCCGTGCGGGGAGATTTTCAGGAACCAGTCCGGCTTGTCCCGGAGGTTGATGTAGGTAACTTCGAAGTCGACATTCTTTGCACGCATTAGGATCACGGCGCGCTGGACCCATGGTCAGGTAAATGAACTGATCAGATGATATTTCTTGGTCATTGGCTTCACCCTGTTTTCGCGTAGTTCGGATTGCAGACGGGACATTAAGGCCTGTCCCGGCAAAGCTCAATATTAGTGTGTGGGAAGATGGCTCACTCACACGGCCATTGCTTGCCTGGCTTCAAGCCAGACGGCAGCTTGGTCTTGGCATCACCACAGGCCAGCTCAAGCTGGATCTGAGATATGCCCTTGGCAACCGTTAGATCCAATCCTTCCAGACGGGTCCGGAAGAAGTAGGCATGTGTGAAGTCGGCACCCTTGACGGATGCGAGCCTCAAGTCGGTGCGCGCCAGATTGGCATATTTGATATCAGCGCCATCCAGGTTCGCCGCTGTTAAGTTTGAACGACCGAGCTGCGCACCAACTAAATTTGCGTTGCTGAGGTCCGCCGCCTTCAACTGCGCGCGGTAAAGCTCGATCTTGGTCAGGTTGGCGGACTTCAGCTTCGCGCCATCCATGTAGGCGCGCATACCGACGGCCTTCTCGAGATCGGCACCGCTGAGATCGGCCTGCCGTAATATCGTCTTTGAGATGTCAGCCCGCTTCAAACGTGCCTTCATCAGCTTGGCATTCTTCATGTTGGTGCGGCTCAAATTAGTCCGCTCGAAGTTGCCACCGCTGAGGTCCTTGTCCTGGAGATACTTGGCGATCTTGCGACAGCCGGACCAGTCAACACCGGCGCTGGCAGTACTGCTGCAACCTGCTTGGGCTGGACCGATGAAAAGAGCCGAGGAAAGGGCCAGACCACAAATCGGAGGAAGGGCAAAAGCGCTAGCAGCAGTCCGTCGTTTCATCTCACATCCACCCGAAAAGTCTTGTCATCGGTCTGTGCCATGTTGGGTCAATCATTCCACTCCATCGCAACGCCACTTGGTGCCGCCGTGTCGGAGCGAGATACATATGGAAGAGAATGGTAAGCGCCATCGCATCATACAATGCACATTACACTCAAAACTTTGTGTTGGTTTTGCGCTGATCGCAATAAGCTTAAATTAGTGCTGATCTCTATGGCTCGCCGTCGGCGAGCCGCTGCGGTCAAGCACTGCCGGTGCAACTTGGACGACAAGGCTTGCCGCAAACATGAGGCCGGCGCCGATCCAGCCGATCGCTGGTAGCCATTCACCGAGCAAAATGACCGCACACAGTGCCGCAAAAACTGTCTCAGTGCTCACCAGGATTGTGGCTTCAACCGCCGGCGTATACTTCATCGCGATAGCCAACAAGGTAAACGTGAGAGCGCTGGACAAGAGGCCGACATAGGCAATCTCGAATGCAGCGTTACTAAGGGCCTGAATCGAAATCGTCTCGAACGACGCTGCTCCGATAAGAGAAAGCACAGCCACTACGGCGAACTGGACTGTCGTGAAGCCGATCGGACGTGCATGGCGTGCGGAGTGTTCGATCACCAGCATGTGCGCCGACCAGAAGATCGCAGAAATTGCCACCAGCCAATCGCCCGTTGAGAAGCCGCCCAGGGTGCCGCCGCCCAGCAACCAGGTACCAACGAATGCCAATGCGACGGCAGGCCAGACGTAGAGACGCGGGCGCCTGCGTAGTATGGCCCACATCATAAACGGGGTGATCACGACGTAGAGGCCGGTTAAAAAACCGGTGTTCGTGACCGTCGCCGTTACGAGGCCGATCTGTTGCAGAATGCCACCTGTGAAGAAACTCAAGCCGCCAGCAAGGGATATGATCCAAAAACCCGGTGCAGGCCCGGTCGCCAGCGAGGCGTTCTCGCGAAGCGCAAGCGGTAGAAGCGCAAGAGCCGCGATGATTGAGCGCGCTGCAAGAAACAGATAGGGGCCGATATGGTCCATCGCTGTCTTTTGATAGACAAACGCGAGACCCCAGATTGCTGCAATGGCGAGCAGCATGATATTGGCATGGATGCGGCGCATAGCGGCGACGCATTAGGGAGTTCTCAGCCACTGCGCAATGCATTTAATGGTGGCGTGCGAGCGTGCCGCAAGCGCCAATAATCCTGTGCCAGGGCACTCAACTGCGTTTGGCGTCGAAAGATTGGAACAAGAATTGGACGCCGAAGCCTTTCTTATCATGGCAGCCGCCGCGACGCTCGGCGCCGCAATTCAGGCCGCGATCGGTTTCGCTTTCGGGCTGATTGCTGCCCCGGTCCTGCTTGTGACGATGAACTCCAGCTCTGCCATCCAGGTGCTCGTGGTTATCCATCTGGTCCAAAGCGCAATGCTGGTTCCAAAGCTGTGGCGTCACGCACCGCGCAACCTGCTCATCAAGCTCATTATCGGCAGCTTGTTCGGCTTTCCCATTGGTCTCGCCGTGTTCATGGCGCTGGATCTGCGCGCGCTCACCCTGACGGTTGGCTTCTCGCTGTTAGCATTCGCTGCGCTACTGGCCCTGCGCGAAACCGGCCGTCTTAAGATTGCATCGATATCCTATCAGGCACTACCGACTTGGAGCACATTCATCACCGGCGTAGCGACGGGATTTCTAACCGCTGTTCTCGTGATGCCCGGACCGCCGATTATGGTCCTCAACGCCTGGACTGCGATGGAGAAGGAGCTCAGTCGGGCGTTGTCGCTGACATTCTTCGCGTTTTGCTACGTGATGGTCACGGCGCTGCATGCCACGATGGGGGGCATGCCGCTCTCAGCCTGGACAACCGCTGCTGCTCTGGCACCCTTTGTTGTGGTTGGAACTTTGATCGGCTCAAAGCTCTCAAGCCGCCTGAGCGAGGGCCGGTTTCGATTGGCTGTGCTTGGCGTGGTCGTCTTCTCAGGCATCTATGCCATTGCGGCATCATACTGAACCGCATGCGCATAGCCTGGTGCCTGCACAAGTGACGGTTAGAGCCCGCGGAACAGAACACCCACAACCAGAACCATGTAAGCCGTTATAGCCAACCAATACTCTTGGTGTGGCAGGTAGCGCGGGACAGGGACATAGCCCAGCTTCGTAACCATCGCCACCAGCGCGAAGATGAGTGAAATAAGAAAGATCAGTAGCGTTGGCGGATTGAGACGCATCTGACAAGTTCCTCGTCGTACCGGGCCAAAGCGTGGAAACACTGGCACCTGCTCCAAACAGGCGCCATCAAAACCGCATATTGGGCTCTATCGCAAGATGTCAGCTAGGCAAGCGTGCTTTAGCCCACCAGCTGGTACTCAATGGCGACAGCCACATTTCGCGCTAAGGCGCCAACTGATTTTTGGCGCCAGTTAAGAGACTAAGTCGCGATATTTGCATCCGCGGAGAGGGCGAAAAAGCGTGGCGCTACAAGCTCCGCCTGTCATCTGAACGGTACGACCCAAATGGTGGTCTCGCGTTTGCATCAACAACTAGACGCACAAGTTGCCCATCGTTATTGCCGATGATCCGTCCCGTCAGAAGCAGATAGTCTTTGGCTGCCTGCTGACCTGTTCCGGAAATAATCAGCTTGCCGAGTTCTCGGACATCAGTCACATCCATCAACCCAAACTTATCGGAGGATAGCGAGACCGGCACGCGGTCGCCTGGGCTCACCTGGCCATAATGCCCCGCCGGCAGGAAGTTCGACGCCGCCAAGTCATTGCCCACGCCCGCTTCTGCCAAGAGTTTCAGGCCCGGTAAGTCATGTTGGTCAACAATCTCATCCAGCAGAATCTGGCCGGAGGGCAACGGCGCAGTCAGGGCTGTTCGCATCAGGAGTTCCGGCTTCGAAAGAAGCGATCCCACAATAATCGCGGCAGAAAATGCAACCAGTGCCAAAGCGCGTGGTGCGATGGAGTATAGGGTAGTCAGTCCCGTCATACCGGCTCTCCAGAATCGATGCGTGCCACTAATATAGGTGTGGAGAGAAAACTTTCGACCCCTGGCGGGGGATCTTAGTTTCCTCTCCACGCACCGCGCCGTGAGGAGGCGTGGACACGACGCAGGTGTCTGAAAAAGGCAAGATTGAATGCCACCATAGCTGCGAAGACTGCGGCCGCCAGAATCATGGTGAACTGCGATGGACTTGTCGTCGGCGTTTCAACTCTGATCGACTTCACAAAGTCGGCGAAGTGGTAGCCGCCGCTTTCAAATGGGGCATTGGTTAAAGTCGCAAATGGAAATGTGAGGTCCGGGCTCGTTGCTATCGCCGAAAACACTGACAACGATTGGATCGTACTACTTTCAGGTGCGAGTAGCGCAAACAGCAACAGGAAGACCATAAAAGCGCAAACAAAGTCGCGGCCGGTTGATTGGAACAGTGACAGAGCCTGTTTTCGAGATGACGATCTGCGTCCACCCATGGATCTCTTCCAACTTCTCTTCACTTGGAGCTCTAGTGCGCTCCGCAACTCCGAAGTTGTCCTATGTAGTCATGTGAGTTGGGCCGCCATGAGCCGGGAATGTGGCTTGTTCCCAGGTATTTTGTGACAATTTGTAAATGCAAATCTGCTGTGACATTCATACCACGTCATGCTGACTGGCGCGTTGCAGTTCATTGTTTGGAGAATGCGGCAAAACACGATGACGCTTTTTCAACTGATAGAGAGGTCTGTCGCGGGTTGCATGTCGACAGGCTGTTCCAACTTTGCCTCCGATCATCTAGCTTGGCGCTCTAATTCCGACCTGAACGAGAGATCCCCAAATGATTCCTGAGGACTATCGGCTAGTTGCCTTGTTCGCGATTCTGATTGTGCTGTTCGGCCTGTTGATTTGGGGACGTTACCGCTACGACATCGTGGCCCTCGGTGCGCTGGTCGTGACAGTGGTTGTCGGCATCGTGCCAGGTTCAAAAGCGTTCGAAGGTTTCGGCCATCCGGCAACTATCATTATTGCGCTGGTGTTGGTCGTCTCGCGCGGCTTGGCAAACTCCGGTGCCGTCGATCTGATTGCGCGCTACTTCATTCAGGCGGGACGCAGTATCTCAAGTCACATTGGTATGATGGCGGGCATCGGCGCGGCGCTCTCGGCGGTCATGAACAATGTTGGTGCTCTGGCACTGCTCATGCCTGTTGACTTGCAGGCCGCGGAAAAAGCCAAGCGCTCGCCCGCGCTGACACTGATGCCACTGTCGTTTGCAACGATCCTTGGCGGCTTGGTCACGCTTATTGGAACACCACCGAACATCATCATATCCAGTATCCGGGAGAAAGAACTCGGCGCGCCCTTCAGTATGTTTGATTATGCGCCGGTCGGATTGGGCTGTGCGGTCATCGGCGTGGCGTTTGTTGCGCTGATCGGTTGGCGCTTGTTGCCAAAATCCGCCCAGGAGCGCGATGCCGGCAAGGAGCTGTTTGAGCTGGGCACGTATCTTGTCGAGCTGGGTGTCGGGCCGGACTCAAAAGCGGTCGGCCGAACACTTCGGGATCTCGAAGAGGCTTGCGACGAACATGATGTTGCAATTGTCAGCCTGATCCGAGACGGACAACGCATGCCAAGCTATGCGCGCTGGTTGGAAATCAAAGCCGACGACATCTTGCTGATCGAAACAGTCGCCAAAAATCTCGACGGCTTCGTCAATGCTCTTGAGCTGAGTTACGGAGAGAAGGCTGAAGATGATGAGGCGGCAACTCCTGAGGCCATCGTGCGTCGGCACGGTGCGCGGACCAGTTCGCTTGCCGAAACAGATGATGGTGACAACAAAGACAGCAAGAAGGACGATGCCGGCCTGACGTTAGCCGAAGTCGTCGTGCGCCCCGGGGCAACAATCGAAGGGAGGACGGCCGCCGGCGTGAAGCTGCACGACTTCTACGGTACGTGGCTCGTTGGCCTGTCGAGAGAAGGCCGCCGCGTCACCAACCGTGTCCGCCACATGAACTTGCGCGCCGGTGACGTGCTTCTGTTGATGGGTCCAGAAGACCGCATCAAGGAAGCCTCTGACTGGATGGGAACCTTGCCACTGGCTGCACGCGGATTGCAGGTCACGGACAGCACCAAGGCACTACTTGCTGGTGGGCTGTTTATGTGCGCGATCCTGCTCGCGAGCGTCGGTCTGATGTACCTGCCTGTGGCACTCGCCGGTCTGACGATTCTTTATGTTCTGTTCAATATTGTGCCTCTGCGCCAGCTCTACGATGCCATTGAGTGGCCCGTCGTCGTCTTGATTGGATCCCTCATACCAATCGGCGCTGCGCTTCAGACGACTGGCGGTACCGAGTTTCTCGCGGGTGGGTTATTGAGCATTGCTTATGGTGCGCCGCCCTGGCTGATTCTGACCATTTTGATGATCGTGACAATGACGCTGTCAGATGTGCTGAACAACACGGCGACGGCATTGATCGCGGCACCCGTCGCGATTGGTGTCGCTGAGAAGCTCAATGTCAGCCCTGATCCGTTCTTGATGGCCGTTGCCATTGCAGCATCCTGCGCGTTTCTCACTCCGATTGGCCACAAGAACAATACCCTGATCATGGGCCCCGGCGGTTATCGATTCGGAGACTATTGGCGCATGGGGTTGCCGTTGGAGATCCTGGTCATCGCCGTTGCTGTGCCACTCATTCTGGTGGTTTGGCCGTTCTAGACCCGGCTGCATCCGCGACGGCTCTCAAGCAAATCGCCGCAAACCCTTGCATCTGCGAGCCGTCGGGAATAGGGTCCGCCGGTTTCCGTTCACAATGAAAGACGCGCAATGGAGTGCGTCTACCCCTGCCCGCATGAAAGGACCTCAATCATGGGCTTTATTTCAGACGCGCTCGGCCGCATGAAGCCGTCAGCTACCATCGCCCTCACCCAGATGGCACGCGATCTGAAATCGCAGGGCAAAGACGTCATCTCATTGGCTTTGGGCGAACCGGATTTCGATACGCCTGATCACATTAAAGAGGCTGCGATTGACGCCATCCGGCGCGGCGAGACGAACTATCCGCCCGTGGCGGGTATCCCGGCTCTGCGCGAGGCGATCAGCGCAAAGTTCAAGCGTGAGAATGGCCTTGAGTATGCCGCCAACCAGACGATCGTTGGGACTGGCGGGAAGCAGGTGATCTACAATGCCTTGCTGGCAACGGTGAACGCCGGCGATGAGGTCATCTGTGTTGCACCATATTGGGTAAGCTACCCGGAAATTGTCGCCCTTTGCGGTGGAACGCCGGTGGCGGCGATGGCAACCGAAGCCAACAACTTCAAACTGCAGCCGGAAGAACTTGAGCGTGTCATTACGCCGAAGACAAAGTGGATCATCCTGAACTCACCGTCGAACCCGACAGGAGCTGGCTATTCGCACGCCGAACTTAAGGCTCTGACCGACGTCTTGATGAAGCATCCACATGTTTGGATTTTGACCGACGATATGTACGAGCACCTAACCTACGGTGATTATGAGTTCGTTACCGTTGCTCAGGTCGAACCAGGTCTCTATGACCGCACACTGACTGTGAACGGCCTCTCCAAGGCTTATGCAATGACCGGTTGGCGCGTTGGCTATGGCGCGGGACCGCAGCAATTGATCAAAGCCATGGATACGCTGCAGGGCCAGCAGACGTCGGGCAATACGACAATTGCCCAATGGGCGGCTGTCCAGGCGCTTAACGGCCCGCAGGATCACCTCAAGACTTTCCGTGCGACTTTTGAGGAGCGCCGCGATCTCGTGGTTTCCATGCTCAATCAAGCCCGCGGTATGAAGTGCGCGACGCCGGAAGGTGCGTTCTACGTCTATCCTTCATTCGAGGAGCTCATCGGCAAGACTGCCCCCTCCGGAAAGAAGATCGAGACGGACGAAGACTTTGTTTTGGAGCTGCTCAACACAGAGGGCGTGGCCGGTGTGCATGGCTCGTCATTTGGTCTGGGGCCAAACATGCGGATCTCATATGCAACGTCGACTGATTTATTGAAGGAAGCCTGTGAACGCATTCAGCGGTTCTGTGGTAACCTGCAATAACGAGCCGCAAGCTCGGTGATCAATACCTGTGTGAGGGGGGCTGTTTGAGCTCCCTTTGCACCACGGAAGCAGATGTTTCCGAATTCCGAAGGCGACTAGAAAAGCCGCCATAGAAAAAGAGTGCGAGAGTAGAAGGGAGGGTATGATCTGTGCTTCAGCGCTTGAATACAGCCGCGCCCGACCCTGACACAGATCATGTCATGTTCCTTGCTGATGGCCGCAAGATCACCTGGCGTGAGTACGGCGATCCAAACGGCTTCCCGGTTCTCGCATTACACGGCACACCAGGCTCAAGATTGAAATATCGCGTCGCCCACAGCAAGGCGTTGCAGCGAGGTCTACGATTAATAACGCCAGATCGCTGGGGTTACGGCGGCACTGACCATCCCAAATGCCCAAGTTTTAAAGGCTTCGCAGATGATGCGCTGGCCCTCATGCTGCATTGCAATGCCTATCGTTTTTCGGTTGTCGGGGTATCCGGTGGCGGTCCCTTTGCGGCAGCGATTGCCGCGCGCTATCCGGGTAATATTGAACGGCTGGCCCTTGTCGCCCCAGTTGCCGAACTGGCCGATCCAAAAATGACAGGGAAGATGAGCCTGTTTCATCGCTTCTGCTTCCGGGGCACGCCGCGTGTGCCTGGTGCAGTGCGCGCCAGCTTCTGGTGTCTCCGTGCCGTCGCGATGTTGGCACCGCCACTCGCCGCGACACTGGCCATCATACGCGCTGGGCCGTCGGACAAAAAGGTCATGCGGCCCCGATCAATGCGCCGTTTGCTTGGGCTGACTTTTGCGGAAGGTCTCCGCAATGGCTGTGAAGGCCCGGTCATTGATATGAGCCTCTTTGCACGCAAGTGGGATTTTGATGCAGCGAAGATCCCAAGCAAGGTTCAGGTCTGGCTCGGCAACGAAGATCGCAATGTGCCGATCCCGGCAGCCGTGGCACTCGGCAATTCGATGCCAAACAGTCAGGTGACCCTGACCAATGGACAGGGGCACTTCTGGATCTCGAAAGACCTCGATATTGTCTTGAAGTGGCTTTCAGAGCCTGAAATTTCAGACAGGACTGCCGCGCAAGTTGAATGTGCTGAGCCAGGAGCGTGAGGAGCTGGCTGGCTGCTCTGAGCGCTTCGTCGAGTTCCCAGATTTTTGAGCCTCAGATCCATCCTTATCGAGACGCACAAAGAATTCGGATTGATTGTCGAAATTATCTTGGTTGACCATGGCAAAACCGGCGGCCCGCGCGGCGATATGCAGTTTTCTGTGCGGCATGGTCAATTAATCCAAACGAACGCGTGACTTACGGAGTTATCCACTACTGCCACATTAGACGATGCTAAATTGCCGCACGTCAAGCAGTTTTTGGTTAATGCGCAAGCAACCATTTTTAGATCGTTGAAATAGCTCTGAATGACGAAAATGTTGCGACACGAAATAGCTAATGCACCCAACATATTGGGCTCTTGAGCTCATAGATCTTCGCAATTTCCGCAACGCAGGGATTATTCGCAGCGCGATACAAAACCTGATTCGGAGCAAATTTCTCTGCTTGCACTTGCGTCAATACGGCGCAAACATAATGAAGTCGCGCCTTCCTCCCAGGCGCGGGCGCGGCATCCGCTGACGCCTGGGCAAAAGGAGGAAAAAATGGGGCAACCCGCTGAATCAAGGGGTTCAACCGGTCGCGGCACCCGCTGCATCGCACTGGTTGGACCATTTCTGAGTGGCAAGACAACGCTCCTCGAAGCCATCATGGCGCGCACTGGTGCCATCGAGCGGCAAGGCAAAGTCTCCGACAAGAATACGGTTGGTGACGCCAGTACCGAGGCGCGTGAGCACGGGATGAGCGTCGAAGCCAACTTCGCAACAACAGAATTTCTTGGCGATACGTTCTCATTTATTGACTGCCCGGGCTCAATTGAATTTCAACAGGATGGTCTCAACGCATTGAAGGCGTGCGACGCAGCGGTTGTGGTTTGTGAGCCGGATCCAAAACGTGTTGCAGCACTCCAGGTCATCTTCAAATACCTCGAGAGCAACGGCATTCCGCACATTCTATTTCTCAATAAGATCGATACTTTTGAGACACCCGTTCGCGATCTCATACCAATCCTGCAACCGGCAAGCGCTATGCCGTTGGTGTTACGCCAGATCCCGATTTGGGAGAATGGCATCGCGACAGGCTTCGTCGACCTCGCACTCGAACGCGCCTTTGTCTATCGCGAACATGCGCAGTCCGAGGTCATCGATATACCGTCGGCCTTGGCGGATCGCGAGCAGGAAGCGCGTTTCGAAATGCTCGAAAAGCTCGCGGACTACGACGACGAGCTGATGGAGCAGTTGCTGTCAGACATGGAACCTCCACGAGATCAGGTCTTCGATGATCTCTCAGCAGAGATGCGCAGCGGCCAGATCTGTCCGGTCTTTTTAGGATCGGCAGAAAACGGGAACGGCATCGTCCGCTTACTCAAGGCATTGCGCCACGAGGTACCATTCGTTGAGACAACAACAGAACGTCTGTTTGCCGAAGCGCCAGCCAGTGCGGCACACGTCGTCAAAACGATCCACACATCTCACGCCGGTAAGTTGACCGTTGCGCGTGTTCTGAGTGGTGGCGTTGCCGACGGTACTATGGTCCGCGGACCTTCTGGTGAAGACAAAGTCTCCGGCGTGTTCGACGTTGTTGGTCAAGAGCCGAAGAAACGTGGCAACGCTGAGCCGGGCGAATTGGTTGGCTTGGGTCGCCTTGACAGTGTCGCAACCGGTGACACCATTACGGTTGAAAAAGACGATGCCGAAGAAGTCGAGCGAGCCGAGACACAGGAACCGGTCTTTGCCTCTGCTATCGCGATCAAGGATCGCAAAGACGAAGTCAAGTTAAGCGCAGCCCTCGCCAAGCTTGTCGACGAAGACCCGGCTCTGCGGGTTGAGCAAGATCACGACACCCATCAGATGTTGTTGCTCGGTCAAGGCGAAATGCACCTGCGTGTGGCAGCTGAAAAGCTGGTGCGCAAGTACGGTGTCGAAATCAACCGGGACAAGCGCTCGACGCCTTACAAGGAGACTATTCGGCGGGGCACGACCATCCGCGGCAAACACAAGAAGCAGTCCGGTGGCAGTGGCCAGTTCGGCGATGTCGTGCTGGAGATTAAACCGATGAACCGCGGTGACGGCTTCAAATTCTCCGACACCATCGTTGGTGGCGCTGTACCGAAGCAGTACATTCCATCTGTTGAAGCCGGCGCTAAGGACTACTTGGAAACCGGGCCGCTCGGCTTCCCCGTCGTCGACGTCGAAGTGGTCCTCAAGGACGGCAGTTATCACACGGTCGATTCATCCGACATGGCATTCCGTCTCGCCGGGCGCTTAGCAATGAGCGAAGGCTTGCCAGAGTGTAGCCCGGTTCTTCTGGAGCCGATCATGGCCGTCGACGTGATGGTGCCAAGCGAAGCAACGCCGAAGATCAACGCTATGATCTCGCAACGGCGTGGTCAGATCCTAGGTTTCGATGGCCGCGATGGCTGGCCAGGTTGGGATACGGTCCAGGCCCAAATTCCAGCTTCCGAGATTGAAGATCTCATCATTGAGTTGCGCTCAGTGACGGCCGGGGTTGGCACCTACACGGCCAAGTTCGACCATCTCTCGGAGTTAACTGGTCGCCTGGCAGATCAGGTGCTGGCAAGTCATAGCGAGGCAGCCGAGTAAGCACAGATATATGGTTTGACCTGTTCGAGGTTATCGTGCGTTAGGTTGGGACCGCTTAGTCGGTGCCAACCTATTCCGCAATCGTGAGCGCCACTGAAGAGACGAGAGACTCGGCGCTGCTGGTTCAGGTTCACTTCACCGTTGTTGCCGACGAGAGCAGACGGCTGCGCTCGCGTTGCAACTCTTAGCGAGATATGCCTGACAGCCATGATCGCAATGACGGTTTCACTGCGTTGAGATCACCTTCTCAATCCAGGTTTTGAGATGACCAACAGCCTGGCCTTCCACTCCCCAAAAGCCATGGTGCGATTTGCCTTTGCATGGCGCAATGTTGGAGTGCCCGCCGGTAACCGTCGACCATCGAACGGGAACACCTGCATCTTGCATGCGCTCAAAGCTCGCCCGGGCGCCGTGCAATGGCGTTACGGAGCAACTGTCAGAGGCATGGTGGACGAACAAAGTCGGCGTCGAGATTTTTTCCAACATCACTGAGCGCAACGAGGCGCCTCTGCGGTTTGGCACGGTGATGGATGCTGTCAGTGCGACACCGGCAAATTTCTGTCCGGAACGACGGGCGGCATTGGCCGCCGACACGGCACCACGGCTCGTGCCGATCACGAACACCGGCACCCCAAATGTCGTTTTGAGATTCAGCAAGATGGTTCCGATATCCCGGGCGGCATGAACTTTTGAAGCCCGATAGCCAGCTAATAAACCGGGCTTTCTCTGTCGATCCGATGGCGCATCAACCAGCGCGGTCACATAGCCAGCGCGATGAAAGTCTGGTCGTGTGCGAACCAGAAAATTGTTGCGCATTCGGCCGATCCGACCGGTCGGATCTAACTTTAGGCGGCCATCCCCACCTGGTAGTAGGACCAAAGCCGCGCGAACAGGTCCCTTGTCCGGGCGTTCTACGAGAACTTGGATATGCTCTCCTTCCGGCAAGGCAACACGCCAAGGCTGCCTTACCTCGGCCTGTGCATTGAGCGAGGTGACGTGCAGAACTGAGATCAGCGATAGGCCAACAGTCGTGGCGATACGCATGCTTACACGGATCAACATGGGTCGGTCCTTCGTTGGAGCCGATCAGTCTTGACCAATTGATCTGGCAACAATGTGCCGGCGCAGGGGCGCAACACAAGCGAGGCCGAAAAGCTCGCTGTCGATTGCCACGTGTTTGCGCGACAATCAGATTCTTCTCGCATAGACCCTGATCCGCCTCGATCAAGAACCAAGAAGGAAACGAGCTCAGGCATCCCACCGGTATTTTTAACCGGATCTAGCCCACGATCCTTGGAGGCTGAGGAGACTTTCGAACCGCAGATACCGCAGCTTAGGACTTCGGCTTCTCACCCCAGATCTGCTTTAGGCGGGCATCACGACGACAGCCAATTCTGTAACGCCAATAATGGAAAGGATTCTTCTTATAGAAGTTCTGGTGGTACTCAGCGGCAGCGGTAAACGCTGAGGCCTTGGTCACTGGAACAACGATTTTCTGGCTGAACTTGTACTTTGAAATGATGGCAGCCTTGCTGGCTTTCGCGAGCGTCTCTTGCTCGGGCGTGTGCGCAAAGATTTCCGGCCGGTATTGGCTGCCCCGATCGCAGAACTGACCATCTTTGTCGAATGGGTCGACATTTCGCCAGTAGACACGAAGCAGTTTCTCGTATGAGACCTTGTTCGGATCATAGGTAACCTGAAGCACTTCAGTATGACCGGTGCGGCCGCGTACGACCTGGCGATAGGTTGGAGCCTTCACGTGACCACCCATGAAACCGGACACCGTGGACACGACACCGTCGACCTTGTCAAAGTCGGACTCGGTACACCAGAAGCAGCCGGCCGCAAACGTTGCAACAGCCGTCTTCGGTTGATCGGCTGCATGGCTTGGTCCCAGCAACCATAGGCCCGCGGCACAAACAATCAGTCCAGCAGACAAGAGGCGGTTCATATGTGACTCCTTCTAGCGAAGTAGCGGGCCGTAATGGGTTCAGCAATCACAACGGCAAATGCGTATGGCAATGCTCATGCTGTTCTGGATTCAGCTGGCTTTCTTCTCGGGCCTAAACGTCAGAGCGACACCGTTGATGCAGTAGCGCAATCCAGTTGGTGCCGGCCCATCCCGGAAAACGTGTCCTTGGTGACCACCGCAGCGTCGGCAATGCACTTCGGTGCGCGCATATCCGATCCAATAGTCTACCGACGTGCCGACTGCGTTCTCCAGCGGTGCCCAAAAGCTTGGCCATCCTGTTCGGCTGTCGTACTTGGTTTTCGAACTGAATAACGGCAAACCGCAACCCGCACAGGCATAAGTTCCGGGCTTGTAAATTTTGTCGAGCGGACTCGAGAACGGACGCTCGGTGCCGTGCCTGCGAAGCACTTTGTACTGCAGCGGTGTCAGTTGTCTGCGCCATTCAGCATCGGTCTTGACGACTTCAAACGTCTTCTTCTTTTTGGCAGCGGAGCCAGAAGCAAGACCGCCTGAACGACCTGATCCGGAGTGCGACTGCGCGTTGGCGCCTGAGCGGTAGAAGCCCCACGCTCCAACAAGACCGGCGGCGCCAGCAAGCATAAGCGAGCGGCGATTGAACATCGGCTGCAACCTCCCATGGCAAGTCAGCAGATTAGACTAATCTAGAGCCTATATCGGCAAACCGCCAAAGATAGTCCAGTCACAGCCGGTCAAACGGTTGTGTAGTGTCTGCGAGGTGCAGCATCACCGCCGTCAGGAAAGCTTTCGTCCGCTCACTGAGCGCGGTATTCGATGCGCCGATTCTTGGCACGCCCTTCTGACGAGCGGTTGCTTGCAACGGGTCGCTTCTCACCATATCCGACGTAACTGACCTGCCCGGATTTCGCACCAGCGTTGATCAGGAAGTTCGCAACATTTTGAGCTCGGCGCTCTGAAAGGCCCTGATTATAGGAGATCCGACCAGTGGCATCCGTATGACCTTCGATGGTCACCTTGAGACGGCCACAAGCACGAACAGCGGCCGAAAGAGCGCGCAATGTTAACTCGGCTTCCTCCAGCAGATCCGCGCTATCGAAGGCAAACAGCACTGAACCGGCCTGCGCCGTTTCTTTGAGGCGGTCCTCGCAAATCGCAACTTCCGGGTCTCTTGGCTTTGTGCTGACTTTTTTGACGACTGGTTTTGCCTTGGCCTTCTTGGCCGGCTGGGCCGGCAAGGCAACCTTGAGAGTTTTCTGCGGTTCTTTCTGCTCCGGCTTCACTGCGGAATTCGCTTGATTAGTACTCGAGAGTCCGACTGCCGAAGCTGCAGCCGTCTGCAGATTTGATGATGTCGTCTTTGCAGCTCTAGCCTTTGCTTCGGCTGCCGCCTTTGCCAAACGTTCGCGTTTCTGCTGAGCTGCGAGTTCTTTCAAGAAACTCGCTTCTTCTGCAGCAATGCGCTGCTCCTCAAGTTCCTTGGCGCGCTGCTTGGCTGCTTCCGCAGCCAGCCGAGCTGCACGGCGCTCCGCAGTCCGTTCAGCTTCAAGCGCAGCAAGAAAACTCCGCTCTTCTTGAGCTACACGCTTGTTCTCCGCCGCTTCGGCAATCTTTCGGCGCTCTTCAGCTTTTTCGGCGGCCGCTTTAAGTCGCGCTTCCTTTTCAGCCTGTTTTCGGCGTTTGCGAAGCTCCACGGCGACCTGCTTTTCGCGCTCGATCGCAGTTTTGCGAACGTTCACGCGCGCAACTACACCGAGCTCGCCAATGCAGTCCGCAAGGATCCGCCAGCTCGGCTCAAGTGGTGGACGGAACTCCGCTACGCAGCCTTTCTGAATCGCCGTCGGCAAGGTTAGCCAAGCCTCCGCGACCCGAGCGCGTGCGCGTTGCTCGAACAACTGGCACTGGCCGGGCGCACTGTCAGACTGGCAAACTTTGCTGATAGACCAGCTTGGCAACGGTTCAGCTCGTACCTGCGTAAAGAGCAGTGGCAGGGCGAAAGCTGCGATTAAAACGTCTCGGCTTTGCATGGCGGCATATCCGACGATTGATGTTTTCCACAGATTGTCAGTTCTTGTGCTGATACACCATACTGAAACCAAACGCACGGATCTATCTTATTGCAAACAATTGATTATATTCCATTAACCATAAACAATTCCGTGAATTTGACTGGCAATGGCATTCTAAAAAGTGTGGTGAATACAAGTCGAGCGAGCATAAGTCCTGCCACAGGCCGCCTTTAGCCTTGACAATGACTGTGCAACTATTGGGTGAGGCGGCGCTAAGCGCAGCGAGCCTTGGATCTTATGACCCAGATAATCTAGCCCTAGACTTTTTTAGCCCAGGACTTTGACTTTCTTTTCGACGGCTATGCCCTTTGGGGAGAGCTGACAGCGATAGGCCAGGACTTCAACGCCAGCCGCTACGGCAGCGTCAAACGCTTCGCCGTATTTAACGTCAATATCGCGCGCCAGTGATAATCGCGTCGCATCCGGGCGTTGAATCAAAAAGATCATAACGGCACGATGACCTTGGCGAACCATTTCCGCTAACTCGCGCAGATGTTTGGCACCGCGCTCGGTCACCGAGTCCGGAAATTCTGCAAGTCCAGACTTGCGCATCAAATGCACGTTTTTAATTTCGACGTAGCACTGGCCCTTCTTGGGATCGTCAAGAAAGATATCAATCCGACTATTTTCGTTGCCGTACTTCACTTCACGCCGCAGCGAGTTGTAGCCCTTCAGCGGTGCGATCTTTCCCGCTTCAATGGCTTCGGTCACAAGCTTGTTCGGATGATTGGTATTGATGCCGACGACCACTTCACCTTTGCCGAGGTCGTGACCGACCATTTCCCAGGTGTGCTTGTACTTGCGCGTCGGACTATCGCTGACCGATAGCCAAACTAGCGAACCAGGTTCCGTTAGGCCTTTCATCGAACCGGTATTCGGACAGGTCGCTGTAATCGTGTCGCCATTGTCTAACGTGACATCAGCAAGGAAACGCTTATAGCGCTTGATCAGGCGCCCGCGTAGAAGTGGTGTTTCGAAATTCATGGGCCCGGGCTAGTGTATCTGTTGGCTTCGACATTTGCTTCGCTTTACACCATCTCTCGGCGCAAATGTCGGAACCAAGTTGAAAACTGGCTAGTTCTAGCTTTGAGTGTAGCTTTTACATCTAACGTTCTGTGTTGAGACAAGCCACTAAGAAGCGGCCTCACGTCAGGTCGGCTACACTAGTGTCGTCAGCAAATTACTGGCAAGAACATCTCGCGAGATGGAGCGACAGAGTTGGGGAGAACCTGATCAATGGCGGAAGCAAACGGCGGTGACATTGTAACGGCGGCCGTTCTGGTCATCGGTGATGAGATCCTGTCTGGCAGGACCAAGGACGCCAACATCGGCTACATCGCCGATCACTGCACACAAATCGGTATCCAGCTCATGGAAGTTCGGATTGTTCCCGACGATGAAGATGAAATCGTCGGTGCCGTTAACGCATTGCGGGCCAAGTACACTTACGTCTTTACCACCGGCGGCATAGGACCAACGCATGATGACATCACAGCCGACTGCATTGCCAAGGCATTCGGTGTAGGCATCGACGTTGATCAGCGCGCGTTGGACCTCTTGTTACCAGCTTATAAGGCTCGCGGCGTCGAACTGACGCCAGCGCGATTACGCATGGCGCGAATCCCTGATGGGGCTGATCTTGTCGATAATCCCATCTCGACAGCACCAGGTTTCATGCTTGACAATGTTATCACCATGGCAGGCATTCCAAGCGTGATGCAGGTGATGTTGGATTCGGTCACACCGCGCCTGCGCAAGGGCCGGGTGATGCACTCGGAATCCATTGATCTTGATCACCCCGAAGGGGCTGTAGCCGGCATGCTGGGTGCCCATCAGGAAGCCTATCCGGATGTCTCCATGGGCAGCTATCCAACCATCAAAAACAATCGTCCGTGCACGCAGCTTGTGCTGCGGTCAATCGACGCCGAACTTCTCACCAAAGCCACCGAAGAACTCAAAAATCAGCTGCGGAGTCAGTCGCTTATCTAGCACGGCTGGATTTGCAGGTGCGCCCGGCTGACGCAGTGCTGTTAACCATAAATCCGAAAGACGTCTCGTTTTCGCACAATTCGCCATGTCTTGCTCCCGGCGCCGTTAACCAAAACGGCAAACCTACGGGAAGAGAGCGGTGCAGAAAGCACCCGGGGATAATTGAACATGAGACGAGTTGCGTTATCGCGCCTAGTCGGCGCAGGCGTTTCGGGGGCACGCATATGTCGTGCGCGCGCATTGGTTTTACTTGCCCTCATTACTGCGAGTTGGGGAGGCGCAAGCACAATTTCCATTGTGCAGACTGCGCAAGCCAAAACGCCTGGAAAGGTCTATTGCTTTAACCGTGTGTGCCACCGCGTGAAAACGTTGTCGGAGACGCGCCGCGAGATTGGCCGGGACCGTGTCCTGCAAGCCTCTCACTACGACGATTGCCGTCGCGATCGGTTCAATCCGTGCGGGCTGACGTCATCGGGCGAAAAGTTTCGTGCCAATGACCCGGATAACGCCGCGAGCCCGATTTATCCGGATGGCACCAAGCTGCTGGTTTGGAACCCACGCAACGGTAAAACTCTCGTCGTGCGGATCAATAACGCTGGCCCATATTACAGCCGACGCTTGCTTGATCTATCGCGCGGGGCAGCCAGGAAATTGGGCTTCGCACATCGCGGTATTGCAAGACTGCACGTCAGGGTGCTGTCAGCACCAAGCCGTCGTGAGGCACGTTACCGCCGCAATCGCCGCTATTCGCCGGTACCAGGCTACATCGGAAGATACCGATCTATGGATGCCGCTTTGTGGCGGGTCGCGAAGCGGCACGGTGGTTGGGCTGGCAATCCTGCGAGCGCTATGGCGCAGTTGGCTTTGGACGAAGCAGCCCATAATCCAGGCTGGCTCAGTTTGAAGGAAATGCAGAAGACGGCGTGGCGCTTGCGACAGCAGCGTCGCAAGAACCCGAAGCAGTTTACCGTTCAAGCGTCGGCCGACGTTCCGCTACCAAACTCTAAGGCAGGTGTGAAAGCTGCAACCGAAGTTTTGCATGTCGCCACGATGGAGTTCGGCCTCGATAAAGCTGACCGTGTCCACGAGCCACTACAAGCCAAGCGAGGAACTCTTCTTGCTGCGCTTCCTGAGCGACGACCAGTTCGCGTGAAATCGAAACCCAAGTCGCGCAAACGTGTTGCGCTGGCCCGCAAGCGTAAAGCACCACTCGCTCGCAAGAAGGCCATTGCCAAAAAGCGATCTCGGCGTCGCGTCCGTGTTGCTCAGCTTGATCGCCGGGCTAAAGCCAAACCGACGAACCGCAAACTCAGCAACCGCAAGTCACTACGCGGAATACAGCAGGCCAGCAAGCAATCGGCAAAGCGACGGCAGCAGTTGCGCGTTAGCAAGGACAAGCGCGGGCGCAAGAAGCTGATCGTTGTGGCTTCAGTAGCAAAACGTAAGTCGGTGACGCCGCCGCGTAATGTCCCTGCTCAAGGACGGAAACAGGCGCCCACCGAAAG
>JBCDBQ010000039.1:0-21936 GCA_039183375.1 Pseudomonadota bacterium
GATTGGCGCGAGGCGTCTGCTTGTTATCCTGTCAATTTCTGCAGCAATGGGCTTGATCCTGCAGGGCTTGGGAAGTCCTTTGCTGTGGGTCGGCGCTGTTACTGTTATTGTGTTACGAGCGCTTCTCCAACCGTTGCCTGGCCCGGTTGTTGCAGAAGCATTTCCGGGGCCTGCCCGCGTGTCTGCGCTTGCGCGACAGGCAACCTGGCGTGACATTGGCGCTGGGACAGGACCGTTGGCTGCCGGGCTATTGTTCCCGCTTTTCCCTGCCTTCGGCATTTATACCGGAGCTGCAATAATTCTTGGAGCTTCCAGTATTTGGGTTCTGAAGCGCTCCGGATAGGATCGAACCTTGATGCAACCATCACGTCATGGGTCTTGGACTTTCTGCAAAGCGATTTGGCGTCCTCGTTATCGCGGACGATGGTGTATCCTCAACCACCTGCACTTGTGCAATCAATGCATCGACCCAGCTTTAGCTCAGCCGGTTGAGTGCGACATCGAAGACATCGAAGTTTCTTAACTGCTTTTGAGGAACGTCGTTGATCTTGCGATTGGCAATCATAGGAACAACTTGCTCGGTAGTGCCGCCATGGGAACGAAGTGGCTCGGTCAGCCCTGAGAGATCATGACGATCAGCAGAGGTGCCCAGAACTTTGTTGCGAGTGGAGACGACAACGAGATCACCAACGCGGTCGGTAGGAAGTTCAAATCGATCGCACGCAGCGGCTTTTGTTTCTGCGAGTTCAATTCCATCGATGGATTGTAGTCGATCAGTGATGGCGGGTAAGTCGGCATCATCCGGCATATAGATCGTCGCGAAAGAGCCCAATGCTCCATGGTGTACGACATAGGGATCCGTGATTGGCAGTATCACACGCGCACCGCCGTCTTCCACGCTACGCCCAAGCCATTCATCCATAAGTTCTTGCAGATAGATGACGTCTGGTTCGCTGGCCTCATCGTACTTGTCATTCATACCATGGTCAGCCGTTAGAACCAGCGCGGCTCCCGCTGCGTCCAGGGCGCCGACGTAGCCATCCATCATGGCATAGAATGAGTTTGCAACTTCGGAACCTGGCGCCGCCTTGTGTTGGACGTAGTCAGTTGTTGATAGGTACATGAGATTGGGTGAGAAACGCTCCAGAAGCTTCACTCCGGCAGCCATTACAAATTCAGAAAGATCAGCGGAGTAAACATCTGGAAGTGGCATCTGAACCATCGTCAGAGCATCCTCGATGCCATTGCCTTCTTTGCTGACCTGGTCTGCACGTTCCGATGAGAAACCGACGGCTCGGCCACTGGAAAAGTCAATGCCTTTGCAAAGCAATCCGCGAAGCTTGTCCTTAGCGGTAACGACGGCGACCCGGGCGCCGGCATCGTGAAATGCCTGCATGATGGTCGGCGCGCGCAGGAACTCCGGACTGTTCATCATAACTTCTTTGCCGGTTTCAGGATCAAAGAAGTAATTGCCTGCGATGCCGTGCACCTTCGGCGGCTGCCCGGTAATGATCGACATGTTGTTCGGGTTGGTAAAACTCGGCACCACTGAATGCGCGAGCAAGTTGGTACCTCCCTCAGGCCCGTCAGACATCAGTCTCGCGAAATTTGGTGCAACTCCACTTTCAATTGCCGCCTCAATGTAACCAGGTTCGGAACCATCGATGCACACAACTACGGTTGGCGTCTCGGGGAAACGGTACTCGCGGCCGTTGCAGGTTACGGATCTTGGCTTTTCTGTCATTCGAGTGCTCTCTGGTAGTTTGAGGACTGCTACGGCCAGTTCGTGCGCTGGGTGTTAGAATAGCCTGTAGCAGAACGGTGACCGGCCCGGCAAACGCGCGATCTGTCCGCTAAGATTTGCCAGATGCTTGATTTTGAGTAGCAGGTTTTGCGGTCAAAGTTACTGAAACATCTGCATTCAGCCTCACCCTGTGTGTCGTGTTGAACGGCGTAGCGTTCGTTCGGGCCCAGATAGTCAAAGCAAACTATCACACTGATGCTTCGGGAACCGCTGCGCGTCGATTGCTGCGACTTGGGAACTTCAATAGCATCACGAGCGATACTTAAGGTGGCCTGGAAACGGAGGTTTTATTCGAAGACATCGCCCCTATGCCTGATGACCCTTCGCAAAGGGAAATAAGGTCTGCCGGGCTCTAAGCATGATGCACTTAATGTACACGCACTGGCCGACAAAGACGTTGAGTTCGAGACAGTAGAAATATCGATTTCTGGCAGAACGATTTGCGGTCGTCTCGCGCCAACCGCTTAACTCGTGCTAGGTGCAAGACGTTGGCCTGATATGTGAAGATTGCTTCCCCCAGTTGATTGAAACCTTACAGTTGCTGGAATTTGTTTCATGATATCCCCCACCGACCACAACGAGCTGCAGCCAGGATTCAAGTACCGTGATATTGACCTTTGTATATCACCAGAGCTGCAAGAGCGGCGATTGAAGAGCTGCCTCATTGATCCAGGGATCTATCATGGTTTTGTAGATCTCACTCATTTCTGCAATGAGGCCATTCTGGCAGCGACCAAGTCAGGGTTGTCCATCAACGGCAATGTTCACACGACTGATCGGATCATGTGTTCGCAGCGTGTGCCATTGAACCAACCGTTGGTGATGTCAGGTGAGGTTACCCAAACCAAGCCGGTTGCGCGAGGTACGTTGATAACATCAGTTTTCACGTTCACTCTGCCGGATGGCACCAGTGCATTGAAAACCGAGCGTTCCTCGACACGATTGTACCGTGACGGCTCTGTTGACAATTCGGTTGCGCGCCAAAAGCAGGTCGAACCTGACCTCTCATTCTATGAAACCATTGCGCAATGCTCTTTCGCACCTGACCGTGTTTCTGATTATTCAAGCGAAGGTCGCAATGCAATCCATTATGATCCTGCGGTTGCGGCACAGTTTGGCTATCGCTCACCGATCGCCGGAGGATTGATGGGTGTGCGTTCGTTGATGGCAGCCTTGTGCCTGGTCGATGGGCCACCAAACAAGATCGACATTGGCATCCGCTTTCGCCGTCCAATGTTCTGGGATGAGACACTGGACGTGATGCAACGGAAATCTGCGGATGGTTCGGTTAGCCATCTTGCCCTGATCAACGCATCAGGGAAGGTCGCGATCGAGGCGGAAGTTGCTGATCTCGAGTGAACAGCTACCAGCTCACCGATTGTTGGCAGCTGAGATAGGAGAATGAAAGCGCCGTGACAGCTCGATTTGGTATAATCGAAATTCCGCGCAGCATTGCGTCGGCGATTGAAAATGCGCAGCTAGCCGAGGAGGTGGGCTTCGACTGGGTTGGAGTTGCTGATTCACAATCTCTTTTTCGCGAACTTTTTGTGACCCTCGCAGCGGTCGGCCAATCTACCGATCGCGTGATGATCGGGCCATCCGTCACGAACCCACTGACACGTCATCCGGCGGTTATGGCAAGTGCTATCGCAAGCCTGAATGAGCTGTCCAATGGGAGAGCCATGCTGGGCATCGCGACCGGCGATAGTGCCATCTACAATCTTAACGAACGACCGCGGGGTTTGAAGGGACTGCGGGAGTATATTTTATCACTGCGCTCGCTACTCTCCGGCCAATCGACCAACTTTGGCGGCAAAGACATTCACACAAAGTGGGTGGCCGGACAGTCTGAAAATCCCGTGCCAGTCTATATTGCGGCTGAGGGACCCAAGACATTGGAGCTTGCCGGTGAGATCGCAGATGGTGTGATTTGCGGTCTGGGTATTGCGCCGGACGTGGTGGACTTGCAGCTGAGGCATCTTGAGATTGGTGCCAAGAAGGCTGGTCGAACGCTGGACGATCTGGATATCTGGGCGCTTGCTCGGGTGAACGTCGGTGCTGATAAGTCTGAGCTGTTGAATGAGATTCGAATGGAATTGGCCTCAACTGCTCATCATGCCTTCCGCTTCACGCTCGAAGGTAAGCTTGTACCGCCAGAATTCGAAGAGGCAATCCGGGCAGTGCAACAGGGCTACAAGCCAGCCCACCATGAAGATTTAGGTGAAAGTCCAAACGCAGCTCTTCTGCAAGACCAAGACCTACTCGATTATATGACAAGCCGTTTTGCCATCGTCGGTACGGCAGACGAGTGTGTGTCGCAGATCCAAGCTGTTCGTGCAGCCGGATTTCATCAGCTATTGTTCACGGGATTTGTTGATGATCGGATCGGTTTGATCCGAACTCTTGGTCAGTCTGTCTTTTCACGGTGTCGGAACTGAGCGCTTTGTAGGTCTTTGAGGAGCCTTAATCGTGTCGATTGAGAAAGTAGATGCCATGAAAAATCGTTCTGCAGTAGCCGAGGCAGAGGCTGGTCTGCAGGCGATAGAAAAGTGGAATCCCTCGACAAAGGCCATGCTCAGTGTGACTGCAGCAGCCGCTCTCGAGACTGCCGCGCGCGTCGATGAGCGTTCTGCGCAGGGTGAATGGTGCGGACTACTTGCCGGCATGACGATGTCTCTGAAGGACAACATTGATGTGGCCGGTACCATAACGACGGCCGGATCGAAGGTCCTGGCTAACAATATGGCGAACCGCGATGCGTTCATTGTCGATCGCTTGAAGCGGGCCGGCGCGGTGTTTGTGGGGAAGGCTAATTTGCACGAGTGGGTGTTCGGCCCAACCAGTCAAAGCACCCATTACGGCCCGGTCCGCAATCCCTGGGATATCTCGCGCATTCCAGGCGGGTCCAGCGGCGGTTCTGGTGCCTCGCTGGCTGCTGGGATGTGCGTTGGGTCGATCGGATCTGATACCGGTGGATCGGTACGGTTGCCGTCTGCGTTCTGCGGTGTCGCCGGGCTTCGTCCTTCAATAGGCCGAATCTCGTGTCGAGGCTCAATACCGGTGTCAGCATGGTTTGATACCCTGGGGCCAATGGCGCGCCGGGTTTCGGACGTCGCCAGGATCTTTGCGGTCATAGCAGGTCACGATCCCGAAGATCCGGTCTCCGAGGATGTTCCTGTGCCAAATGTTATGGCCGAGTTGGATCGTGATATCGCCGGTCTTAGGGTTGGGGTTCAAAGACGATGGTTCTTTGACGGACTGGAGCCGGCGGTCGAACGCGCTATGGAGGAAGCCATCTCTATTCTCACCGATCTGGGCGTTGATATCGTTGAGATAGACTTGGGCGATGTGGAGCGGAGCCATGAACTCTTGGCCTTCAAGGTGCTATTGGCCGATGCCTACCACGTTCACAAGGATCGGCTTGAAACTCGACCGGACGACTACGGGCGTGATGTTTTCACGCGAGCTATGCTTGGCAAGGACGTCAAGGGAAGCGAGTACGCAGAAGCTTTGCGCTGGAACGAAGGCTTCAAACAGCGACTTCGCTCAACGTTTGCAGAAGTTGACGCCATCCTCTCGCCAACGATTCCGTTTGGAGCACCGATAGCGGAAACTGGCCAGGAAGGGCCAGAGTGGTTTGACGCCATCCGCCAGATTACCCAATTTACATATTGTTGGTCATTTGCCGGAGTACCGGCACTTTCTGTTCCTTGCGGTTTTGATAGCAATGGTATGCCGATCGCGATGCAAATCGCAGCGCCCTGGTTTCGGGAGGACATCGCACTTAGGCTGGGCCATGCCTATCAAGGGCAGACGGGACACCATCTTGAGCGTCCGAGGTGGACGTCCTGATGAGGCAACTTCCAGTCATCTAACCGGTTTGCAAGTTTAAAGGAATGGAATTTAGAAGCGATAGCTCCGCCCTTCTTCGCAATTGCGAACGTGGCTGCAAACATGAAAACAAAGAGGTGAATTGTGCTGAGAAACAGTTCTCTGGATGATGCATTGCTCGAAGCGCGCGAGAAATTTGCTTCATTGAGGCCCAAGACCAAAGCCGTTCATGACCAAGCCAGTCAGCATTTGCCTGGCGGGAATACACGGACAGTGCTGTATCACGGACCTTTTCCAATCCGTGTCGCGTCGGGAGAGGGAGCATATATCCAGGATGTTGATGGTTTTCGCTACTTGAACCTGCTTGGTGAATATACGGCTGGTGTGTTTGGGCACTCGCATCCTTCTATTCGAAAAGCCATAGCCGAAGCCGTAGAACGTGGGATCAATTTTGGTGCGCATAATCCAAATGAAGCGCGGTTGGGTGAATTGATCACGGAACGGTTCCCGGCAATTGAGCGTGTACGTTTTACAAACTCCGGCACCGAGGCCAACTTGATGGCTGTCTCGCTAGCGCGGCATCATACGGGTCGCGATAGTGTGATGGTCATGGATGGCGGATACCATGGCGCACTGCTGTATTTTGCAGGTCATGGCAGTCCGATCAATGCGCCGTTTCCTTATCTCAAGGGCAGCTATAACGATATCGATGCGACGCGCGCTCTTATCCGAGAGCATGGTCAGGACATCGCCTGTTTGCTGATTGAGCCAATGATGGGGTCGAGCGGTTGTATTCCGGGTGATCCTGAGTTTCTGGAAATGCTGAGAAAAGAGACTGAGGCTGCAGGAGCGCTTTTGATCTTCGATGAAGTTATGACATCGCGGTTTGGTCGTGCTGGTGCACACGGGATGTTGGGTCTAAAACCGGACCTTGTCACGCTTGGCAAATGGGTCGGTGGTGGTATGAGCTTCGGTGCCTTCGGTGGTCGTGCGGAGCTTATGGCAATGTTCGACCCCTCAGCACCAGGCGCGCTGCCGCATGCTGGCACCTTCAACAACAACGTCCTATCGATGAATGCCGGTATTGCTGCCTTAACCGAAGCGTTTACGTCGGATGTTTCTAGCGAACTGCATCAAAGGGGTGAGGTTCTTCGAGATCGGTTGAACTCCCTGTTTGTCGAGAGCGGTGTTGGTCTATGTGCATCAGGCATGGGCTCGTTATTGAACTTGCATCCTGTCGAGGGACCGGTAGAAGCGCCAGCATCACTGGACGCCGCTGATGATCGCGTCAGAGAGTTATTGTTCCTGGAGTTGCTGGATCGTGGCTTCTACGTTGCGCGGCGCGGTTTCATTGCACTTTCGGTCGCCGTAACCGATAGCGATCTTGATGCGTTCGTTTCAGCTCTCAAGGATACGATTAGCGTCTGCAAGACGGTTCTACCCTCACGAGCAGATGCGTAACGCGAGAACGTCGGAGCATCGCATAATTTTGTTGAAGCGAACTGCTAACTGGAAAGCGGTTCAGTTCTGTCTGCACGCTGAAGTGCCTCGGCGACTGATAGATGAAAGCCCTCCAGCGCGTCTCCTCGGCCGGGCTGACCAGCCTGACCAAAGAAGGACAAGTGCATGAGAGTTCTGTCTGCCGCATTCGATTTGTTGAGCACCGACACTCACGATTTGTAAGGTTCTGATATGGAGCCAGCTTTTCGCTGTGATCTATGGTTCCATGCCGCGGTTGTTTGGATCAGGGCATTGGGTGAGTAGTTTCTGATGACGATCGTGTTTGCACCTGAAGTTGGCCGATGCGCTCTCCTGAGCGGGAGTCAAGTTGGCGACGACAGCAATGGCTGCTATGCGTCGCAAGCTGGAGCTGGGAGGGGCGGCAATGCGGTACTCAATGTACCGCCTGATTGAAACCAGCAAAGCTCACGAAGTTCATCCAGCCTATTGGCCACCATCCGTGGTGTTTGGAGAAGGCGGATGATATGAGGCGGCTTTTGCGGTCGCTTCCTTTCTCCTCCAATTGGAAACTGGATTGCTTGAGATCCATCAGGCAACCACTGGGAACGAGGTCGCCGGCACAATGTGCGTCGACTGTCCGGCTTAAGCTTATTCGTCTGGCGATAATCTGTTGCAGAGACCTCAGAAGATTGGCAGAACACATTCAAACCGGCATGCTGGGCAATCAATTGCACCCCTTGGATTATTGGTAGTGTAGACGGCTTGCTGGAAACTGCAGAATCTCAAAGATAGAAATGCATTATTGATCGATGACGAAGAAAATTAGCTTGCGGGAGGTCGACGCCGAAAATTGGGAAGAGGTGGTTGATCTTGAACTTGAAGACGAGCAGGAAGATTATGTTGCCAGCAATGCCTATTCGCTGGCTGAGTCGAAATACAATAGCTATGCCGTGCCGCGCGCCATCTATGCCGGCAAGAAGGTGGTTGGCTTTCTAATGTATGAAACCCTGCATGAGGAGGATGAACCGGAGACTTACTCTATTTATCGGTTCATGATTGATCGTCGTTGGCAGGGAAAAGGCTATGGTCGTCGTGCTCTTGAGCAGACGCTAAAGGATATCGGCAAAAGGCAGGATTGCCGACGCATTACGATTTGCTATGTGCCAAATAATAAGACTGCGAAAGCATTTTATGCGAGTCTGGGTTTCGAAGAAGTTGGACTTGATGATGATGGCGAGATGATTGCCGAAATTCGTACTGATCCCGTGGTCAGCAACTGATCAAGTTTTATCAGCCCGCTGGATGGTTGCCAGCATTAATGAGTTTTTGATTGGCCAATCACCGCGTTAACACATGCTGCACGAACAGATTGGTTCGTCAGATTTGTTGCGTGGAACCTGAATTCAATGAATTGTGAGAATTTATGAATATTCAATCTGCGCGTACTTGTGAGATCTATCACTTGTCCATGAGTTGCGCGTCGCCTCATACATATCGGCCTGTCACAAATTAAAAATGCTTTGGCTGGCAATCTGAAACAATTCTAACGACGTACACCCATAGCCACAATTACTTTCAACGATACAATAGGCCCCGGGGATGAACGCTGAACTATTTGAAACTATGGAAGCTGAAGTTCGCAGTTATTGCCGAAATTTCCCCGCGATATTCTCAAGTGGCCGCAATGCAACCCTGACTGACGTTAATGGTGGCACTTATATAGATTTTTTGGCTGGTGCAGGCACGCTCAACTATGGCCACAACCATCCGATAATCCGCGAGGCAGTCATCAACTACATGCTTGGCGATGGCGTTGCCCATGCGCTTGATATGCACACTGTGGCCAAGCATGATTTTCTTGCGGCGCTAAAGGAAGTCATTCTTCGCCCTCGTGGTCTCGACTACAAAGTGACGTTTCCGGGGCCAACTGGAACGAACGCCGTTGAGACAGCGTTCAAGTACGCGCGGAGAGCGACCGGTCGTCAGAACATAATTGCTTTCACCAACGGCTTTCATGGCATGACGCTCGGCGCATTGGCTGCGTCTGCGACTCGAGGGAAGCGGATGGGCGCGAGTGTGCCGTTGACCAATGTCATGCGTGCGCCGTTTGAGGGTTATTTGGATGATATGGATACTGCCAGCTATCTCGATAAACTGCTGTCGGATAGCGGCAGTGGTGTCGACTTGCCGGCGGCGATCATTGTTGAGACCATTCAAGCGGAAGGTGGCCTCAATACAGCTTCTGCCGATTGGTTAAGGCGCATTGCTGCTATCGCTCGCCAACACGGTGTGTTGCTTATCGTCGACGATATCCAAGCTGGATGCGGACGCTCGGGTAGCTTTTTCAGCTTCGATGATATGGGTTTCACACCAGATATGGTGTGCCTGTCCAAGGCAATCGGTGGCATGGGATTGCCAATGGCACTGTTGCTGCTGCGGCCCGATCTCGATGTCCTCAAGCCAGGAGAGCACAACGGTACTTTCCGAGGCAATAACCTTGCTTTTGTCGCGGCTAAGACGGCTCTTGAGCTGTGGCGTGATCCAAACTTTGGGTCAAAGCTTGCGGAGAAGAGTAAGACGCTCCACGACCGCTTGTCCAAGATTGCGAGTCGTTACTCCGATGAAGGTGCTCACGTGAGAGGGCGTGGTTTGATGCTCGGTTTGGGTTGGGATGATCCAGGCATTGCAGCGCGTGTATCACGTGCAGCTTTCCGCCGAGGAGTGATTGCAGAGACAACTGGTTCGGACGATCAGGTTCTCAAACTGCTTCCGCCTCTTACCATCAGTGATCAAGAATTACATCGCGGACTTGAGGGCATTGAAGCTGCCATAGATGAGGTGATGGCTAGGGAGAGCGGTGGCAGCACGCTGCAAGCTGCCGAATAGGTCGCTGCAAAATGGAGTCACTGCTGCGCGACCCGGTTGATGTCGACCGTCATCCGTCTATCCTCAGACAAGCTGATCACGACAACGACATTCGTTGGCGACCCGGCCAGACGCTATATGATCTCTTCGAAGCGCGGTGCCGGTTGGCAGAAGCTAACGGCGAGAGTGGCCATCCTGCGATCGAGGCCGACGGTAACGCGATGAGTTATCGTGAGCTAAAAAGAGCGGTTGCCGCCTATGCCGATGCTTTGTCCGGCCTTGCGATAGGTTCCAAGGATCGCGTTGGGCTGCTGCTCGATCGATCGATCAACTCGTACTGCGTGATGCTTGCGGTTGTAAGGCTGGGTGCGGTCTATGTTCCACTCGATGTCAAGTTTCCAGCAGAACGAATTCGCTATATCGCCGATGATGCAGAGCTTTCGGTTTTCATAGCGTTTGATGATGCACAAGATCTTCTGGCTGATATAGGTTTGCCGACTCTATCAGTAAGCGCGATTGCCCAATCGGCGCAGCAGGTCCGAAGTCCCGTGTCCTCGAATTCGGCATTGGATGCTGCCAAGAATCTATCTGTAGACAATGACAACGATCGACTCGCCTACATCATTTATACGTCTGGCTCGACTGGACGTCCGAAAGGTGTGGCCGTCAACCAGTCATCAATTTGCAACTTTGTATCAGTAGCAGCAGAGGTCTACGGCTATTCACCTGACGACAGAGTGTATCAGGGTTTGACCTTCGCCTTTGATTTCTCCGTCGAAGAGTTCTGGGTGCCGCTGGTGGCAGGTGCAACTTTGGTGGCGTCACCGTCCAACGTTCAGTTAGTTGGAAGGGCTTTAGAGGAATTCCTCAACGATCATCGCGTTACGGCGCTGTGTTGTGTTCCGACATTGTTAGCAACGATCGAGAACGACGTACCGTCGTTGCGGTTCCTACTTGTTTCGGGTGAGGCATGTCCGCAGGATCTCGTGGCTCGTTGGCAAAGCAATCATCGTCGTGTCCTAAATGCCTATGGCCCAACTGAGGCGACAGTTACCGCGACTTGGACGGAGCTACAGCCAGGCCGCAAGGTTACGATCGGAGTTCCCTTACCGACCTACAGCATCGCCATCGTGGAGACGGATAGGCCTGAACTGGTCGAGGGCGGGCAAACTGGAGAGATCGCGATTGGTGGCATCGGACTGGCGGTGGGCTACGTCAATCGCCAAGATCTCACGAACAATAAATTCGTTCCTGACTTCATTGGTCTTCCAGACAACCCATCTGGTAGGATCTATCGAACAGGCGACTTGGGCCGCATCAATCCCGAAGGTGAGATCGAGTATTTTGGACGCATTGATACGCAGGTTAAGCTCAAGGGCTACCGCATCGAGCTATCCGAAATTGAAGAGGTATTGTTGCAAATCGACGGTGTAGCGCAAGCTGTTGTCGCGGTCTGCCAATCAAACGGCAATACGAAGGAGCTTGTTGCATATTTTACCCGGTTCGATGGAGATGCCGGTCCGTCGCGCGAAGATATTGCTGAACTCCTGCGTCATCAATTGCCATCGTACATGGTGCCGGCGTTCTTGGAGCCGCTGGAAAGTATTCCATTGCTTCCGAGCCAGAAAGCCGATCGCAAGGCGTTGCCGGGGCCGCAGTTTCCTCGAGTTATCAGTTCTGGCTCGGCGTATGCGGAACCGAAAACCGTAGCAGAAAAGCGTGTGGCGAGTTGCCTTGCGGAAATTCTCAAGATCGAAAGATTCTCAATCGATGATCATTTCTTCGATCATCTTGGATTGGATTCTCTTAATGCTGCTGCATTCGTTTCAGGACTTACGAGCGCATGGCCCGAGTGCAATGTTTCGATAGCAGATATCTATCTAACGCCGACGGTCAGGCATCTAACTGAAAAGCTTGAAGTGGCATCCAGCGAAGTAAGATCAGACTTGCGGGCGAGCCCAACGCTTGTTGCCAGCACTGCGTCACATGCTCTTTGTGGTGCATTGCAGGCGGCGACTTATCTCCTGTTGACTGCAGGCTACCTGTGGATTGCTTTGGCAGGCTTCATCTGGATCGCCGAAGCCGAGGCATGGTTAGACGTCACGTCTCGCAGCGCTCTTTTTGTAACCGGTATCTTTGGCATTCTTTTCGCCGTCCCCATTGCTGCGAAGTGGTTGTTGATTGGCCGCTGGCGCGCTGGACAGGTTCCGCTCTGGAGTTTGTCCTATTTTAGGTTTTGGCTGGTGCGGTTGTTGGTCGAGACAAGTCCGCTGGCGGCGATGCGAGGTTCGCCAGTCTTCAATGCCTATTTACGATTGTTAGGTGCGCGCATTGGTGACAATGCTCTGCTCCTTTGCAAGGCATTCCCGCTATGCACCGATTTGATTTCAGTTGGGTCAAATACCGTGGTGCGCAAGTACACGCATCTGACGGGGTATCGCGCTGAAGGCGGCTACATGCGCTTCGGTAACATTGATGTGGGAGCGGATGCTACGGTCGGTGCCGGAGCTGTGGTCGATCTCAACACGAAGATTGGCAACAACGCTCAGTTGGGCCACGCTTCAGCTTTGGTGGAGGGGCAATCGATTCCGGACAACGGTCGCGCTCACGGCTCGCCATCTGTATCAACGGCAACCGACTTCAGTCACGTTCAGGAGCATGCTCCTTCGCGACTGCAGCGGCAACTCTTTGGCCTCTTCCAGATCGTTTCGAGCGTTGCGGTGACTACGATCGCTGTTGCGATAGTGGTTTTGATACTCAAGACAGTGTTCGGTATTGAATCGAAGGCAATCGTCGGTTCGAGCGTGTCGGTATCCTTGGAGGGTATCGTTGTGCTCGGCCAACTTTCACTTATAGGATTTTTGTTCCTGTTAACTGCAGCGCTTGGCGTTCACTTAGCTGTGCCACGTCTAGCGAGTATCGCGCTGAGGCCTGGAAGTTGCTATGGGCTTTATGGTGTTCGCTACTACCTCGCACAAGTGATGGCGTCGTTTGCAAACGTCCGTGCGTTTCACATTCTGTTCGGTGATAGCTCGTTTGTTGTGCACTATCTGCGCTTACTTGGCATTCGCCAACCCCAAGTTCAGCAAACGGGTTCCAACTTTGGCACCTCCTTGATTCAGGACTATCCCTCAGCGTGCGAGGTTGGTTCGGGCACAATGGTTTCTGATGATCTGGTTTTTTTGAACTATGAATACTCCAGCGTCTCGTTCCGAGTAGCTGAGACAAAGCTTGGTCAACAACTTTTTCTTGGCAACAACATCTACTTTCCCTCCAGTGAGAGTATTGGTGACAACTGTCTTTTGGCGTCAAAGGTTATGCTGCCGATCGATGCCCAAAGACGATCGGACATTGGTCTGTTGGGATCACCTGCGTTTGAGATTCCACGCCGCAATAGTAATGATGTTGCGTTCAATCCCGTCCCGCAAGACGCCGAGGGGTATGCGCGGCTGCTCAGTAAGAATTTCTACAATCTTCGTACGATGGGCATCTACTTGTTTTGCAACTGGCTGGCAGTATTCATGGGGTTCCTCGCGGGATACATCCTACTGTCCATCTTCGAAAAAATCAGCATGCTGAGTCTGGTTGCATCGGGCCTTGCCTTATTTTTCGGCGCGGCTCCGATATACATTATCTCAGAGCGCTTAAGCCTCTCTGGCAACCGACTGAAGCCCTATGAGTGTACCATTCATGACTCGTATTTTTGGTGGATTGAGCGGCATTGGAAACTCGCAGAGACTCCATTCAAGTACATTTTCCGTGGTACGCCGTTCCGTCCATGGATGCATCGATTTCTTGGGATTGAGATGGGCAAGCGCGTTTTTGATGACGGTGCTTTCGCAACCGAAAAGACTCTCACTGTCATTGAAGACGATGTGTGTCTCAATGCGGAAGTTTCTATTCAAGCGCATTCTCTTGAGGATGGTCTCTTCAAATCCGATCGAATTGTGATCGGTGCGGGCTCAAGTGTCGGACCGCTCGCCTATATTCATTACGGTGCGATCCTGGGGCGGAACACAGAGATTGCGCCGGACTCGTTTGTGATGAAAGGCACCAATACCAAGTCTCATTCTATTTGGTGCGGAAATCCAGCAAGAGTTGTGAACGGTTGAAGAAACCGCCGCTCTCGTTTACGCGAGGTTGTTGAGAAAGCTGCCAAGACTGTGGCAGTTTTAAAGTTTCAGCGCACAATCAGGTATGCGTACCGCAGCCAGTTGAGATGATGAGATGCACCAAGACAAGCCGACTACCACTGATTGGATGCCGTCGTTCCGTGCTGCTTTGGCTTGGCCGGTTGCAAAGAGGTCGTTGACCATAGCGTTCCTGGTCGGCAGCATTCTCAATCTGATCAACCAAGGTGATGCCCTGATGGCTGGGGCAGACGTCGTGTGGTGGAAGATTACACTGACCTACTGCGTCCCATTCTGTGTTGCGACTTACGGGGCTTGTTGTGCATTTCGCACCATGAATAGTGATTAGATTAGCTTGTAGATGAATGATAGTTGCTTGGTTGTAGAACCGGCGATGGAACTGCTGCAGCGATGGTCTCGGTGCAACGTCATAGCTGAGGAAAACCGGGGTCGTGCTGTCGATCAAGGCATGGCTCTTTGACTGGTAACCGTTTCTATAGATGACGGCGCTGGCAGCTTAAAATCTAATGTACTCTTCTGGATGGTTTTATTGTTGCACTCGAGCCATCGGGTGTACTTGTTGCCAACTGAAGGCTCGTCGGACCGATTTTGGATGCGGACGTTAGTACATCAGCTGTTTTACGGCACGCGTGTATTTGTTTCCGCACTTGTTGCGGTGGGCTTGCTGTTCTCGTGGCTAGCCCCACTTGGGCCTGCCATGGTCTACGCTGAGGTCAAGCAATCGAATGGCCAGTCTCGATCCTCAAGTGGGGACTCAATTCGAGTGTTGCCATTGGGGGATAGTATCACGCAGGGCGGTAGACGGGATCGTCCGGAATTCACCTACCGTTATCCGCTCTATTATTTGGCGCAAGAAGCAGGCTTTGCGATTGACTATATCGGATCGCATCGACGCGGATTGCACGCAGATGCAGTATGGCCTGATAAAGATGGTGTGCCATTCGATCTAGATCATGAAGGCCATTACGGCTGGACGGCGTCACAGTTGTCGAGAAGGCTACCGCAATGGCTACCTCGCTATTCAGGACCACCAGACATTGCCCTCGTGCACGTTGGCAGCAATGATTACGAAGCGGATAGTTATGACGATGCCGTTCTTCAGCCGTTGAAAGACATTGTCTCGCAACTGCGGAAGGCGAATCCAGACGTGATCGTATTGGTAGGCCATGTTTTTGAAAGTGGCTGGCGTGCGTGGTGGATGCGGTTGCGTGTTGAAGCAACAGTTCGATCGATGACAACGAAGGCATCGCCGGTGGTAACCGTTGACCATCATCATGGCTGGATTGCGAGACCTGATGAGAAAGGCACTCATACTTTTGATTATGCGCATCCTAATGAGAGGGGCCAGTTGAAGATGGCTCGCCAATGGTTCAACGCAATGCTTCCGCACTTGCGGCGCCTCGTAGTAGCAAGACCTCAGTAGGATTGGGGGGTACGATCCAAATTCACTGGAATGTGCCGGCAAGTGGGTTCTGTACCATTTGACTTGTCTCGCCCACATTTGCGTCTTTGGACGGCTGCAATGCGTTCAAGAGAACTGTCATTCACGACACGTGAGAGATATCGCCAAGTTGACGTGTCACATCAACTAATCCGTGCTCATTGACAATAACTTCGCTCGGCGGTTTGTGGCTGATGAAATGAATGGGGCTTGCGGTCAGGCCGTAAGCGCCACTGTTGTGGATGGCGATGAGGTCTCCTTCAGAAATGCGTGGAAGGGTGATTCCCGTTGCTAGTTTATCGATGGACGTGCAAAGCGGCCCGACGAGATCCACTCTTTCGCCTGGCTGAACCAGTTTTCCAATCTTGTGCATCTTGTAATTGCGTCGAATGACCATGCCGAAGTTGCCAGAAGCTGGTAGATGATTGTTCAGGCCGCCGTCACATATTCCAATTCTTGAGCCACGTGACTCTTTCACAGAGATGACCCGCGTGACAAAGAATCCTGCGTCACCGACAAGGTAACGGCCAAGCTCAAGGATCAACTGCGTATTTGAGAACCTAGGTTGCTGTTTCAGTGCATCCAGCACCGCATTGGTCTCGTTTGCAATTGCATCCAAATCAAGCGGTACATCTTTCTCGTGGTAGGCAACGCCAAGACCAGATCCAAAGATCAATTTCTGCGGGGTTATATCAAACTCAGTACAGCATTCTTGGAACAGCCCAACAAAGTTTTGATAGTTCTCGCAAATGGCGGCTGGATTAAGGGATTGCGTCCCAGAGTAGATGTGGAGGCCACATATGCTGATGTTTTTCAATGACTGAATCTTAGGGATCTCTGAGGCCATTGCTTCCGCATCGATACCAAAGGCACACGGTTGGCCGGCCATTCGGTCGCCAAACCCCTTGGGGACACTGGTGGGCGATAGTCGTAGCAGCACATTCTGGCGACGGTCGAGAGAGGCTGCAATCTGGTCAGCAATCAAGGCCTCTCGAACGGACTCGATCACAAGCTCCCCTATACCGCTTTCGATAGCCTCGCGAATCTCAAACTCACGCTTTCCAGGACCTGTGAAGCTTGCCTGAGAAGGATGCCAGCCGGCTTGAAGAGCAAGGCGCAGCTCGCCGATAGAGGAAACGTCAAGGAAGTCGATACGAGAATTCAGGAACTCAAGAACGCCGGGATTGGGATTGCACTTGGCAGCAAAGCTCTGTGAGAAACGGCCGCCGAACGCAGCGCTCAATTCTTGAATTCGTGATTCGATCCTATCGCAAAAATAGACGTAGCATGGCGTGCCAAATGTCCGTGCTGCTTCGGTCAGAACCTCGTCTTCAACTGAACTCGCCTCATAGTCTTTCATCTCTTTGCTGCCACGAACTCTTGAATTCGCGCGACCGTATCAAAGTTTTCCAGTGTTACGTCTTCCATTCCGATATCGATGCCGGTCTTCTCGTCGAGGAAAGCTATGAGGCGCATCATTTCAGCCGAGTCGAGTAGGCCGGTTGAGAACAACTCACTATTCGCATCGAGTTCCGTATTGTCACCAAGCGAATCCTGGATGTGTTCGAACAATAGCGTTTCGGAAATTGACATTTGCTAACCAATCTCAAGGCTGTTGTTGTGCAACCGGCGTCACTGACCTGCGCGACCCACGAAGTCATCGACTATCACTTTTTGTTCAGTCGGTGCTAACTTTCGTTTCGCTTGATGAATGACGGCTGTTCGGTCAATTTTGCCACTTGATGCGCGTGGCATTGGCGATGTCCAAACATGAATGCTGCTCGGCACCATGTAGGCAGGCATCTTCTTTCGGCAATGAACCGTGAGTGCAGCCAGATCAAAATTTTCTTGAGTAGTCACTGCAACATGAACGACTCCGCCAGTCACATCATCATCGACACCAAATGCTACTGCTTCGCTGACCATCCTGCTTGCATAGACCAGCTCTTCGATCTCTTCAGGGCTCATGCGGAAGCCACTGCCGGTCTTGATCATCGCATTGTTGCGACCAACAAACCAAAGATCCCCATCTGCATCCAGCCGAACGATGTCGCCGCTATAAACGACCGGCTCGTCTCCAATGATGTTTGACAAGGCCGGGCAGGGCCGGATTTTTTCCTGGGTTGCCTCAGGTTGTTTCCAGTAGCCGAGGCTTATGAGCGGCCCTCGATGCACCAGCTCGCCTTCTTCTCCGGGATCGGCTAGGTTGCCATCGGACTTAATGATGTAGACTTCCGCGCCAGGTATAGCCCGACCAATTGCGCCCATTTTCGTTTCAAACTTGGCCGGCTCCAAATAGGTCGATCGGAACGCCTCGGTAAGGCCGTACATGAGGAAGATATCAACGCCCGGAAACACCTTTGGAAGTAGTTTGAGAATGTTATCCGGTATTTTACCGCCTGTATTCGTCAATCGCCGGAGGCTCGGCAATTCCATCGGCCGTGATTCTAGTAATCTCGCTATTTGGCTCCACAGCGGTGGGACAGCCGCGAGACCGGTGACGTTGTGGCGGCGGACTGTATTGATAACCTCTGCCGGCATGGGTACCGGTTGATGAACAATCGTACCACCTAACAGCATCATTGTTGTCAATTGGTTTAGCCCATAGTCAAAGCTATATGGCAACACGCTTAACAGTCGATCATCTTCTCCGAGTTTTAAGTATCGTGCTACGCAGCGGGCACCCATGATGATGTTGCGATGACTCAACATGACCCCTTTGGGCCTGCCCGTTGAGCCGGAGGTGTAGATGATCATTGCAAGTTCGGTGTCTAGTCGGGTGACCTCACGAGCTGATTGCCCAGTTGAGCGTGAGCGCCACTCCGCAAATTCTTGACCGTTGTCTGCATTGCTGATGACAAGAAGGTGAGCATCACCAATGTCGTTGCCGGAAATCTTACTTGCACCGGCTTTGTCGACGACAACTATTTTTGCCGCGCTATCTCTAACGACATAAGACAGCTGTTCACCGGTCAGTTGCGCGTTGGCATTGACGATGACGGCTCCGACCTTCGATGCAGCAAACATTGCTGCAACTTCGGCGACGCTTTTGCGAAGACTGATGACGATACGATCGCCGGCTGAAACCGAATGGGCTTCGAAGTACGTGGCGTAGAGTTCAACCTCAATTGCTAATTCAGAATATGTGTAAGACTGGAGGGGATCGATTAGGGCAACCTTGTTCGGGCGCGCAGAGAGATTGTCGCCCAAAAGATGATAGAAGCTAGTGGACAGAACGCTCACGGGGCCCCCTTCAGGACACTTTTCTTGCTGGCTTCCATGCTAGCTCGTATGCCAAGTCTAGCATTCTGAATTCGCATCTTTCTTTTGTAGTGGGCTCAACCGTGGATAAATTTTTGCAGGTGAACCAATGGCAATACAGTCCGAAGGAACATTCGTCGAAACCGCTGTATTGGCTCCAATACGTACGCGGTCACCGATTTTTATTGGCCCTAGCACAGTGGAATTCACGCCAATAAACACATCGTCACCAATAGTCGGGCAACCTTCACCCATATTCGTCCCGATCGTAACATTATGCATGACACCACAGCGGTCGCCGATAACTGTGTCTGGGTGTATCGACAATGATCCCTCAGAGTGAATGATGTGAAAGTCTTCGCCGATTTTTGTTTCTGGAGGAATCCAAATCTTTGTCAGCCCGGCTATGAACATATTCATGACGCCATAGAACTTACTGGCGACAAATCGGACTACTGGGTTCTTCTTGCCAATTGCCCATCTGCCGAAACGATACGCGAGCAATGAAATGAAGGCCTGATTGAGTACAGTCCCTCCATGCCGCTGTAGATCGCCACCGATAGTCCTAAACATTGCCTGTGATCACACTCTTTGGATCCAATGGAGTTTTATAGTTCGTCTGAGGTCGTGAACGACCTTGATTGCTACGGCTCGATCGCGTGGCAAAGTCATTTGATTGTCCAGTTACGCTCAACGAACCGCGTTACAAATGTTCAGTTATACTTTAGTGGTCATACGGTTGAGTAGGAAGAATGCATTGATATTAAGCGTTGGCTTACTTGGTTCTTAGTTAATGATTGTTTGAAGAATTGCTTCAGCTTGAACTGCCGAAATAAACTAAAATAGTTGGATAGATTTAACGACAACGCTGTCACATGATAAGGGGAACATTGAAAAGCAAGATGGCTGCTTGTCATGATTACATTTCGTCCCTTGTTGATGACTGGCTTGAAGAAGCTTGGGCGATTGGTGCCCGACCTTGAATGTGCTGCCGTCGAGCAGATTGAGTTGGCCCCTTCATCTCAACGCTACATTCGACCTGCCGTATTTTTGCCGGGTCAGATTGAGCGCATTTCGGGCACCGAGTTTGGCACCCGCGATGAGGTCGTGCGGGACTTTCAGGGTGGCTTCGATTCGACGGAAGCGCCGACCGTTGCATATCGTATGAAGTCTGTCGATTTAGTTGATGGTGCTTTATACGCCAAAGGCGCCGTAAAACATCTCAAGGTTCGCAATCAACGTATTCCGATCTATCGACAGCCGACGAACGTGGGCAGTGGTGCAATCTTCGAGAGTTGGCTTGGGAATCGATGGTTTGGTAACTGGTTGCAGGATGACTGTTTGACCTATCCACTCGCGAGTCAGTTCGGCACACCATTTACGACCCGAGTCCGCCCTGGAGGCCATGTCCCAGAATATGAGTCAGTCCTCGGCATGATGCCGTTACGTTCTGAGCACGCGCACTTCGAGGAGCTGACAGTTTTCTGTGACTTCTCACATAATGAATCGAGAAGAGCCCGATCAGAAGAGTTTCGTAAAAAACTGATCGCGACGAGCCGATACAAGCATCACGCGGGCGTTTTCCTTCTACGTGGAACTACTGGCGATAAGCGCGTCCTGCTCAATGAGCGTGCTGCTGCTGAGCATCTTGCTGCCAAGTATGGCCTGCAGGTGCTCGATCCGTCCACCGCTTCTTTAGAGCAAATCATTGAAGCGTGTGCAGGTGCTCGTACCATCGTCGGTGTCGAGGGGAGCCATCTGGTGCACGGGCTGATGATCATGCCCGCGAATGCCTCCCTCCTGGTCATTCAACCACCCACGAGAACTGTGTCCGTTCTCAAGTTTGTGACAGACCGCCAGGGTCAGACCTATGCGTTTGTGGTTGGTAAGGGCAGCGACCAAGAGTTCTCAGTGTCCATTGAGGAACTCGAACGCACTCTTGATCTAGCACACGAGCGATCAGAGGCCGCCTAGATTGAAAGATCAGTGAGGCCTTTGCGAGTAAATTGATGTGATGCTTGGGCGGGCTCGAGCTATAATCCACTCGCTTCATCTGTCTTGAGTTCGAACATGATCTCATTGCGGCGCATAAAGCCCGGCGTGAAAGGTGAGTTGTAATAGGCATATGTCGGCTCACCAATCATCTTCAAGCCCTTTGATTTAACCCACTGACGCAGTTCATTCTCCTTTTCATCAATGAGGCGGTCATCAGCTACTCCACCAAATTGAACGACCGCGCGTTTGCTCTCACGAATCTGACGTAGGACGATCTTGCTGTTCACCGGCTTAGGCAGAGATGCCAGTGCGTGTCGCGCGGGCATCACAAAGGTCACCGTCCATTCATCTTCTGAAGCGGTGGCAGCTTGGGTAACCGGAGCTGTCATTGCAATCTTTTCACCATCACGTTCTTTTGCGAAGATATAGTCTGCCAGCGGTGAAAAGGCTCTGTTAACGGCTTCTCGTCGGCGACCTGCTACGGTCAATTCAGCCACAGTCATTGGTCGGTAGGCACGCACTTCAAATCTGCCATCGCTAACAAGCGTCGTGTATTGGGGATGTTCGACATTGTCGATGTAGGTCGCAAAAGCGATATAGGCACCTGCGAGAAGTACGAGCCCGCATGCTATCGTCAGTGCTCGTTTAGGGAATGGCATGGATTGCTCCGTGGTTGAGCTTGTCACCGGTGTACGACCGATATCGTTTGTTGGATCGGACTTGTTTTGCTTCGCGTCTTTTAATTACCAGTGGCGAAGCTATCGGCCGCGCCATTCGGACCGTGAAGTTGTCGTACATCAAACGTCAAGCTTGTTTCCGAGTGCGCCTGTGTCTCGGTTATGTAACCTGCCGCAAGATGGCTAAGCACAATTTCTTGCGGTTGTTCATCGGGCTTGCCGTATCAAACACTGCCGCCAGCGCCCTCTTTCAATTCTTTACGTCATATCACGATTGGCCCAACAAGTTCTTGGGCCTCCGGGATCGTAGAGAGGTTGTCGGCGACAGACATAGCACAGTGGTGAAGGTGTTGCCGATATTGGCACGATGCGGTCGCCACGTTTGTTTTTCAAGGCCACTAGAGGCTCTTCCAAACCTGGTTGGCGGTGAAGGCAGCCTGATAGAAGCGC
>JBCDBQ010000040.1:0-21918 GCA_039183375.1 Pseudomonadota bacterium
AAGGGATTGCGCGCAAACACCAGAAGTGTCGAAGGCGGCTTTGTCTGATTCATCCACGCTTCCAGCGTCGGAAGCTCTGGGTTGGACGGCTGGTACTGCCGGCTCTTTTTTTTGAAGTTCTTCGCCCACTTCTTTTTGATCTTGGTGGGGTCGGCGTACCTTTTGTGAAGTTTCTTGAGGTAGTGCGCTGGCGCGAAAATATAGAGTGCACGCGTGCCGGCCAATCCGGCGAGGAAGTTCGGGTTGGGAGCGTGCCAAGTGTATCTTACCGTATACTTGTCCAGTACCTCGAAATTAGGAGGTTTGTCGTCGACCAATAGGAAGCGATGTGGACCACCACGGGTCAGCTTCTTGTTGTTGGCGATGTCTTCCCAGTAAAAGCGGAAGTCCTCAGCCGTGAATGGGTGCCCGTCAGACCACTTGTGTCCCGGTCTTAGATGAAAGGTGAACTCACGACCTTCTCTGACGTCAAAGCTCCGCAGGATGTCTGCCTCAAACTCAAATTCTTGATTGTAGGCAACTAAACGGGAGTAGCCATAGTAGGCCATCATCCGCACGTCTTTGGAGCGGCCCATCAGCATCCGAATGCGCCCACCATGGCGTCCAACACTGCGGCCTTGCGCCTCCAGGTCAACGACCTTTGGTGTTAAGGGCAACCGCTCTTCTACGGGTGGCATCTTACCGGCCCTGACAATCGACTGGAGCAGTGGTGTTTCTTTGTAGTGGCCCACGCGGCGTTGTTCTTGTTCACCACTGGCGATGGCTGAGCTCTGACCAAACATGACCAGCGCGACGAGCACTGCTCCAACCTTGCTAACCGATACCAGTGGCAGTCGTATCATGCCGTCAGCTCCCGGGCGTCAACGTTTTCATTGGCCAGAACGAAATGTCCGTCTCCCAGTGGAATGTGACGGAGGGAGTCTGGACTATCACCAGGCTGGAAACGCGGAGCCCAGTTCGTTGGGTCGGACGTATCGTGCTGACCCAGCGCTCTTAAATTCAGTGTCCGATCGAGATCAGGGTAGGGGACCGCGCGCAGCAGCGAGCGCGTATAAGGATGGACTGGATCACGAAACAAAACCTCCCGCGGTGCCAGCTCAACAATGCGCCCGCGTGCCATGACAGCGATGCGGTCAGCAATGTAATCCACCACGGCGAGGTTATGGGAAATAAAGATGTACGTCAGTCCGAGTTCTTTTCGCAGGTCCCAGAGAAGGTTCAGGATCTGGGCCTGGACCGAAACATCAAGCGCCGATACCGGCTCATCACAAATGATCATATCAGGGCGCAGCGCTAGAGCACGCGCGATGCCGATCCGTTGGCGTTGGCCGCCAGAAAAGCTATGGGGATAGCGATTGAGAAAGCGTGGATCCAGCCCGACGGCTTTCATCAACTCGACGGCACGGTCTGTTTGTTCTGAGCTCGACCCGATCCCGTGAATCTCCATCGGCTCACGCAGAATATTGAGCACGGTCATTCGCGGTGAAAGCGAGTTGACGGGATCTTGGAACACCATCTGAATCCGAGTACGAAATTTCTGCAGCTCGCGCGACGAGAGATCGAGAAGATCCCGCCGTTGCTCGCCATTGTCGTACATGAGTTGGCCGGAGTCCGGGGTCAGTGCTCGCATGATGATCTTTGAGAGCGTGGTTTTCCCGCAGCCGCTCTCTCCGACCAGCCCCAAGCACTCGCCGCGCCTGATCTCGAGACTGACATTGTCGACGGCCTTAACCCGGTCGGCCCGGCCACCTCCGAACCAACCGGTCGATTTCTTCGTCTCGAATGACTTGGTTATGTTCTGGATAGCGAGGAGCGGCGTATCGGGCATGTTTTCAGGCGGTCGCCGCTCGGAGTTTGCCGCCGCCACCTGCTGATCAGGATCATCACGAAGAGAGATGAGCCGCTCTCCCGGCTTCATGTCGAAATGAGGTACCGCCTGCAGCAGCGCCTTGAGATACTTGTGCCCTGGTTGCCGGAAGATCGCTTCAGATGCGCCGGCCTCCATAATCTCGCCGTGGTAGATGACGACCACCTCGTCAGCCATGTTGGCCACTACACCGAGATCATGCGTGATCAGCAGCATCGCCATGGCAATCTCGGATTGAAGATCCTTGAGCAGGCCTAAGATCTGGGCCTGGATCGTCACATCCAGTGCAGTCGTTGGTTCGTCTGCAACCAGCAAGGCAGGCTCACAAATGAGAGCCATTGCGATCATCGCCCGCTGGCGCAAGCCACCTGAGAGCTCAAAGGGATACATGTCGTAGGCACGGGTCGGATTAGGAAATCCGACCAGCTTCAACATGTGCTCGGTGCGCTCACGCGCTTCTTTCTTGGTCGGACGCTTATGGATCGACAGCGCTTCCTGGACCTGATTGCCGATGGTGTAGAGCGGCGAAAGCGAATTCATCGGTTCCTGGAAGATCATCGACATGCGGTCACCACGCATGTCGCGCATCTGTTTGCCGTTGCGATCAAGCTTCGCAATATCGAGTGAGATGCCTTGCTGCTCGTCGTTGAACAGAATTCTACCACTCGTGATTTTCGCCGAGTTGGGGAGAATCCCCATGATCGACTGTGAAATAACGGATTTTCCGGAACCGGATTCACCGACCAAGGCAACGACTGAGCCTGGCTTGATCCTGAAACTGACGCCCTTGACCACTTCCAAGGCATGGCCGTGCAGGGAGAACCCGACCCGCAGGTCCTCTACCCGAAGCAAATCCGACATGCCTGCTCCCTACTAACGATGCGCATTTATTGCCGCTAGCTCAGGGCCTTAAACCCTGAGTGCAATATTATCCCCGTTCTCGGTCGGATAATACTGCATAGGATGCTCGGAACCAACAAAAGGTTTCGGGAGGCGGTCGCAGAAGAGAAGGGTGCGTGGCCAATTCGCAATCTATGGTTAAGCCGTCAGCTGATAATCCATTTCAGCTGGATCGAATGGTAGATCGCAGACGCGCCCATGCAGGGTAGAGCCGTGCTCGTCTTCAATCTCAACGACTTCATCCAACGCCACCTGTTCGAGGGTTAGAATCGCAAACGCGATGTTGTGTTGAAACCGTGGTGAGTAAACGGCACTCGTTACGTAACCGACGGGCGCATCTCCCTGAAACACAGTCCACGGAGTTGTTGCCGGTGTAATCGGCGCCCCATCCATGACGAGGCCAAAGAGCTTCCGCGGCACACCTTGCTGGCGCTGTTTCAACAGGGCAGCCTTGCCAATGAATTCTATTGGCTTGTCGAGGGCACAGTACTTATCGAGGCCACACTCCAGCGGCGTGTTCATGCGAGTCATATCGTTGCCGAACGATAGGAGACCGCTTTCAATTCTCTCAATCAAGTTGGGGCCACCAGCGCGGACATTGCAGTTCTGACCGGCTGACCATAGCGTATCCCAAAGCTCGTGAGCCAACGCCGGCACGTCGAGGTAAATCTCGAAACCACCCTGCTTCGACCAACCCGATCTTGCGACACGCAGATCAACGCCGTTGAACTGAAGCATCTCGGAGCGGAAGAAGCGGATCTCGCGGACCTTCTCTCCGAACACGTCGACCATAAGGTCGTTGGCCAGTGGCCCCTGCACCGCAAGAGGGAAGACATCGGGTTCTGTTACTTCGACATCCAAACCTAAGCCGAGCGCCAAGCCCTTTGCCCAGAGGAGTACATCTGAATCAGCGATCGACAGCCAGAGGCGATCTTCGGCGACCCTGATAATGACGGGATCATTCAGAATGCCGCCGTGCTGATCGACGAGCGGTGCATACTTGCATTGGCCAATATCAAATTTGGTAGTGATGTCACGGGGGGTCATCAACTGAGCCAAGTGCATCGCATCGGGCCCTGCGAGTTCAATCTGGCGCTGCGCGCTGACGTCCCAAAGCTGAACATTCTCGACAAGATGCCAATAGTCGTCCTCAAGCGAATTGAACACGCTAGGCAGGAGCATGTGGTTATAGACCGTGAACGCCTGCGCACCAGCGGCACGTACCCGCTCAGAGAACGGTGTCGATCTTGTGCGACGAGACTGCGCTAGCAGCGGCGATGCAGAATGGGCATTCCACTCCTGCCCACTGAAGTCCTCTTGCAGTGCCATTTCGTTAACTCCCCACCGAGATCCGACGTTCCACCCATTATTTTTGAGATGGTTTCTGACATCGTCGGTGCCCCTTGCCATTCGCTGAGAACGACAATTTTGTTCTACGAACGACCGAGATAATGGCGGATGTCGCGGAGGTACAAATCTTGTCGCAGGCAAGATATTTCTCAGCCTTGCCTCGGGTTGCGATTGCTAACTCAGCGATAGAAAGTTTGAGAAAACCATTTCCTTCTGGATGCGCTGTCCGGGAACTTCCATCTTTATTTGTCGCTTGCAGTCCGATATCAAACTCGTGGACACTGCCGGTTGGAAATCACCCCAGAACAGCAGCTGCCATTGCTCAATTTTGGTCTTGGATGGTTTTGTCTCGCTGATCTGCCAGGTGAGGCCACTGTCTGAACCGGAACACCAGACATCACAGAAAGCCTGTCATGACCGGATCCCGCACTTCACACGTTTTCCCGCGCCATACGCAGAACCAGCCGCCCATAGCAGTCGCAGGGGATGGATGCTATCTGATCGACAGCACCGGCAAGCGCTATCTCGATGGATCCTGTGGCGCAGCAGTCTCCTGTCTGGGCCACAGCGACGATGCGGTGAAAGAAGCTGTCAAAGGACAGATGGATAACCTGGCGTTTGCGCATACAGGCTTTTTTACAAGTGAGCCGGCAGAGGCCCTCGCTGACACCCTGATTGATTTAGCACCAGAGGGTATCAACCGCGTCTATTACGTATCCGGTGGTTCAGAGGCAGTTGAAGCAGCCATCAAGCTGGCGCGACAGTACTGCATTGAGATTGGTCAGCCATCACGTCATCGCCTCATTGCACGCCAGCAAAGCTATCACGGCAATACATTGGGAGCACTCGGCGCGGGTGGTAATATGTGGCGCCGCGAACCTTTTGCACCATTGCTGACGGAAGGCTCCCACATCGCGCCCTGTTACGCCTATCGCGAGAAGCGCGATGATGAAACTCTCGAAGAGTATGGCATCAGAGCCGCCAACGAGCTGGAGTTAGAGATCCAGCGACTTGGATCCGAGAACGTCCTGGCATTCATTGCTGAGCCCGTGGTCGGCGCCACACTCGGTGCTGTTGCTGCAGCGCCAGGATACTTCAAACGCATCCGTGAAATCTGTGATGCACACGGTATTTTGCTCATTCTCGATGAGGTTATGTGCGGTATGGGCCGCACCGGATCGCTGTTCGCCTGCGAGCAGGAAGTCGTTTCACCGGACATCGTTGCAATCGCCAAGGGCCTGGGCGCCGGTTATCAACCCATTGGCGCGATGCTGTGTTCCGATAAGATTTACAGCGCTATAGAGAGCGGCAGCGGCTTCTTTCAACATGGGCACACCTACTTGGGTCACCCGGCAGCGTGTGCCGCTGGCTTGGCCGTGCTGACCGCATTCAAGGAACGCCAGCTCATCGAGCGCGTACCGGTGATGGGCGAGAAGCTCATGGCAGCGCTTACGGAGCGCTTCGGTCAACATCCCAATGTCGGTGACATTCGTGGACGAGGTTTGTTTCAAGGCATCGAGCTGGTTTCTGACCGCGAGACCAAGGAACCCTTCGATCCAGCTTTGAAGATCAATGCGAAGGTAAAAAAAGCGGCGTTCGAAGCAGGCCTGATTTGTTATCCCATGGGCGGCACGATTGATGGGCGCCGCGGCGACCACGTCTTGCTTGCCCCGCCATACATTATTGAGGACGCGCAAATCGACGAGTTGGTCACAAAGTTAGCTTCTAGCATCGACACCGCACTCGCAGAAACTGCGGCCTGACACCTGTGCAGGATTAACGGTTTACAATTATGACCAACAACGCGGATCGATACGACGCCATCATCATTGGCGCCGGAGCGGCTGGACTGATGTGCGCTGCGATCGCCGGTCAGCGTGGTCGCCGTGTACTCCTCATCGATCACGCTGACAAACCCGGGAAAAAGATCCTGATTTCTGGTGGCGGCCGCTGCAACTTCACGAACATCCACACAACGCCGGAGTGCTTTCTATCCGGCAACCCGCACTTCGCAAAATCTGCGCTCGGACGCTATCAGCCAGAGGAGTTTGTCGCTCTGGTCGAGAGTTATGGAGTTGCTTGGCATGAAAAGACCCTCGGCCAGTTGTTCTGTGATGGGTCGGCCAAGCAAATCGTCGCCATGCTTCTTGATGAGTGCGCGAAGGGCCAGGTCGACCTGCACTTAAGCGAGCGCGCGGCCAATATCCAGCAAGCAAATGGCAGCTTCACCGTCAATCTCAGTGATGAAGCGGTCAACGCGGAGTCTGTCGTTATTGCCACTGGTGGCCCATCGATCCCCAAAATGGGCGCGACCGGGTTTGCCTATGAGATCGGTCAACAATTTGGATTGGAGATCGTACCACCACGACCGGCGCTGGTTCCCTTGACCCTCGGGGACGCTGAGGCCGACCTGAAGGAACTGCGTGGTGTTTCATCCGACGTCGTTGCTCAATGTGGCAAGGCTCGATTTAGAGAGGCGTTCCTGTTTACACATCGCGGCCTGTCCGGTCCGGCGGTGCTCCAGGTCTCGTCCTATTGGGACACAGGTCAATCCGTGACATTCGATTTGACGCCGGACTATCAGCCCGATTGGCTGGTGGAGAAGAAGAAGGAGAAGCCGAAGGCCGCTCTGCGCACGGCCCTCGCCGATCACTTACCCTCCCGGTTTGCGCAGACACTGACTGAACGCTTTCTGAAGCGTGGCATCAGGATTGAGGCGTTGGGTGGCGCGTCGGACAAATCATTGCGTGAAATCGAGACTGCCTTAAGGGCTTGGACACTTGAGCCGACCGGAACCGAAGGCTACGCCAAGGCGGAAGTAACGGCTGGTGGCATATCGACGACGGAATTGTCATCACGCACAATGCAGGCGAAGTCCGTTCCCGGTCTCTATTTCATCGGTGAATGCGTCGACGTGACTGGCTGGCTTGGTGGTTACAATTTCCAATGGGCCTGGGCGAGCGGTGTTGCCGCCGGGGAAGCCATTTAACTCAGCGCATTCGCAATTAGGTACTATCCGACCAGTTTGGTGAGAGCTGCTTGCCTTCTGGCGTCGCCTGACGCACGCGTCCGGCCATGATCTTCATGACATCCAGCGCGAATTGCGGCTGTTTGCTAACGAGAGTCCGAAACGCCTCTCTGTCGACGACAAGAACCTCGGTTGTCTCAGCCGCCATCGCCGAGGCACTACGAAGACCGTCATCTATCAGAGCAATCTCTCCGATGATCCCTCCCGGGCCGACATCTTCCAGTTCTCGGCCAAAGGTCACGACATTGACCTTGCCACTGACCACAACATACATGCAGTCGCCGGAGTCATCTTCCAGGAACAAAGTCTCGCCGGGCTCAAACTGTTTCCGTGACAAGCCATCGCTGTTGAGATTTGCGATATCGATTGACGGTGCGACCATGGTCTAACTTAACCAGAGCGTTGAACTGACTAGTAAAAATCAAATCCTAGCCCAAGCCAATGGCTCCGACCAGCCTGATCTTGGAGCAATCGCCTACAATTGCTTGCGTTCATGCGCGAAATCGTTGACGAAGGGAGCAAGATTAAGCATCTGCAATGCAGCAATATTACCGGAGAAAGCGCCATGGGGTTCAAAGCACTTCTGGTCGAAAAGAATGACGATGGCAAAGCAACGGCTAACGTCACCGAACTAGACGACGCGCAGCTGCCAGCCGAGGGCGACGTGACCGTCGCGGTCGAGTATTCCACCGTCAACTACAAAGACGGATTGTGTGTGAACGGTCTTGGCGGTCTCGTACGCAACTTCCCGCATGTGCCCGGGATTGACTTTGCAGGCACAGTCGAGAGCTCTACTGACGCGCGTTATAAGCCAGGTGACAAGGTCGTCCTTACGGGGTGGCGTGTTGGCGAGGTTTGGTGGGGCGGCTATGCGCAGAAGGCGAAGGTTAAAGCTGACTGGCTCGTTTCACTACCGTCCGGACTGACGACACGACAAGCCATGGCCGTTGGGACTGCCGGCTTCACTTCAATGCTTGCTGTGATGGCACTTGAAGCGCAGGGGCTGAAGCCAGGACAAGGCGACGTGCTGGTGACAGGTGCAGCTGGCGGCGTCGGATCGGTCGCGACAGCCATCTTGTCGAAGCTGGGCTACGACGTGGCGGCCGTGACCGGGCGGCCTGAGCAAGCGGACTATCTCCAGAGCATCGGTGCAAAAACGATCGTTGCCCGCGGAGACATCGACACACCTAGCGGCAAACCTTTGGAGAAGGAACAGTGGGCCGGCTGTGTTGATGCTGTCGGCGGTGCAATGCTGGCCAACGTCCTCACTCAGATGCAGTACGGCTCATCGGTGGCAGCTGTCGGACTTGCGGGTGGCAATAAGCTTGATACAACAGTCATTCCGTTTCTGCTCAGAGGCGTCAACCTGCTCGGCATCGACTCGGTGATGCAGCCTTATGAGAACCGCAACGTTGCCTGGCAGCGGATTGCAACTGATCTCCCGATGGACAAACTTGAATCGATGATCCAATCCGCAACTTTGTCCGATCTACCTTCGCTTGGTCGTGACATTCTCAAAGGACAGGTCAAGGGACGCGTCGTTGTCGATGTCAATGCTTAGACGCGAGCCTTTTCGCAGCAAGAAAACAATCTAGATCAGGGTGGCAAAGATGCGCACGTTAGAAGAGCTGAAGGTCAAGATTTTCGCAGATGGCGCGGACTACGATGGCATTGTTGAAATGTCTCAAAATGAGATGGTAAGTGGCTTTACCACCAACCCATCACTCATCGCCAAGGCCGGAGAGACGGACTACGAGGCTTTCGCCAAGCGCGTTCTTACAGCCGTACCGGACAAGCCGGTGTCATTCGAAGTCTTTGCTGACGACTTTCCGACCATGATCAAGCAGGGCCGAGCCATCGCGGCCTGGGGTGGCAACGTTAACGCAAAAGTCCCTGTAACAAACACCAAAGGTGAGTTCGCTGGCGAGGTCATAAGTACGCTTTCCGGCGAGGGTGTCGTCCTCAACATCACGGCCATCTTCACAACGGAGCAAGTCCAGCAGGTTGCAGACGCACTCTCACCTGATACACCTGCCATTGTTTCCGTGTTTGCGGGACGGATCGCTGACACCGGCATCGATCCGATTCCACCAATGACCGAGTGTCTCAACATTTTAAAGTCGCGACCGAAAGCGGAACTGCTTTGGGCGAGTACACGCGAATTCGTCAACATCTATCAGGCCAACGACATGGGCTGTCATATCATTACGACGCCAAATGAATTCATTAAGAAACTCTCAATGGTCGGAAAGGATCTTAACGAGTATTCGCGTGAGACCGTGCAGGCGTTCTACAAAGATGCTACACAATCGGAGTTCTCAATTAGAACCGACTGACACAAGCTCTTACAATTTTAGTTCTTCACTGCACACGAAAGCGCGATGCAGATCACATCACTTGCGATCCCGGAGATTAAGGTCGTTACGCCGAAAATCTTCAGAGATGATCGGGGATTTTTTTCCGAGACGTTCAATGCATCAGTTTGGGAAGCTGCCGGCCTGACAGACACCTTTGTCCAGGACAACCATGTATTGTCGCGTTCTGCTGGCGTGCTGCGTGGCTTGCACTTTCAATTGGAGCCCTCAGCGCAAGGCAAGCTGGTCCGTGTCGCGCGCGGCTCTGTTCTTGATGTTGCGGTCGATATTCGACACGGCTCGCCGACATATGGCCAATATGTTTCAAGGGTACTGTCTGCCGAGAATTGGGAACAGTTGTGGGTGCCGGTCGGCTTTGCTCATGGTTATTGCACGCTGGAGCCGGATACAGAGGTCATTTACAAAGTTACTAACTTCTACGATCCGGATAATGAACGTGGCATAAAATTTGATGATCCGGCACTAGGGATTGATTGGAAGATCAACCGGGAGCAAGCTCAGCTTTCGGCAAAAGATCTGGAAAACAAGCCACTGAGTGAACACCCAACGTACTTCGAGTACTCTAAAGGTTAAGAATGAGCCGCACTATCATCGTCACAGGCGGGGCCGGGTTTATCGGCTCGGCTGTCTGTCGCCATTTGATTTCCGAAACTGATGATCGCGTGGTGGTCGTCGACAAACTGACCTACGCTGCAAATCTGTCGTCGCTCGCGCCGATATCCAATTCTCCGCGTTACCATTTCATCAAAGCGGACATCGCTGATCGATCGGCGATGGACCAGGTCTTTACCGACTACCAGCCGGATGCTGTCATGCATTTGGCGGCCGAGAGCCACGTCGATCGATCGATCACCAGCTCTGGTGATTTCATCCAGACCAATATTGTTGGAACATTCACTTTACTGGAGGCAGCGCGCGCTTACTGGTCTCAGGCTGATCAAGACAAACAGAGCGGCTTTCGCTTCCTGCATGTGTCGACCGACGAGGTCTACGGAAGCCTCGGTGATGATGGGCTATTCCTGGAAGACACCCCCTATGATCCGTCATCCCCTTACTCCGCATCAAAGGCAGCTTCTGACCACCTGGCTGTCGCCTGGCATCGGACGTATGGACTCCCTGTTGTCGTATCGAACTGCTCGAACAACTATGGCCCGTATCACTTTCCAGAAAAGCTGATCCCATTGATGATCCTCAATGGTCTCGATGGCAGAGAGCTACCGGTTTACGGCGACGGTTTGAACGTGCGCGATTGGCTCTATGTCAACGATCACGCGCGCGCGCTTGAATTGATAATGTCGAAAGGCCGGCTCGGAGAGACCTATAACGTCGGCGGTCGCAATGAGCGCACAAATCTTCACGTCGTGGAACGAATTTGCGACACGCTTGACCGCCTGGCACCCGGCGCCGAACCACGACGAAACCTGATCAAGTTCGTGACGGATCGGCCCGGTCACGATCAACGCTACGCTATTGATGCAACGAAGCTGGAAACCGAGCTCGGTTGGCAAGCGCAAGAGAATTTCGAGACAGGTATTGCAAAGACCATCCAGTGGTATCTGGATAACGCGTCCTGGTGGCAGCCATTGCGCGACACAGTCTATGGCGGCCAACGTCTCGGATTGATCGAGACGAAAGAGACCGCATAACGATGCGCATTCTTGTTGCCGGAAACAGCGGACAGGTCGCCTGCTCGCTCGCGGAACTGTCGTCGGAAAAATGCGAAATCATTGCAGTTGGCCGACCTGAACTTGATCTATTGGATGCTAGTTCGATTTCGGCCGCAATTGAGCGCACTGCGCCAACACTGATTATCAACGCGGCAGCTTACACAGCGGTTGACCAAGCCGAGAGTGACGAAGCGGCAGCCTTTGCATTGAACTGCGACGGTGCTGACCAATTGGCGGTTGCAGCAGCGGCAGGCAGCATCCCGCTTATTCATATCTCAACCGACTACGTCTTTGATGGCAAGGGCGAAACTGCTTATCGCGAGGCTGACCCCGTCGCACCGTCTTCAATCTATGGAAAGAGCAAGTTGGCTGGCGAGCAAGCGGTTCTCGCAGCTCAACCTCTGTCGTTGATCGTGCGCACTGCCTGGGTCGTCAGTCCGTTTGGTAAGAATTTCTGCAAGACCATGCTGCGCCTAGCCCAAGAGCATCCAAAGCTGCGCGTTGTTGATGACCAGATCGGCTCACCTACTTATGCGCCACATCTCGCTGCAGCATTGGTCGAGATGGGAAGTCTGGCAGTTGCCAAGAAACACGATGCTCCTTGGGGCATTTACCATCTGGCCAATCGTGGTTCTGCGAGCTGGTGTGAGGTTGCCAAACAGACAATGACGGCCGCTGAGAAAGCTGGGCTGGCCAGTGTGCCAGTGGAAGCGATAACCACAGCCGAATTTCCTACGCCTGCGCCGAGACCCGCGAATTCTCGGCTAGACTGCGGCAAAGCCGAAGCGAACTTCGGTATTGTTCTTGCAGACTGGAAATCAGCTATTGATGACTGCGTGCAACGACTGGCTCGCCAGTAGCTGTATTCGTCTCATTTTGCGACAGTAAGATCAAACAAGGCGGTAGTTGATCATGAAGGGCATCATCCTTGCGGGCGGCATGGGCACGCGTCTTTACCCTATGACGCTGGTGACATCAAAGCAGCTGCTACCTGTCTATGACAAACCAATGATATACTACACGCTGTCGACTTTGATGTTGGCATCGATCCGAGAAATTCTTCTGATCTCGACACCGAAGGATTTACCGGCTTTTCAGTCCCTACTCGGTGACGGCAAGAAATGGGGCTTAGACATTCAATATGCTCCTCAGCCCAAACCAGAGGGACTGGCTCAAGCCTTCCATATCGGTGAGAAATTTGTTGGAGACGGCAACGTCTCTCTTATCCTTGGCGACAACATCTTCTACGGCCACGATCTTAGTGCAAAGCTGGAAAGCGCCAGCTCGCGAGCCGAGGGTGCATCCGTGTTCGCCTATCAGGTGGTCGACCCTGAGCGTTACGGCGTCGTCGAGTTAGACTCCTCAGGCAAGGCTATCTCGATCGAAGAGAAGCCAGCTAAACCGAAGTCCAATCTCGCAGTTACCGGGCTCTATTTCTACGACAATCAGGTCATCGAGATTGCTAGAAACCAAAAGCCGTCTCCGCGTGGTGAGCTTGAAATCACCGACACAAACGCCGAGTACATGCGGCGCGGGCAGCTATTTGTCGAACAGTTGGGCCGTGGCCATGCCTGGCTCGACAGCGGAACTCCAGATTCGTTGGCCGAAGCCACCGAATATGTTCGTGTCATCGAAAAACGAACCGGTCTCAAGATCGCATGCCCGGAAGAGATTGCTTATCGCCGCGGGTTTATCGACAAGCAACAACTGAGGACGCTCGGACGCGATCTCGAGAAGTCAGAGTACGGCAAGTACATCTTGCGCGTCGCAGACGGCGAGTCGGAACCCGGCTAAAAAGAGCCCCGAAAATCGCTAAAGGGGAACGACCGCGCGTCGCGGGATCGTTGCCTGCACACTGCCGCCCAGCACATCAAGAAGCAGCTTCACACGCTCGCCTGGTGACAAGTGCATGACCGCTGCTATGCAGTCTGCAAAAGGACCGGAGGCGATCCGCACCTGTTGTCCCGGCTGCAGTTCTGGCGCTGGCACTGCTGCAATGCCGTTCTCGTCGATTGTCTCTCGGAGAGCTGCCACAAAGTCGGACGAAATCTCGGTCGGTACCAGTCCATTGCTGAGGAGACGTTTAACGCCAAAGGTTCCATTGATTGACGACCAGGCCTGCCTCTTGAGGTCTAATTGAACAAAGAGATAGCCGGGGAAGAGAGGTGATAGAACCGTGTCCATCTTGCGCGCGTGGCGCCGCGTACGCTTTGTGACGGGCAGCAACGTCGTGAATTCCTGCCGCCGGAGGTTCTGATCCGCCCGCGTCTCCTGATGCGGCAGCGTATTGACCACGTACCAGCCGTCCATTGTTGCGCTACTCCCGTCTATGATGCTCGTTTCCCCATTGTCGAACTCTTGTGGCACCGCAAGCCTCACGAGCAATGAGATCGACCAATCCATGAATAGATGGCTCTCAGTAATGGGTCAACGGACTTATCCGAAGGCTTAAAAGAGGTTGTTAATACAGCTCTTGTGGCGGGAGTGAGGTCACTCGGGCAAGCTGAGTGTACCAATCCAGATTGTGGATCAAGATCTTACTTGGGCTGCCTCAACTGGTTTTCGATGACATATCGTGTGAGACCCGCCGTAGTATCTATAGCGAGTTTCTTTTTGATGTTTTTCCGATGTGTCTCAGCCGTCCGCACCGATATTTCGAGTTCCCGCGCCACTTCTTTGTTGCTCATGCCGTCTGCAATCAGCAACAGCACGGATTGCTCTCGCGCCGTCAGCTCATCTCGAGTGGCCGCTGCGCGCGGCAATGAAGCGATCCGATCTGCAATGCCGGAGCTGAAGTACATGCCACCACTGTGAATGACATCTATGGCAGTCACTATTTCCTTGGTGGATACATCTTTCAGGACGTAGCCTCTGGCGCCGCCCTCGATGGCTGTCGCCACGTACTCATCGTCATCGTGCATGCTCAGGATCAAGATTCGTGTTCCTGGCAACTCAGCCTTCAACCTTGCCGTCGCTTCCAGTCCGTTCAAGTCAGGCATGTTGATGTCAACGATGGCAATGTCCGGTTGATGCTGCCGGGCCACGTCCAGCAACTCCCTGCCAGTACTCGCGGTCGCAACAATTTCGATATGCGGAAATGTTTCCAGGCTTGAACGCACTCCTTCAAGCACCAATGGATGATCATCCGCGATGACGATGCCAATCTTGTCCGTCGCCTCTTGCATCAGGTTCTGCCTTTCAGGATTGACCTGCCTGCTTCATCACCTCAATGGAGAGGTAAATTGACTTCGATTTTTGTTCCGCCCCTGGATGAATGAACACTCAGATGACCTTGGAAATGCTCAATACGCTCTTGAATGTTCTTCATGCCGATTCCGGTGACACTTCCATTGCCGTTTTTGAGTGCCGCCATGTCAAATCCTTTGCCATTGTCCGACACCAAGAGGCGCACTTTTCTATCCGTGGTTGCCAATTGAAGTTTCGCCTGGGTTGCCTGCGCATGTCGCTCAATGTTCGTGAAGGCTTCTTGAGCAATACGGAATAACGTCGTCTTTGCTTCGGAGCTAACCTGTTCTCCAACGGGAGTTGTTCGCAAATCAACTTCGATGCCGGTCCTTTGCGAAAAGTCTTCAGCCAGGCTTTGTAGAGCTTTCGCCAACCCGAGGTCATCAAGAATTCCGGGTCGCAATCCGCGCGAAATCTGACGCACCTCGCGGATTGCAACATTTAGTGTATCAGCCGCCTTGTCGATCGCCTCCGACGTCTCAGTCTTGGAGCCCCCAAGCATGCGTTGAGCACGATCGAGAGTGAACTTAACCGAAACCAAGAGCTGGCTGATCCCATCATGCAGCTCGCGGGCAACCCGACCACGTTCCTCTTCTTGAGTGGACACAATTTTCTGGGTCAGATGCTGCAATTTGGTGTCGGCCAGATTTGACTCATGCATGTTGATTGCAATCCCGGTCGCAAAAACAGCGAGGACGGCACCGAGCGTAATGATCGCAATGATCAAAAAGGTCTCGCGAATTCGGTTCTGTGTCTCCGCTTTGGCCTGTGCGACCTGCGTCGTTACATCGTCAATATAGATCCCTGTTCCAATCATCCAGTTCCAACGCGGCAGCCCCACCGCATAACCAATCTTGTCGGCTACCTGCTTTACGGATGGTTTCTCCCAGGAATAACGATAATAGCCTCCGCCACTCTTTGCCTGAGAAATAAGGTTCTGAATAACCTTGCGGCCCTCCTTGTCTTCGAGTTCCCAGTAGCTATTGCCGACACGCCACGTCTGCTTTGGATGGACGAGGTTCTTCCCGTCATAGTCGTAAACGTAGAAGTAGCCGTCGGGGCCGAAGTTCAGTTGATTAAGGATCCGCTTGGCGATGGTCTGTGCCGTTTGAATTTCGTCAGGAGAAGACTGTAATGTGGGTTTGTAAAGATGCTCGATGGATGTCATTGCCAGCGAAACGTAATGCCTGAGCTCGGCCTTCTTCGCCTTCAGCATGGTTTCTTCAAATACGCGAATTTCTTGCTCAGACAACTCGGAAGCTTGATAACTCACGATGGCTGATATGACCGCAATAGCCAGCAGCAGCGGCATGGTCGCCAGAAGTAGGATTTTGAGTCTGAGGTTCATAACGCTAGACTTAGTCCTTCAATCGAACGTCTGCCAAGATGCAACGGCTTTCAATGAGTGAAACAGGTTGCAATTATCATGCAATGCAACCTACCTCCTACCCAATACTGGGTAGTTGCTTTACGTAATTTACCGACCATAAACTACGTGTGATCCGCGCTAATACTACGAGATTGAATACGTGGTTGAAGCCGTGCACTGATGCGGTCTAAGAACACAAAAAGAATATTGCGGCGATCTGAACGCTCTTCAGATCCGTCTCACATGAGCGCACATGGGGCGAACCGGCCAGTTTTGAGTTGGTTCAGCTTCGTACGCCAGGCGTGCAACGTTCGCATGCTTGTACGATCCGTCGCTTTCACCAAGGGAGGTAATTGACCTAATGGATCGCAGATCATTCATCAAAAGTGCCGGTGGCGTTGCAGCTGCCGGTGCCGCGGCGACAACGCTGGCCGCGCCAGCCGTTGCACAAGGCAAAAAAGAAATGACGATTGTGTCGACCTGGCCGCGGGACTTCCCGGGTCTGGGTATCTCGGCGCAGCGCCTTGCAGCACGCATCACCGAGCTTTCTGAAGGTCGCATCACCACCAAGTATTTCGCTGCGGGCGAGAAAGTTGGTGCGTTCGACTCCTTTGACGAAGTCGCTTCCGGAAACTCAAACGCGTACATTGCAGCTGACTACTACTGGAAGGGCAAGCACCCTGGCTGGGCTTACTTCACTGCGGTTCCGTTTGGTATGACCACCGTTGAGTGGAACGCGTGGATCAAGTTTGCCGGCGGCCAGGAACTTTGGGACGAAATTGCTGACGGCTTTGGCTTGAAGTGCATCACCTGCGGTGCGACCGGCACGCAGATGGGCGGCTGGTTCAACAAGGAAATTGAAACGGCTGATGACCTCAAAGGTCTGAAGATGCGTATTCCTGGTTTGGGCGGCGACGTGATGGCCAAGCTTGGCGCGTCACCAGTTTCTCTTCCTGGCGGCCAAATCTTTGAGAACCTCACCTCAGGTGCGATCGATGCAACGGAGTGGGTTGGCCCTTACAACGACTACTTCATGAAGTTCTATGAGGCGGCCAAATTCTACTACTGGCCAGGCTTCCACGAGCCAGGTGGTGGGTTGTCCTTCGGCTTCAACAAGAAGTGGTGGACAAGCCTCTCGAAGTGGGAACAGGCCATCATTACTGCAGCAGCTATGGAAGAGCACGCTGCACAGTATGAAGAAACCCAGGCCAATAACGGTAAGTACCTCGCGAAAATGATTTCTGAGAACGGCGTTGTTCTGAAGTCATTCAGCGAAGAAATCTACGACAGCTTCGGTAAAGCATCCGAAGAAGTCTATGAGCAGACCCGCGATCACAGCGCGTTGGCCAAAAAGATCGATGATGCTTACAAGAAGTCGTTGAAGGAAATCGGTGGTTGGCAGTCCATCGCCGAAGTCGCCTTCTCTGTTCAGCGCAACCGCGTTCTGGGCATCAAGTTCTAAGGCTTCTGTCTGTTATACTGACCGGGCGGCACTTGCTGCCCGGTTCACAGCGCGCCTATACTCGGCCATCTCGCTTAACGACAATTGGTTTGCCATTCGGCGCTCATTTCCAGGCACGACGAGGGTTAGTGTAAGCTTATGACTGCAGCTGCTGCTGAAGCACCGGATCAGCACGTCTTACCGGCTCCTGTTCTCCGAACATTCACTTGGTTCATCGTCGGAGCCACATTTGTCTATCTCATTAATTGCTATTTGACCTATTGGCAGGGCTGGCCAGGCGTACTGCCGTTCTTTGAGGCCGGCCAGGTTAGTGTTCTTGGATTTGTGCAGCTTGTGTTGTACGCGGCGGCACTTGTCCTGGCAGCAGCCTTTGCTTTCTCCAGCAATACATCGCGCAATCTACGCGCCGACGCAGAAGTGCTCAATCGGATATCCGTCTTTATTATTCGCGCGTCCTTCTGGTCAGTCCTGCTGATCGGGATGGTTGATGCTGCGATTTCTTTTTTGCGAGTCGAGGGACTGCTTGAATCCGTTGTAGGCACGGATCTCGCCAAGCAACTCGGTCGCTCGCGCTTTCGAGGTCCTTACGTGCACATGCCGTTGATGGCAGTGGGAATTGCGATTGCTTGTTTCCGCCAGAAGATTGATTTTGTTTGGCTTGCGTTTCTGGTCGTGATTGCGGAGCTCGCCATTGTGATCACGCGCTTTATCTTCTCTTACGAGCAAGCCTTCATGGGCGACCTCGTGCGGTTCTGGTATGCCGCGCTGTTTCTCTTCGCGAGTGCCTATACGCTCTATTCCGATGCCCACGTCAGGGTCGACGTTTTCTACGCGAACTTCACGCGCCGGACACGTGGTGGCGTGAACGCTATGGGTGCCATTTTTCTGGGCATGATTTTCTGCTGGACCATCCTGATTATGGGGATGTGGAGCAAGTCTTCGATCTTGATCACACCGCTTCTTGGATTTGAGGTCTCGCAGTCCGGTTTCGGGATGTACATCAAATACCTCATGGCGAGCTTCCTCAGCATTTTTGCGATTACCATGATGATCCAATTCGCCAGTTCGTTACTTGAGAGCGTTGCCGATTATCGTGGTGAGCCAGGTGCACGCGAGACGTCAAACGAGATAACCCACTAAAACCGAACCACGGACCACCATTCAGCGCGAGTGTAAAGCCCCATGGAACTTGTCTTTCTAGCAGTCCTGATCGGTTTGATGGCCGGTGCGCTGGCATCAGGATATCCCGTGGCATTCGCGCTGCCGGGGTCTGCAATTTTGTCGGTGTTGTTGGCGGCTGGCTGTGGTTATCTGTTCGCTGGCGACGTGGATGCCTACTTTGCGCAAGGCGGGCCGTCTGACTGGCTCAGCTCGGGTGTAACGAACTTCAGAGGTATCTACTGGGAAGTCGAGCGAGATACGCTGATAGCGATTCCGCTGTTCGTGTTCATGGGGATCATGCTGCAGCGTTCACGGATTGCAGAAGACTTGCTGGTCACGATGGCACAGCTGTTCGGCCCCGTGCCCGGTGGCCTCGGTATTTCGGTTATATTTGTCGGTGCACTGCTCGCTGCGACAACCGGCATTCTCGGCGCAACCGTTGTTGCGATGGGCCTGATATCGTTGCCTGCGATGCTGCGCAAAAACTATTCGCCGTCACTGGCCACTGGTGCAATTGCTGCCTCAGGAACACTTGGGCAGATCATTCCGCCATCGATCGTGCTGATCATCCTGGCGGACCAGTTGGCCAGCGCGGTGGACCAGGCCGGAACTGCACGCAAGGCGCTCTACAAGGAAACAACCGGCAACTTCTCGATGCCATCCGAGTTTGGCGTCGTGTCAACAAGTGCTGGCGAGATGTTCCTGGGAGCACTTGTTCCAGGGCTCGTCCTCGTCGGACTTTATATGACCTATGTGCTCATCCTGGGCCTCGTCCGCCCGAAGATGGCGCCATCGGTCGAGTTCGAAGGCAAGCTGGATAGCCGCTTCTTCCTCCGCGTCGGTTTCATCTTGATTCCGCCACTGACACTCATCTTCGCCGTCCTGGGCTCAATCATTACAGGCGTTGCCACCGTCAACCAGGCCGGTGCCATCGGCGCTGTCGGGGCCATGATCATGGCTGGCTACCGCTTATGCGAAGGACAGAAGACGGCCCTCATACCGGCGCTGCTTGCACTTGGATCGCTAATTGCAATCGGCGTCATCACCAACAGCTTTCAGATCAACATCAAGAACATCAAAACAGATGAAGATGTTTTCGGTCTCACACTGGCGATCATCGCCGTTCTGGTATTTCTAGCCGCCTTTGTCTGGAGCGGCTGGCGCACCTACAAGATTGACGACACGCTTCACGGCGTGATGGTCGAGACCGCCAAAACCACTTCACTCGTCTTTATCATTCTTCTCGGCGCAGCGATGCTGACGGCAGCATTCCGGGCGTTCGGCGGCGAGGAATTGGTTCGCGAGTTCCTCACCAGCCTTCCTGGCGGATTCTGGGCCCAGTTTATTATCGTGATGGCAGTGATATTTATCATGGGCTTTTTTCTCGACTTCATCGAGATTGCCGTCGTCGTCGTCCCGATCGTTGCCCCTATTCTATTGATGGATCCCTCTGCCAACATTACCGCTGTTTGGCTGGGCGTCATGATTGGGCTTAACATCCAAACATCGTTCCTGACGCCACCATTTGGATTCGCACTTTTCTATCTCCGCGGTGTTGCCCCCGCCATCGTTCGAACTGTGCAGATGTACAAGGGCGTCATACCGTTTATCGCGTTGCAACTCGTGGCACTTGTTATTGTCGGTAATTTCCCGTCGCTCGTGAATTATCTACCGGCACGTAACCTCCTGACATCGGAAGTTGCGCCGCCGCCACGCAACCCGGGCATGCAGCATTGCATTGAGGAGTATAACTTCGCGCGCTTTGCAGAAAACGGTGCCACGATAAAGCAAGCTATTGCGGATGCCCAAACACTTGATGTCAGTTATCTGCCGCGTCGCATGAATCGCGATCTGACACGCGGCTTCGAGAGTGCCGGAAAAGTTTTTGTGCTTGTCGATGAGGTCAAGAAGGCCGAAGCGGCAGTCGCGGCCAAAGTCGGTGCCTACCGACCATTGCATAGAGAGGTACGTGCAATTCAGAAGCGTGCCAATGCCATCAAGAAGCACATCAAAGAACTCGACACAGAAAAACGTCAGGCCCGCGGCGATAAGAATTTGATTGCCAGGATCGATGCTGAAATTGCCGAGCTCGCCCAAAAACAAAAAACCATCGAAGCCACAATTCCAGCCAACTGGAAAGCTGAGAACAAAGCATTCGTAGCGTTGCAGAAGGCAGAAACAAATGCACGCCGCAAATACCGCCGTGGTGTCGACACGGCTTACACTGCGGTTGGGAAGTCGGTTGCCATTATCAGATCGACCGATAACTTGATTGCATTGGAGAAGAAAGTTCGAGGGCTTGGCGTCGTTATCGATAGTCAGGATGCCAAGAAAGCGGTTGAAGAAATTCAGTCAGTCCGTACGGCTTTGCGCAAGGTTGAAGGTGCCAACGATATCCGATCGGCACTTGGCAAGGCGCGACGTGAGTTAAGGCGCAAGACCATTGATACCAATAAGGCTCGCGCCGCCTACGAAGATGCGATCAAGAAGCTCGATGCGCAGCTGACTTGGCGCAAGCGTGCCCAAAGCGAACTGCTCGCCGGTCTGACCAAGTACGACGAGGCAATCCGAAATACGATTGGCTTGAGGCAACAACCGCGCCTGCCGCGGGAACAGGCGCTTTACGTTGCAGCCTGCAACTCGGGTCATCGGGACATCTCTCTCAGCTTCTAACGAGCTTCCGGCGAACCAGGCTCGCTGCTTGGACGAAGCAATTTGACTAGGATTCAAGGCGGTAATCACCGCCTTGATTGACGCTCTACCCTTCCCGCACCTACGCTCTCGCGCATTATCAGGCATCGGCAGCGAGGGAACCATCATGGCCGTGAACACCATTACGGGCCGCTCAGCCTTCTTGGCATTGCTCAAGGATGAAGGCATCACGCACTTATTCGGCAATCCAGGCACGACCGAACTGCCAGTAATGGACGCCCTCAAAGATCATAAGGACCTCACCTATGTTCTTGGTCTGCAGGAATCTATCGTCGTCTATATGGCTGATGGTTACGCGCGGGCATCAGGTGACCTTGTAGCCTGCAACGTGCACGTGGCGCCTGGTCTCGGCAATGCGATGGGCGCGCTTTACGGAGCCAAATTCGCCGGCACGCCAATGATCCTGACGGCAGGACAACAGGAGCTTGGACACGGACTGACAGAGCCGCTGCTCTATGATCCGCTGGTCCCAATCGCAGAGCCGATGGTCAAATGGGCGGTGGAGGTTCCACGCCTGGAAGACTTGCCACGGATTGTCCGTCGCGCTGCCAAAGTCGCAACAACGCCGCCAACAGGGCCAGTGTTCATCTCGTTGCCCGGTGATATTCTCAATCGCGAAGGTGGCATCGATCTCAGCACTTCCACGCGTATAGACACCCGTGTCCGTCCCGCTGATGACACGCTGAAGGCACTTGCCGAGCGGATCCTCAAAGCAAGGAACCCGGTGATTATACCTGGCGATGAAATCGTCAAAAGCGATGCTCTGGAGATTGCGGCCAGC
>JBCDBQ010000041.1:0-21391 GCA_039183375.1 Pseudomonadota bacterium
CAGCGGCCTCAGTCTGACCGTCAATGCCGTCTTCGACGAAGCCATCGAGCGCGGCGGTCGGATTGCACTGATTTCGCAAAGCGGCAGTATGATGGGCGGGCTGATGTCACGCGCTGCGAGCCTCGGCCTCAAGTTCTCCAAGATTGCTGCTGTTGGCAACGAGGCTGATCTTGGCGTTGGCGAGATCGGACAAATGCTGGTTGGCGATCCTGAAACCGATGTCATTCTGCTGTTTCTCGAGACAATCCGGCGACCTGACGAAATCGCCAAGTTTGCTGTCGCTGCACATGCCGCCGGCAAGCCGATCATTGCTTTCAAGCTCGGGCGCTCGTCCGTCGGCCAGCAACTGGCGGTCGCTCATACGGGCGCCCTTCTCAGCGAAGACAGTCTGGTAGACGCATTCTTCCAGGATCTCGGCATCGTTCGCGTTACTGTCCTGGAAGCGTTGATCGAAGCCGCCACACTTTGCCGAGGCAAGCGACCAATTGGAAAGCGCAGGCCAAAGGTCGGGGTCGTGACAACGACGGGCGGCGGCGGTGCATCGGCCTGCGATCAGCTCTCCTATGTGGGCGTAGATCTTCTCACACCGTGCGATGCAACGATCGACAAGATCAGGGCGACAGGGATTAATGTCGGCAAGGGCCCGATGACCGATGTGACGCTTGCCGGTGCACGCGCGGAGATTATTGGTCCATCGCTCAGTGCTATGGCGGACGATCCTGATTGCGATATCGTCTTGGCAGTCCTTGGCTCATCATCGCGTGCTTCACCGGAGACAGCGCTACCACCGGTCATCGAGGCAGATGTTGGCGAGAAAACGCTGGCAGCCTTCCTGGTTCCTGATGCGGCAGCGGGACTTCGCCTGCTGATCGAGTCAGGTATTCCGGCCTTCCGAACGCCTGAGAGTTGCGCTGATGCGTTGCGAGCCTTTGGCCGATGGCAGGAACCACGGATCACCTCCATTTCTCCGGTTTCCCTCGGGGAAGGCATCAAAACGCTCAACGAACACGACTCCCTGAAGGTCTTCGGAGAGCTTGGTATTCCGACCGTGCCAAGTGTCAGCGTGGAAATCTCTGCCATTCGGGATGTGGCACTGCCCTTCGAATTTCCGGTCGTCGCAAAAGTTCTGTCAGACAAGATCGCCCATAAGACAGATGCTGGCGGTGTGATTATCGGCATCGAGGACCGCGATGCGCTGGCGAAGGCAGCACAGCAGATTAAGGGAAGCGTAGAGACGGCAAATGCTGGCGTTGTGGTTAATCAGGTTCTGGTTGAGCCCGTGGTTAGTGGCCTGCAGGAGGTTCTGGTCGGCTATCACGTCGACCAGCAGGTGGGGCCAGTTGTTACGGTCGCGCCTGGCGGTATCCATGTCGGCGTTTATGATGACAAAGCGGTCCGACTCGCCCCGGTTGACCTCACGACCGCGCACGAAATGATCGACGACGTGGTTGGATTTGCACCCCTCCGCGGTCATCGCGGCGGTGCGAAGGGCGATATGGCCTCCCTCGCGAATATCATCGTCGCGATGTCCAATTTGGCTGTCCGCTCCGACATCGACGTGATCGAAGCAGAGGCGAACCCGATCATTGTGTCGAGTGCTGCGGCCATCGCCGTCGATGCGTTGGTTAGGGTCGGATAGTAGCGCAAAAACAGCGTATTCTTGGGGTTTACCGGACTATCAACCAGGCTGTCTTCGCGGTGCAGATAGCCTTTGAATCCATTCCAATGCGGAAAGCTATAGTTCCGTTAGGCATGTCAAAGAACTTGCCGAAAACGGTGAAAAATTCCCGAAATCACCTCTTGCAGCATTGTGCGATTTCGCGCATGGTTTGGGTTCGCTCGTGTTGGACACAAAAAAAGAGCGCCTGCCCTCAGGGTAGTCGCTAATGAAAAATGCGAGCTGAGGGAGGAACTGTAACAAGGCAGCGTGGTTCGCCGCGCTGATGGTAGCTCGTGACGAAGCTTCTTGAGATCGATAATCTCCAAACACATTTCTTCACTTCTGCAGGCGTGGTCAAGGCCGTCGATGGTATTACATACGACGTCGCTCCAGGTGAGACCGTGGCTGTTGTGGGTGAATCAGGCTGCGGAAAATCCGTCAGTGCGATGTCTATTCTCCGGCTCATTCCAAACCCGCCAGGGCGCGTGGTTGGCGGGAGTATTCGCTTTGATGGCAAGGACTTACTAGCATTAACAGACTCTGAAATGCGGAATGTCCGGGGTCGCGATATCGGTATGATTTTTCAGGAACCGATGACTTCGCTGAACCCTGTTTTGTCCATCGAGAGGCAGCTTACCGAGACGCTTGAGCACCATATGGGTTCGACTAAAGTTGAAGCCAGAAAGCGGGCACTTGAGCTGTTAGGCCTCGTTGGCATCTCGGAACCAGAGCGGCGGCTGAAACAATATCCGCACCACTTGAGTGGTGGTATGCGGCAGCGCGTGATGATTGCGATGTCGCTTGCGTGTAACCCCAAACTCATCATCGCGGATGAGCCGACGACGGCACTCGACGTGACGATCCAGGCGCAAATCCTGGAGTTGATGAAGAACCTAACGCGGGAACTGGGTGTGGCGATGATCATCATCACCCACAACCTGGGTGTGGTCGCGCGCTATGCCGACCGGGTGAACGTGATGTACGCCGGCCGTATCGTTGAGAGCGGCACCGCCAAAGAGATTTATCACAATCCCAAGCATCCTTACACACTGGCGCTGCTGCGCTCTGTGCCGCGCATGGATCAGCCGCGCGGCTCGAAGCTCCAACCGGTCGGTGGTCAACCGCCCGATTTGACCAAGCTGGATGCCGGTTGCTCATTCCGTCCCCGCTGTGACTTCGCGCAGGCAGGTTGCGGACAGTCTCGCCCGGCACTGGAAGAAGTCGCGGAAGGGCATATTTCCGCTTGTTTTGAGAAAGCATCTGTTGGTCTGGGAGCTTAACGCATGAGCATGGACGCACCGGCTCCATCCGAAACCCTCGTACAAGTACGCGACTTGAAAATGCACTTTCCGATAACGGAAGGCGCAATTGTTCCTCGCGTGGTCGCGCACGTAAAGGCCGTGGACGGTATCAGCTTTGACATCCGCAAAGGTGAAACGCTTGGCCTTGTTGGCGAATCTGGATGTGGAAAGACAACAACCGGCCGCTGCATTTTGCAGCTTGAGAAGGCCACGGAAGGCGAGATCATCTATGATGGTCAAGACCTTAACAAGCTGAATAAGCAGGAAATGCGCCCGCTTCGGCAGCGCATCCAGGTGATCTTTCAGGATCCCTACAGTTCGCTCAATCCCCGCATGAAGATTGGGGACATCATCTCTGAACCGATGATGGTTCACCAAACTGAGCCGGATAAAGCTGCACGTGATTCCCGTGTCCGTGAACTTCTTGGGGTTTGCGGCCTCAATCCAGCGTTTGCTGATCGTTATCCGCACGAGATGAGTGGCGGTCAACGCCAGCGTGTCGGGATTGCGCGTGCGCTCGCTGTGCGCCCTGAATTCATTATCTGCGATGAGGCTGTTTCAGCTCTCGACGTTTCCATCCAGGCGCAGGTGATCAATCTGCTCGAAGAGCTTCGTGACGAGTACGATCTGACTTATCTCTTTATCTCGCACGACTTGTCGGTTGTTCGCCACCTCTGCCAACGGGTTGCCGTTATGTATCTCGGCAACATGGTGGAACTAGCAGAGACGGATGAGTTGTTCGATAACCCGATCCATCCCTACACCAAGGCCCTGCTGGAAGCGGTTCCGATTCCAGACCCTGTGATTGAACAGGCGCGTGCCCACCAGGTGATTGAGGGCGAGATTCCAAGCCCGATTAACCCACCGAGTGGCTGTGTTTTTCATCCACGCTGCAACATTGCGGTTGAAGGCTGCAAGGGTTCTGCGCCAGAATTCAGAGAGATCCGCCCAGGTCACTGGGTGGCGTGCTCACAAGTTTGATGAGCGCTTGAGCAAACCCTCTGCTAAAAAGAGGGAAGCCGGATAAGAAGACACGCTCAAGTGTCTCGTCGATAACTTAACTGCAACCGGGAGGACTGAATGAAATCCCCATTCCTAAAGCTCGCAATTGGTGCGGCGACAGCCACTGCGCTGACGTTTGGTGCCATTGGCGGCGCGCAAGCTGTCAAGAAAGGCGGCGAGCTGAACTTCGTCGTCGGTTCCAAGATCCCATCGTACGACGGACACGTTGAAACAACGTTCGGCATGATCCATCCGATCCGTCCGTTCTATTCACTGCTGATCCGCGTCAACCCTGACAACCCAGCTTCGCCAACGGACTTCGTCTGTGACATTTGCGAAGGTGAGGTTCCGAAGGGCGAAGATGGCGGCAAAACCTATACGTTCAAGATACGCACTGGCGTCAAGTTCCATGATGGTACGCCACTGACGGCAGCTGATGTTGCTGCGACTTTCAACAAGATCGTGTTTCCGCCGAAGGGCATTGCATCTTCGCGTAAGGCGTTCTTCAAGATGGTCGAGTCGATCACTGCTCCTGACGACACAACTGTCGTTATGAAGCTGAAGTTCCCATCTGGTGCTTTCATGCCGGCTGTCGCTATGCCGTTCAACTTCGTTTACTCGAAGAAGGACCTGGATACGCACGGTTACGCTTGGCACAAGAAGAACATCAATGGCACCGGCGCCTTCACCTTCGTTGAGCACCAGCCAGGTGCGTTCGTGAAGGGTAAGAAGTACGCAAACTACCACCACAAAGGTAAGCCTTACCTCGATGGCTTCACATCGATTTCGGCTCCGAAGATGGCTCTTCGTCTGCAGGCCATCCGTGGTGACCGTGCTTCCATCGAGTTCCGTGGCTTCCCGCCAAAGGCTCGTGACGACCTGAAGAAAGCTCTTGGCGACAAGATCACGGTTCAGGAAGGCGACTGGAACTGCTCGCTCTTCGTGACTCCGAACCAGCTGAAGAAGCCTTACGACGATCCTCGCGTTCGCCGTGCTTTGAACCTGGCATTCGACCGTTGGGGCGGCTCCAAGTACCTGTCTCGCATTGCGATCGTGAAGACCGCTGGCGGCGCAGTGTTCCCGAACCACCCATTCGCTGCGAATGAGAAAGAACTGACCGCTATGGAAGGTTTCCGCAAGGACCTCAAAGGTTCTCGCGAGCTTGCCAAGAAGCTGCTCAAGGAAGCCGGTCATTCTAATCTTGCTCTGACACTGTCAAACCGCGCAGTTGACCAGCCTTACAAGGTTGTCGGCACCTGGGCGATCGACCAGTGGAAGAAGATCGGCGTGAATGCGAAGCAGGAAGCTGTTCCAACAGGCGTCTGGCTTGACCGTATGCGCAAGATCAAGGAGCACGACATTACGACTGACGCGAACTGTCAGTCTGTTGTGAACCCGATCGCAGACATTTCTAAGTTCCTTTGCTCTGCCGGTAACAACCGCGCAAACTGCAAGGATCCAAAGCTGGAAGAAATGTACGACAAGCTGATCCGTCTCTCGAGTGCTGAAGAGCAGCGCGCTCTGATCCGCGACTTCGAGAAGCAGGTTCTTCAGGATCAAGCTCACATGATTACGACACTGTGGTGGTACAAGATCAACGCCTACCGTTCTTACGTGAAAGGCTGGAAGATCTCTCCATCGCACTATCTGAACCAGCACCTTGATGCTGTCTGGTTGGATAAGTAGTCCTGTGAACTCTAGCTCCAGGGGCTCTATGGCCCCTGGAGTTTCTCATTGAACACTTAGAATGACCTCAACCGAGGTCCCAGTGTATTCGACATCTAGAAGGCTTAGCGAAGCACAATGCTGCAATACATCACCAAGCGCTTGCTGCTTATGATACCGACCCTGGTTGGTGCAGCGGTGTTCATTTTCTTCCTTTTGCGCCTGATCCCCGGCGACGTCTGCGAATTGCGACTTGGCGCGGGTGGTGAAGCGGTCGACCCCGAACAGCTAGTGCTGTGCCATCAACAGCTTGGCTTGGACCAGCCACTGATGGTCCAGTTCTTAGATTTTCTCGTGAATATGGCGACTTTCAATTTCGGCGATTCGATGTGGACCGGCCGACCGATTACTTATGAAATCGGCCTACGCTTTGAGCTGTCCCTGCAAGTTGCAATCATGGCGACCTTGACGTCCGTCATCATTGCGCTGCCGCTCGGCACGCTCTCAGCCGTTTATCAGAACACCTGGATTGACTATGTCGTCCGCACGTTTTCTATCGCTGGTATCGCCATTCCGTCGTTCTGGCTTGGCATTCTGATCATTCTAGGATTGCTGACGTTTACGCAATATGCGTTTGGAACAGCGTGGATGCCGCCGATCGAATTTAGATCGTTCTGGGATGACCCTTGGCATAACATGTCCCAGCTCTTCTGGCCCGCTGTTGCCACTGGCTATCGATACTCGGCGGTTGCAACCCGCATGACACGATCCTCACTACTAGAGGTCTTGCGTGAAGACTATGTTCGGACCGCTCGTGCGAAGGGGTTGATCGAGAAGATCATCATTAACCGCCACGCCTTGAGCAACGCGATGTTGCCGGTGGTTACCGTGATCGGTATCGAATTCGCCTTCTTGATGGGTGGTCTGGTCGTCACGGAACAGGTCTTCAATCTCAATGGCATCGGTCGTCTGTTCGTAGACTCAGTTACGAACCAGGACTTTGCGATGACGCAGTATCTGGTGATGCTGGTGGTTGCGATCTTCGTGTTCACCAACTTCATCGTTGACGTCATGTACGCATGGCTCGACCCACGCATTCGCTACAGCTGAGGATTGCTTCAATGGCTACAGTTGACACCAAAATCGACCAGTTAGAAGACCTCCGCGATCGCTCAGGTTGGTTCAAGCAATTCATGCGGTTCTTGCGCAAGCAGCCACTCGGCTCGGCAGGACTGCTGATTGTTCTTATCATGATCGTTGTGGCGATCTTTGCTCCTTGGCTCAGCGTGCTAGATCCTGAGGCGAACTCGTTTGAGAGTATGCTCGTAGGGCCGGGTGCCGACCACTTCCTGGGTACCGATGAGTTTGGCCGAGATGTTCTGACCCGGATTATGTATGGAGCGCGAACCGCATTGTTCGTCGGCCTGACGTCAGCTGTTATTGGCTCGACGATTGGTCTGGTACTTGGGGTTGCCAGCGCTTACTTCGGTGGTCGCTTCGACCTGATTTTCCAGAGGGTCATGGACGTGTTCATGGCCTTCCCGATTATCATCCTGGCGCTGGCTATCGTTTCTATCCTTGGTACAGCTACTCACAATGTGATCGCGGCGATTACGCTACCGTTCATCCCGCGTTGTGCCCGTGTGGTTCGCTCATCGGCTCTGGCCATTCGCGAAATTCCATACATCGATGCGGCCCGAGCGAATGGCTTTTCGAACTCGCGTATTATTTTGCGCCATATGGTGCCAAACGTGATGGCTCCGTATCTGATCATGCTGACGGCCGCTGTCGGCCAGGCGATTCTGCTCGAGGCCTCACTGTCATTCCTTGGCCTCGGTGTGCAGGAACCAACACCGGCATGGGGTCTGATGCTACGGAACGCTCAAGACTACATCGAGAGTGCGCCGTGGGTGGCTATCTGGCCCGGCTTTGCGATTACTCTCGCTGTGTTTGGGTTCAACATGTTCGGAGACGCTGTGAGAGACTCGCTCGATCCGAGGCTCAGATCGCAATAGCGGCTTCAAAGACATTCTTCCAATGCGAAGGCCCGGGTCACAAACCCGGGCCTTTTTTGTTTCCTGCAGTGGCTGCACCTAGGCTGCCGAGCGAGCGTGCTCAATTAACACTGCGTACCGCCATTGACCTGGATCATGTCTCCGTTGACGAACGCGCCTGCATCAGAGGCCAACATGGATACCACTGCTGCGACCTCGATTGGATCGCCGAGGCGGCCAACCGGGATCTTTGAGGCTTGTTCATTGATGTGAGCGGTCATGGCAGGGTCATCATGCTCGGACTTAATGGGTCCAGGTGAGATAATGTTCGCCGTAATGCCCTTCGGCCCGAATTCCTTTGCCAGAGACTTGGTCAAACCCCAAGCCGCGTGTTTCGATGCAGAAACGTGGGCCCGACCATTGTAGCCGTTCATTGCGTTCATGCCGGCGAAATTGATGATCCGTCCCCAGCCCCGCTCAACCATGCCCGGCAGGCAGGTCTGGGCCAACCAGAAGGTCGCGTTGAAATTGACATTGATGACCTCGTGCCATTCGGCAGCATCAATCTCAAGGAATGGTTTGTGCGGGCGAATTGCAGCGTTCGTCACAAGAACATCGATATTGCCTAAGCCGGCGATGGCCTCGTTGGCGACGCGCTTGGCGAAATCCGGTGTCCCGATATCACCCATGGCTACGACTGCTTTGCGGCCGAGGCTTTCAACTTCTGCAGCCACCGCGTCGCACTGATCCTTCTTGAACCGGCCATTGATGGCGATGTCAAACCCATCGGCGGCAAGTTTCAGCGCAATGGCGCGCCCAATATTCTGACCAGCGCCGGTGACGAGAGCGGCGCGGCCATTGCCGTCAGTCGATGTCATAGACTTATCCTGTTGTGCAGCTTGCGCGCTGATCGCGCTTACTCCGCAGCCTCAGCCTGGTTCGGATCGGCAAATTTCACGCGGATATCATCCCAATAGTCGGTATCAAAGCGGGCGAAGACTTCGCGTACGCCGATGCCTTCATTGGGGTCTGGCAGTGTGTTGCGTTCCTTCAGATCAGACAGGAGGCTCTCACACTGCATGATCACGCTACGCATCAGCATGCCGGGAAGAATGGCAATCTTAAAGCCAAGATCGCGGGCCTGATCCATGGTCAGGTCCGGGGTTTTACCGCCCTCAACGTAGTTGAACAGACACGGGCCCTTGACCTTCTCCGGTACGGCCTTGAGCTCCTCCATAGTCTGAGGTGCCTCGACAAAGGCGATATCGGCTCCGGCTTCCAGCGCGGCGTTAGCCCGATGCATCGCTTCTTCGATGCCAAGCTTGGCGCGGGCGTCTGTGCGGGCGATCAGCATGAAATTCGGGTCGCTTTTAGCACTCGCCGCCGCCCGGATCTTCGCGACGTAATCCGGCAATGGAATCAGCTCCTTGTCATCAAGGTGGCCGCATTTCTTCGGGAAGCCCTGATCTTCAATGTGGATCGCTGCCACACCGGCCTTTTCGTACTCTTTGATCGTGCGGGTAATATTCAGTTCGTTGCCATAACCTGTGTCTGCATCGGCGACGACAGGGATTCTCGCTGCATCCGCGATCATACTGGCATTGGCCACCATCTCAGTCATCGTCATCAGGCCGTAGTCCGGAAGGCCGCCGCGGGACATCGATGTGCCAGCACCGGTCATGTAGGCCGCATCAAAGCCGGCGTTGCCAATCAGGGTTGCTGTTATGCCATCATAGCAGCCAGGTGCGATGACCATGCCATCGCCTTCGATCATGGCCCGGAACTTCTTGCGTACGGGAAGTGTATTGGTCATGGCATGTCCTCCTCGAGAAACGGATCAAGTGTCCTTGAACCCATTTGGCATGGCAGGATTCAGCCCGGCAAGTGTAACCGTACCAAATCAGATATCGGTTGACCGTGGATTATAGACTTTTCCGGGAATCCGAGGGGGTTTCATCGGCAGAACAGGTGGTGGAACAATCTTCGTATTCAAACCGCCCTGCTGCTCGAAAATTTCATTATTAAAAGGCTTGATGACCATCAGTTTCCCGTTCTGTTTTGATGCCTCCTCCATCTCGTCCTGAAGCGATTCAGCGATCTTCTGGCTCCAAGGGAAGCGGTAGTATCTGGGCTCTATGGAGCCGGGCAGGCGCATCCAGAGATAGATCGCCTTGCCTTCCGCAAAGTCGATCCCGAGAATATGTGCGCGATCGACGTTTCTCTCGAACCACGCCAGTTGCTTCGGCTTCGGTTTTGATAGTAGCTCCGCTAATGCAATATAGCCGAGTGGCAGCATGGCTATGCCGACGGCCAGGGCAACCGTGCGTATCCAAAGGTGGCGGGGCGACCAGATCGAGATGCTGGCCAGCACCATCATGCCGACAGCCACTCCGAAAAACAGAAAGAACATGGCATCCATTGGGGGTGCCTCCTTGCCTTCTTTACCGCTACTTGCTCGTCCCGCCTGTAATCAACGGTCGATAGATTGTCGATACGCTGTCGTCGATGAGATCGCCCTCTTTTGTCAGGCGGAATGAGAAAATCGTACGTTCCTGATTGTGCCTCGTAAGCACGACGCTGCTCTGCAGCAATTGCCGTGTTGATTCGAGCCTCGTGCGAACGCTGACGACGACCCTGACCGGAACAATGGTTCCCGGCGGTATGTATCCATACATGTGTGCGTTGACAGTATACTCGCCGGCGGGAATGCCACGACTGTACGACACTTCGTAGTTTAATTCAGTCGCGTCACCATCGACCCCGAGATCATCGCGCAGCAGATTGAACGTTTCGTTGCCCTTATTCCAGAAGCCAACGGCATCGCCTTCAGGGCCACGCACCCAGAGGTCCACATCATAGGGCTTTTCAACCGGCCAGTGCATTTCGACAATGACGTTGCCAGGCGCTTTGTGGTCCTGCGCTTCAACCTCGGCCTCATTGATGTGCGGCAGCAACATCACGACCATGGCGACGAAACCGATCAACGCCAGCAAAATGACGTCGCGAAAGACGGTATCAGATCCGACATCCTCGAATTCGTCGAGTTCGTTCATTTCCGGCCAGCCTCACCCTGCTCGACGATGGCGCCAAGGAGATTGACGGTGCCGGTGGCCAGCATGCGGTAATTGATCGTCAGCCAGAGATTGAGAATGGCGCCAAGTAGCGTTGTATAAAGCGCAACAGACATACCCGATATCAGCCGCCCAATCATGCCCGCGATGTTGCTTGTGTCAGCTGCCGATTTTGCATCGATGCCCGACAACGCCACGATGAACCCGATGACGGTCCCGATAAGACCTAGGAAAACGAGAATGTTCGCAATTTGGCGCACGATCGAGATTTTATGGGTCAATCGCATGCGCAGCAGATTAATCTGGATCATGCGATTGTCAGGATCAGAGAAGTCCGCTGTTTCAAGATAGTCCTCGGCGCGTGAGCCAGGTCCGAACTGCCCGCTTTTGACATCATCCAATGCTGAGGTCGTCTGCCAGATTTTAAGGCCGCATAGCCCAAGGCCATAGAAGAAGACGGTCGAGATGATCAGCGCGGCGATCCATACATTCTCGGCAAATAGTCCGTTCAACCAGCCCTGGAAGTAGGCTGCAATTACGATTGCGAACCCGACAGCATTGATGAGGCCGAAACGCATAAGAAGAACATGGCGGTGCTTATTTCCGCCCATAGCATCAACGGCCATTCGTTTGTTTGCTCGCAGCTATTTCAGATTGAGTAATTCACGCATGAATAGCATGGGCCATCAAGCGAAAGCTATTCACTTCACACCCTAGTTATACGTGCGTCAACCGGATCAGATCGGTCCGCACAAATCCCGCAGTTCCGTACGGAGAGCCAAGACTAGTTGTTTGCGTGCCACCACTTGCCATCCACGACCACGGCATCAGCATTAATCTTCTGCCCGCCAGTCATGGTGTCGCCCGTGACATCCTCATAGATGTATTCGCCATCCGCTACAGACAGGATTGAGGCATCACCAGCTGCGCCTGGCTTGAACGTGCCCAACTCCGGCCGGTTAAGAGCCTTGGCGGCATTGATGGTGGAGCGCTCGATGACTTCGGGCAATGGCATGCCGAGGCACAGAAACTTCGACATCGTCGTCACCTGATCGTAGGCCGGGCCGTTTATGCACAGTTGATGTACATCGGATGAAATCGTGTCGGGCGGGAAGCCATTGGCCAGCATTTGGCGTGCAATCTTGAAAGAGAACGAACCTTTGCCATGACCGATATCGAAGATCACACCGCGGTCCCTAGCTGCGAGAACGGCGGCCTTGACCTTTCCCTGTCCGGTGGTCGGGCTGTTCGGGAATGGTCGGAAACAGTGGGTCAGCACATCACCCGGCCGCAGCATGTCGACAACTTCATCATAACTGGGTGGTGGATGATCGATATGTGCCATCACCGGCATGCCGATTTCCTCGCCGACTTGCAATGCTGCCTGTAAAGGTGCAGTGCCTTGATCTCCCGATGCGTGTAGGCCCACGCGCGCCTTGATGCCGACAATGACGTCGCGATTTTCGTCGGCCACCTTGGCGCAATCAGCCGGCGCCAACAGTTCAAGATTGCGACTCTCGCCATACATGATCGAGTTTGAAAAAGCATAGATGCCAGCGTAGGAGACGTGGAGATAGGCTAGGATGCGAACCTGACTTGGTTCAATCACGTGCTTGCGAAAACCAGCGAAGTTGCCGGGACCGGCCGAACCCGTATCAATCGATGTTGTAACGCCGCTTGTCCGGCAGAATTCTTCTGCATCGATGCCAAGCGAAGTACCACCCCAGTAGACATGCGTGTGCAGGTCGATAAGACCCGGTGTTACGATTTTGCCGGACACGTCATGGACATCCGTGCCCGCTCCTACCTTGAGGTTCTCGCCAAGCTCGGTCACTTTGCCATCGGCGAAGGCAACATCTCGAACACCGTCGATGTTCTGGGACGGATCGATGACGCGGCCGCCCCGCAAGATCAAGTCAGTCATAGATCGCTCCCTTCAATCAACCCCATGCCAGCCCAACTCTGTGCTCAGGCCAACTCTATGCTCAGGCCAACTCTATTCTCAGGCCAGCTCGCTCACAACAGCATAGAAGTTTGACTTGCCCTCAAACCCTAAGCCCGGAAGCTCTGGCAGACCGACGTAACCATCAGCGATCTCAAGGCCATCCGTAAAGCCGCCGACAGGCTGATGCGTGCGCGGATAAGCTTCCGTGCCGCCAAGCCCCAGTCCAGCGGTGATATGGAGAGACAAGAGATGCCCACCATGCGGGTAGATGCGTTGCCGGGACCAGCCTTCTTCTTCGACCATTTCAATGGTGCGTAGATATTCGCAAATGCCATAGCTCAATGCGCAATCAAATTGCAGGAGGTCTTTGTCTGGCCTCAGCCCGCCATAGCGCAAAAGATTCTTGGCATCCCACATCGAGAGCAAGTTCTCACCGGTGGCAAGCGGACTTGCATACTGTTTCGCAACCTCGGCGTGGAGATCAAAATCGAGCGGGTAACCTGGTTCTTCGTACCAACGCAGATTAAACGGTGCGATTGCCCGGCCATAGGCCAAGGCTTCATCTAGTGACAAGCGGCCGTTGGCATCGACAGCAAGACGTTCGGCTGGAACCAGTTCCAATACGGCCTCAAGACGGCGGACGTCTTCGTCGATAGGTGCGCCGCCGACTTTCATTTTGACAACGGTAAAGCCGTCATCGAGATGGCCGCGAATTTCATCCTGAAGCTCCGGCAAACCACGACCCGGCGCGTAGTAACCGCCGCCAACGTAAACCGGCACACGGCCCGGCCACTCACCGGATCCGTAGTTTTTGGCCAGAAACGCGTAGAGAGGCTCGCCGGCGATCTTGGCTGCTGCATCCCAGATCGCCATATCAAGCGTCGCGGCAGCGACAGCTCGATCGCCGTGGCCGGCTGGCTTTTCCTTCTGCATCATGGCAGCCCAGACCTTAAACGGGTCGAGGTTGTCTCCGACTGCATTGAGCAGACTGTCAGGCTTGGCCGCCAGAATGCGCGGGATCATGCGATCACGGCAGATCGCGTTCTGGCTGTACCGGCCTGTACCACTGAAGCCGTAACCAACGATCGGCTTGCCATTCCTGATCACGTCGGTGACGACGGCAACGAAACCGGTCGTCATGTCGGAAAAGTCCATTGCAGCATTCGAACGCTTCTCACCGGTCGAGATCGTGCGTTCCTTGATGTCGACAATGCGCATGGACAGCTCCGGTTTGGTCGCAGTTGTTCAGGCCAACGCGGTGGCTAGTAACTGCGCGGCATGCCTAGGACGTGCTGGCCGATGTAGGCCAGGATCATGTTGGTGGAAATCGGCGCCGTTTGGTAGAGTCGCGTTTCACGCCATTTGCGCTCGATGCCGTATTCTCGCGCGAAGGCAAACCCGCCGAAAACCTGCATGCAGGCTTCGGCCGCATGCCAAGCTGCATCTGCTGCCAGCATTTTGCACATGTTGGCCTCGGGACCGCAGTCGCGCCCGGCATCGAACATGGCAGCTGCTTTCTGGATCATCAGTTCGGCAGCGCACGTCTCAGCATAGGATTTGGCGATCGGGAATTGCACACCTTGATTTTTTCCGATTGGCGCGCCGAAGACGACGCGCTCATTCGCGTACTCAGTGGCACGGCGGATGAAATACTTTGCATCACCCAGGGACTCATGCGCGATCAGGATGCGCTCCGCGTTCATCCCATCGAGGATATAACGGAAGCCGCGTCCCTCCTCGCCGATCAAGCTGTCGGCCGGGATGCGGAGGTTGTCGTAGAATATCTCGGTCGTGTTGTGGTTGATGGCGGCATCGAGTTTGCGGATCTCCATGCCATTGCCTTTGGCATCTCGCATATCAACGAGGAATGTCGACAGGCCATCACTGCGGCGCTTGACCTGATCGGCCGGCGTAGTGCGCGCCAGCAGCAGCATAAGGTCTGACTGCAAAGCGCGGCTGGTCCACACTTTCTGGCCATTGATGACGTAGTGGTCCCCATCGCGATCGGCACGGGTCTTCAATTGCGTGGTGTCGCTGCCGGTCGTTGGTTCGGTGACGCCAAAGGCCTGCATGCGCAGTTCACCGGTGGCGATGCCTGGCAGATACTTTTTCTTCTGCTCCTCGCTGCCATGCCGCAGTAGCGTGCCCATGGTGTACATCTGGGCGTGGCAGGCGGCGGCGTTGCAACCTGAACTATGGATCGTCTCAAGTATGGCACCGGCTGCAGATATCGGCAGGCCGGTCCCGCCGTATTCTTCGGGAATGAGACTGGAGAGAAAGCCTGCTTCGGTCAGCGCATTGACGAAAGCCGTCGGATACTCGCTCTCGGCATCGAGCTTCATCCAGTAGTCGTTGGGATACTCTTCGCAGATCTTGGCAACAGATTCGCGAATGTCGACCCACTCTTGTTCGAGTGGCATTGAGATGGGTGTGTCATCGCTATCGAGCATGTTGGCTTACTCCGCTGCGACTTGGGCTGTGGCAGGAATGAAACCCTTCGGCAGACCCGCCTTGAGAATGGCGCCGTGGGCTGCCTCTTCCGGCAGGGCTCCGGTTAGAATTTCTCTGGCCTTGCGCAGAGCCATGACATCTATGCCGGTCTTAAGCCCTTCAGCCTCAAGCAGAAAGACGAGGTCCTCTGTGACAATATTGCCAGTTGCGCCAGGCGCGAAGGGACAACCTCCAAAGCCCGCCAACGATGCGTCAAACCGGGTGCAACCGGCTTCCAAGGCGGCGTAAACATTGGCCAGGCCGAGACCACGAGTGTCGTGGAAATGAGCAACCACAGGAGTATCTCCGCACAATGGAATCACCTGCTTCAGAAGGGAGCGCACCTGAGACGGCGAAGCGTAGCCGACCGTATCCGGGATCATGATTTCATCTGCTCCGGCATCCAGAAGTTGCTCGGCAACCTTCAAGACTTCAGACTCAGCGACATTCCCCTCAAGCGTGCAACCGAGCGCCGTTGGCAAGCCGCAGCCAACCTTGAGACTGGTGTACTCCGGTGTGTTGTTGCGCAACTCGACAATCTTGCGGAACCCTTCGACTGACTCTTCGCGCGTACGTCGCACGTTTGCCTCGTTGTGGGTCTTGGAGACCGACACGATGCCATTGACCTGCGGGCTGCCGGTCTCAAAGGCCATTTCGGCACCTTTGAGATTGGGCACCAGGACCATGGCGTTGATTCCATCGATCTTCAGCGACTCGGTTGCAACGTCGCGTGCATCGGCGAATTGCGGAATGACGCTGGGCGGCACAAACGAGGTAACCTCGAAATCGATAACACCGGCTTCGGCCTCGGCCTTGATCCAGGCAATCTTGGTCTCGGTTGGCATGAACTGTTTGACCAGCTGCAAGCCGTCACGGGGACCGACTTCACGAACTTGCACGTCTTTTTGCATTACGGGCTCCTTCTCGGAGTTAATAGTTCTTGATCTGGGTTACTCTCCCGGCAAGCTGGAAGAGAAGTTCTCTAACGTCCCTTGAACACGGGTTTACGTTTCTCATTAAAGGCGCGGACACCTTCCATACGGTCTTCGGATGGCACAGTGAGATTATAGGCCTCAATCTCGAAGGCGTAACCCGAGGTGCGGTCCAGCTCGGTTGCCTTGTCGAGTGACTTCTTGGCCTGCCGGACACCGATCGGAGCATTCTCAGCAATCGTCCGAGCGGTTGCGATCGCGTCGTCCAATAGCTGGTCGGGCTCACAGACCTTGTTCACAATGCCCCATTCGGCGCCGGTCTCGGCATCGAATGGCTTTCCGGTCAACACAATCTCCTTGGCCCGGCGCACACCGCATGCGCGCGGCAGGTTCTGAGGGCCGGCAGCACCCGGCATGATGCCGCGCGTGACTTCCGGCAGCGCAAATTTTGCAGTCTTGGAGGCATATATGAAATCTGTTGCTAACGCGATTTCGAAACCGCCACCCATTGCTGCGCCATTGACAGCTGCGATGATCGGGACCGGGCAGTTCATGATATTGCGGATCATTTGCTCGACGATCGCGTGCTGCTTTTTCCAAGTCTCGTCGGTCATGCCGTCGCGCTCTTTCAGATCAGCGCCCGTGCAGAAGCCTCGGTCGCCTGACCCTGTGAGAATGACACAATTGGCGAGACCTGGGTCAACGTAGTAGTCCTGGAAACAATCGCGAAGTTCGACCATCATTTCCGTGTTCATAGCGTTGAGAGCTTGCGGCCGGTTCATTGTGACCACGGCGATCTTGGGGTCGTGTATCTCAACTTTAAGATGCTGGAAGCTACGCTCCATCGGTGATGTCCTCGCTCATGCCGTTCGCCATTTCCATGATTTGACTGTGTTATGCCACGAGTACTGCAAAATCCCTATCCGCTGAGTGATTTGCATGTGCGTCCGATTGCGGGTCCTGGGCCGGCACAAGTAGGGTCCAGGTGACCCTTATAACGCTTCTGGCGGCAAGCCAGTTCATGAGATGCAGGAGCCTCATCAATGAGTGATACGGCCACGGGGCCAACGGCGGATCTGCCACTGTCCGGCTACACGGTGATTGAGCTTGGCCACAGCGTGGCCGCTCCCTACGCCGGGCTTATTCTGGCGGAACTGGGGGCAGAAGTTATCAAGGTCGAGCGTCCGGGCGTGGGGGATGATGCGCGGGCCTGGGGACCGCCATTTGTCGACGACATGTCTGCGGTCTTCCATGCGCTCAACCGGCACAAAAAGTCTATACAGGTTGATCTCAAATCACCGGAAGGCGTTGCGACGATCCGCGAACTGGCTCGAAACGCAGATGCGCTCATTCAGAACCAGCGTCCGGGACTGGCCAAAGAGCTTGGCGTCGGTGAAGACGTGCTTTGTAGCGATAACCCTCGTCTGGTCTATGCCTCGATCCATGCCTTCGGCAAGACCGGGCCGTTGTCAGAGCGGCCGGGTTACGATCCTCTCATGCAGGCCTTTGGCGGCGTGATGAGCACCCAGGGTGAGCCTGGACGGCCATCGGTGCGTGTTGGTACGTCCATCATCGACATGGGAACCGGCATGTGGACGGCCATGGGGATTCTGACGGCGCTGTTGCGGCGTGAGAAGACCGGCAAAGGTGGCGTCGTCGACATGTCACTTTACGAGACCGCACTCGGCTGGATGACGTATTTTCTGCCGATGTTTGCCATGTCCGGGAAGCTCCCCTCCAAGGCTGGTTCCGGTGTTGCGATGATCTCGCCATATCAGGCCTTCAAGACCAGTGATGGCGAGTTGGTGATTGGTGGCGGTAACGACAATCTCTTTCGCAAACTCTGCGGTGTTCTGGGCCACTCCGAGTGGTTTGACGACCCGCGGTTTGCCAACAATGGTCTCAGGGTTGAGAACAAGCCGAGTCTGATCCCGATGATTGAAGAGGTCACCCAAACCAAGACGGCGCAGGAGTGGGCGGACTTGCTGGATGAGGCCGGCGTACCAAATGCGCCCGTTCAGACCATCGACCAGGTGGCGGTCCATCCACAAACGGCGGCGTTGGATATCTTGCGTGGCGAGCCCGGATCAAACCAGCAGTTCTTTGGTCTGCCGATGTCCTTTGATGGCAGTCGCCCAAGCCGCGATGAACCTTCTCCGGCTCTCGGGCGTGATGACGATGAGATTGCAGAACGCGTGAAAGCGAAAGCAGCGGAGTAATTTTCTGCACAACCAAGCAGACTGGAGGAAAGCCCAGTGAATATTCAGACCAAGATTGATAGTCCGACCACAACGAATGACCGGCCAATCGTCGAGACACTTGCGGAGTTTGTCAGCGAACTCACGCACGATGATATTCCAAAGACTGTGCGAACCCGTGCGCTGCATCATATGTTGGATGCAGCCGGGATTGCTTTGGCGTCAACGCGCTATGAATTTGCCCACAAGACGCTCGCGGGCTTGCAAGCTGTCGGTGGTCAGGGCTCCGTCCCTGTCCTCGGGATGCCTGCGACGCTGCCACTGCGCGATGCAGCCATTATGAACGGCTTCCTCTGCCACGGCCTTGACTACGATGATACACACGTCGCTGCGATTGTTCATCCGACAGCAAGCGTGTTTCCAGCCGTGCTGTCCGCCGCCGCCCACGTCGGCGCAACCGGCGAAGAACTCGTCACAGCATTTGTCGCCGGCGTTGAAACCGCAGCCCGGGTTGGCATGGTGGCCAAAAGCCAGTTCCATCAGGTCGGTTTTCATCCGACAGGCATGGTCGGCATCTTTGGTTGCGTATTGGCGGTCGGCAAACTCATGGGCCTCAACAAAAAGCAGCTGATGAGTGCCCAGGGCATCGCTGTATCCATGGCCTCCGGAAGTATGGAATTCCTGGAAGATGGCGCGTGGAACAAACGCATTCACCCGGGCCTTGCTGCCGGTTCCGCGATTACAGCTGCGGCGATTGCCAAGGAAGGCTTCAAGGGCATTTCGGATCCGTACACAGGCCGCTTCGGCCTGTACAATGCTTATCTCGGTTGCGGCCCTCGCACGAACGATATTGACCTTTCACTGGCAACTGCCGGTCTCGGTGAAACCTGGGAACTACTGGCAACAGCGATCAAGCCGTTCCCGACCTGCCATTTCTCTCATGGTGCGATTGATGCAGCATTGGCGCTGCGCGATGACGTGGGTGACCCTGCAGAGATCAAGTCGATACTGGCGCTACTGCCGGAAGGGGTTCACAAGACGATCTGCGAACCTGTAGCCAATAAAAAACGCCCGCAGAATGACTATGATGCCAAATTCAGCACGCACTTTCTGGTCGCAGCCTCGCTGACGCGAGGACGATTGACGTTGGACGAGCTGGAGCCCGACGTTCTGCGCGATCCGGACATTCTGACATTGGCCAACAAGCTCAGCTACGTCGATGACCCGGATAGCCCATTTCCCGACGCCTACTCGGGTGAGCTGGTCATCACCATGAATGACGGCCGTGAGCTGCGCCATCGCGAACATATCAATCGTGGTGCGGCTGACCGCCCGCTGAGCAATGAAGAGATCATCGTAAAGTTTGATGACAATGCCGCAATGGCTGTCAGTAGCACGATCGCTGAAAGACAGAAGGCAGCCATGTTGAGCCTCGATAGCGCCGACGTTGATGCGGCAGCCTCCCTGAGTTGTTTCTCACAAGCAAGATGCTAGTTTGACGGCAATCAAGACATCAAGGCCCGGGCATCGACCCGGGCTTTTTACCGATATGATATGGAGCCAAAGCTGAAATGAGCGAGCCCGTGATACCGCGATTGTCTGCCACTGTTCTTCTTGCCCGTGACGGCAGCGAGGGAATGGAGATTTTCATGGTCGTCCGGCACCATCAGATTGACTTTGCATCCGGTGCTTTGGTCTTTCCGGGCGGCTCGCTGGATGCCAGTGACCGTGATCCACGCATCCGCGATCTCGCAGATGGCGCTGAAGGACTGAGCGATGACAATTTAGCCTTGCGCGTGGCGGCAGCGAGAGAGTCATTCGAAGAGTGCGGTGTTCTGTTGGCGCGTGATGATAGTACAGGATCGATCGTCAACGGCTCGCGCACGACAGACCTCGGCGAGAAATACCGGGAGCGCCTTGAGGCCAACGATGTCGGCATGGCCGATGTTATGGAGGCAGAGGGCCTGCGGCTAGCGCTCGATGAGCTCGTACCATTCGCCCATTGGATTACGCCGATTGGTTTGCCAAAGCGGTTTGACACCCAGTTTTTCCTGGCCCGCGCGCCGCACGACCATGCACTGGCACATGATGGCAATGAAGCTGTCGATTCCGTCTGGATTACGCCGCAGCAGGCCTTGGCTGATGCTGATACCGGACGGCGCACACTGATCTTCGCAACGACCCTTAACCTTGATAAAGTCGGCCGCAGCGAAACGGTTTCAGATGCCCTGGAAGCCGCACGTCAAGAGCAGATTGTGACGGTACTACCGAAGGTTACCAAGACTGAGTCAGGGCGCATCCTCGAAATCCCGATCGAAGCCGGCTACGGCCAGAGCTCCTACCACATGGAAGGCGGCCCTGGCAGCGTGAAGCTGGCGCAGAAGACCTGATCTGGCCAAGGCGGCCCAGCCCGGTTTCCCCGCGATCAAGAATTCATAGCAATGGTTTGAACCGTGTTGCCGGTTGCAGCGACTTATCTGCAACCAATCACACGGAGAAAACCTATGCATATTCTTGTATCTTTACTTGGCGCCGTCGGAATGGCTGTTTTCATCCTCTGGCGCATTCAACAGGCAGCCTATCTCGCTCGCGAAGTTGCAGACGCCACAGGAAACGCAAAAGGCTTGTTCCGACGCTGGAGATGGCGGCGCAAAGTCAACGTCAGCCCGATTGATCTGATTGATGATCCGAGGGAAGCAGCCGGCGTCCTGATGATTGCAGTCGCGCAAGCTGACGGCCGGATCAGCGATGCCGAACGTCGGGTCATCGTCCATCAGATCAAAACTTTCTTTGGCGCCACAGATGATCAGGCTGAAGCACTGATTGCGCAAACTGAATGGACGGTGCGTGACGGCATTGACACCGCCGAGATCATGCGTCGGCTCACGCCATTGCTGCAAAAGACGACGACGCAGGTGCAACGTGGCCAACTGATCGCGATGTTGAAGGCAACTGCTGCTGCCAATGGCAAGCACGATGAGATGGTCGAGTTTGACATTGGCCGCTTTGCGAAGCAGCTCGGCGCTGGCGCTTAACGCGATTCCGACAAGCCTTTTGGTAAGAATTCATTTCGATGAGCAGATGTCATGTACAGAAATCAGCACTCCAGCGATGCAGCGTACAACGGATGGCC
>JBCDBQ010000042.1:0-21338 GCA_039183375.1 Pseudomonadota bacterium
AGTCAAGCGACCAAGCCAAGGTCCTTTGTTTCCTTGCATCATCAGATGCCGATTTTGTTACAGGCGTGACCATCGATGTCACCGGAGGGGTATAATGGTGGATACGGTTGGCTTCATTGGCCTGGGGGCAATGGGTGGTGGCATGGCTGCCAACATTGTCAGGGCCGGGTTCAAGGTTGTGGTCTTTGATATCCTGCCAGAACGGGTGGATGTACTGACAGCGCTCGGAGCAGAAGCCGCCAATTCGCCCATGGCCGTGGCAGCATCTTCCGAACGCACCATCACGATGGTCGAGACCACGGCCCAAACAGAAGCCGTAATCTTTGGTGAGGCTGGCATTGCGCAGTCCGCTGCTGCTGGCCATCACATTGCAATGATGAGTACGATCGATCCGGTTGCTACAAAGCGCATGCACGCTGAACTTTCCGACAAAGACATCGGCATGGTGGATGCCCCTGTCAGTGGTGGCACCCCGCGCGCGGCTTCCGGAGAACTTTCGGTGATCGTCGGCGGCAGCGAGGACGAGGTCAACGGATGGCGCCCCTATTTCGAACCAATGGCAGCAAACATTTTTCATGTTGGCGGCATCGGCCAGGGCCTCGCCATGAAACTGGTCAACAATATGCTGATCCAGGTCAATACTGTCGCTGTCGCCGAAGCGTTTGCCCTTGGAGCAAAGGCGGGTCTGGCCCCGCAAACCATGTATGACGTCATCCGGGTCAGCACCGGTGCAAGTTTTGCGTTGGACCATCGCGTACCACGCTTCCTCTCAGGTGATTTCGCTCCCGGCGGTACTGTCGATATCTCCTACAAAGATCAGGAACTAGAAACCGCCTTTGCCAAGGAGCTCGGCGTGCCATTGTTGTTGGCGAACGTCTCGCAGCAAGTCTATCAAATGGCGCGCGCCAAAGGCCTCTCAAAGGAAGATGGTGCTTCGATCATCAAACTCTACGAGGAGATGGTCGGCGTGAAGCTTGGCCCGCGCTGAACCGGGTGACACCGTTTCAGAGATCGCCACCGGGTTTTCGCAGGCCCGCCTCGATCATCAACGGTAGAACGCGCCTACCGAAGAAATCGAGGTCAGGCAGGAAATCGTAGAAGTTGACCTGGACGCCGTCACAGCCGGCATCCGATAACCGTTGCAATGCCTCGACCACCTGCTCCGGCGAACCCACGATGTGCACGTTACCGCCGATCACCCAATGCTCTCGCGTGTTGCCACGCCAAGAAGATTGATCGCCACCGGCGAAGGTTGCATAGAAGTTGTCCGCTGCAACTGGATCCTGGTGATCGAGAATGGCCTGATGCTGCGCCCAAGCCTCAGCCTCGGTCTCACGACAGATGATGTGCGGATTAATGATCGTCTTGATTTCTCGACCCTTGGACCGGGCAAGATCTTTGATCTTTTTGTTGTGGGCCGGCAGGCTTTCGCATGCCTTGTCAAGATCAGCCCCGGCTGGGCTTGTAATGAAGATTAGGTCCGAATGATTGGTTGCATAATCCAGTCCAGCTGGAGATGAAGCAGCATTGACCAGGAGTGGGCGCCCATTGACGGGCTTCGGCGCAACAAACGCGTCTTTGGTTTGCCAAAACTTTCCATCGACTGTGACACCCGCGTTTTCAATCCAAAGGCGCTTCATCAGTGTCGTAAATTCATCTGCCATGTCATAGCGCAAATCATGTTCGATCGGCGCCATCCCGAACATTTCGAACTCGCTCTGCTTGTAGCCGGTCACGACATTCAAACCCCACCGGCCATGGCTCATACTGTCGATCGAGGCGCCAAGCTTGGCAATATGCAGGGGATGCCAACCATAAAGCACATGCACCGTTGAGATCAGAATCAGGCGCTTGGTCAAACCCGCGAGACCGGCACAGACCATCATTGCATCGGTTGATTGCTCGCGGAACGCCATCTCTCCGCCGTAACCACCTTTGCCCATCCACTGCGCTAATCCGAAGACGAGATCAAAACCAAGAGCTTCCGCCTGAAGGGCACACTGCGCATTATAATCAAACGTCCACGATGTCTCGCGGGGGGCCAACGACGGGCTCCAGGCACCTGACTGTAGCGGCAAGAACAGACCAAGCATCAACTTGTTTTGTGAGGCGACATCAAGCTGCGGCGTGCTGAATGTTGTGGCGTGTGCGGCGCTCATCGATCGCTCCTGGCAGGCATTACTGTGTGAGGGCTTGCTCCAACAAAAGTCAAACACCTCAGGACGAGGGTGTCCAGCACCCCCTTTTATCGACGGCTTTGTTCGATGAGCCGCCCCCTTATCAACACGTAGCGGATATCATCTCCCGAATTGCTGCGATCGGGGATTAAACGCGCATCCATGCTTATGCGCAGATTGCCTGACATAGTCGGCGGCGCTAGCCTGCCGCTTGGGACACATTCAGTTACTCCCCGACCAAATGCCAACAGAACCCCTATTCGAAAGTGAGGTCCAGATGGCAACCGTACTGAACAAGGACCCTGCCCGCGCCGAACGTGAGCGCGAACGGCAGAAGCAGTTCCGCAAGCAATTCATCGAAGATACACCCGCTTGGTACCGCGGAGAATATCATCTCGCATTTATGCTAACCGTGACTTTAGGCACGATTTGGTATTGCTGGGCGCATATCGAAGGTGCAACTTCGTTGGAGTGGCTCGTCATCCTGCCGATGCTCCTTTTCGGAAATTACATCGAGTGGGCTGCTCACCGCTACATTCTTCATCGGCCGGTTAAAGGCCTGGAAGCAATCTACAAGCGCCATTGCGCTGTGCACCATCAGTTCTTTACGGACCATGACCTCTCCTATGGCGACCAAAAGGATTGGCGCGCGCTTTTGTTCCCACCCTTTGCGCCCGTTGCCTTCATTCTTGCAGCCGTGCCGCCGGCTTTGCTGCTCGCTGCGGTCTGGAGCAGCAACGTCGGCTACATCGCCGTGGGTATGATGGCGGTCTACTATTTGATGTACGAAGGCCTGCACACTCTCTCTCATCTTGAGGATCATGAGTATCCCTGGTTGCGCCGCGTGCCTCTAGTCAACACAATCCGGCGCATGCACCGGGTCCATCATGACCTTGGCCAGATGCAGACCCGCAATTTCAATCTCACGTTTCCCATTTGCGACGCTCTGTTCGGCACCAGCGATTTGAGCCGGGGCGTTGTTGGGACACTGTTCAACGGCGATAGCGAAGAACATGTGCGCAGCGACAATCGCTATACCCCGCCTCCGAAGGAATTCTATGGCGACATGGACGAACCGGTAAAACCAGAGGCCGCGGAGTAAGCGTCTGAACGGGCATATTGGTGGCATCCAGTGAGAGCGGCGGCTGTTGTCGCTCTCAGGCCGCGCAACTTTTGCGCTTCGGCTTGCCCGGGCACGGCAATCAGAATAACGTCGCGCCATGACCCACATTTATCCAAAACTTTGCGTCATCAGCGACGAAACCGGGCCGCGTCTCGATACGTGCTTGGAATTCGCCGCGCAGGAAAAACTTGATGCCGTTGAAATTCGACAGGTGGATGGCATCAACCCCTTGTCACTTTCACCGGCTCAACTTGATAGCGCAGCTAGCCGCGTTAGGGCTGCGGGGCTGGAGACAGCCGGCATTGCCACCCCTCTCTTCAAATGGCCGCCTCCTGGGAAATCTGTTGATACACACGGTGATCAGTTTGGCTTCGACCGGGCAGGGCGCAGCGATGAACAATTGTTCGAGGATGCGATCCGTGTAGCTGATGCTTTTGACACACGAAACCTCCGGATATTCTCGTTTCTGACCTACGATGATTTCAGCCTCGACGACCTGCGGCCAGGTTATGAAACCCTGCTCAAACTGGCAGAAAAGCATGACAAGGTCCTGCTGGTCGAAAATGAGTTTGTCTGCAATATCGCGCGCATGGATCAGTTCCCGGCTCTGATGTCTGCGTTTGATAGCGACCGGCTGCGGCCGCTTCCAGATGTTGCGAACAGTGCCTGGGTTGGCGAAACCCCGACTGCAGAGACATTGAAAACTGTCATGACTCGTGCGGAGCACATCCACTTCAAAGACTATTCCAAGGCATCGGAGGGTTTCGTTACACTTGGCGAAGGTGACGTCGATGTTGCCGGATACATTCGATCGCTGCTGGAGCTGGCCGGCGACAGGCAGTTGACTTTCTCAATCGAAACTCATGCCAAATCCGATCAGCTGGAAAACACACGCAAATCACTCAAGCATCTGCGGCAATGCTTGGCCGACCTGAACACCTAAGCTCATTCCCACAAGGACCTTTGTTATGCCTCGGATTGAACCCAAGACCCGCACCGATATCCCAGATCACTTGCAGCCCCTGTGGGACAAGATGCTCGGCTATGGTGACTTCGCTGACCAGGCGGGCGTCATGGCCTACCGCATGCCAATCTTTGAGAAGGGTTGGGGCATGCTGGTTGAGCTCTCGGAGGAAGCGCATACCTCAAAGCGATATATCGAGCTGGCTATCGTGACAGTGTCCCTGCTCAACGAGTGTCCCTACTGCGTTTCACATCACGCACCGAAACTCGCAGTGCAGGGCATTAGTGAGGCCGGTGCCAGCACTCTGCTTGACTATCAGGATCACCCAGAACTGGATGACGTGGATAAGTTGGTGGTCGAATATGCCATCGCGGTGACAACAAAGTGGAACCGGACCCGTGACGAAATCTTTGGACGTCTACGCGAGCACTTTACCGATGCGCAAATTGTTGAGATCACATGGCGGACGGCCCTGTGCGGCGCATTCAACCGCTTCAACGATATTCTGCAGCTCGAAGGCGGGCATGCGGAAGCGGAAGCGGCTGAGTAAACTCACGCGCGGTGCATTGCGGCCGCCGGATTTCAATCACGCACAATGAAGACAGACTGCTTGGCGTGGCGCATCACGCGCGCCGCGTTTGGGCCTAGCAGGTAGTCTTTTAACTCTGGTCGATGCGATGTCATGACAATGAGATCGCAATTGAGCTTGTCGGCGGCACTAAGCACTTCTTCATAGATCGTGCCATGGGCGACATGCGTTTTGATCACGCTTGCGTTGCCAGCGGCTTTCGCCATCACCTCGTCGAGCTTTGCGCGCGCAGCAGCCAATGCCTTTTCCTCAAAGTCCGGTGGAAAGAAGCTTCCCACAACTGACATGCCCATCGTTGGAACCACTACGATGGCATGCAGTGCCGCGCCGTAATCCTTGGCAAGTTGCTCGGCCACCGGCAGAGCCCGCGCCCACGAGCTCTCCTGGTCCACATCAATCGGAACGAGGATCGTCTTAAACATGATTGCCTCCCGGCAGGTGATGTTTCAGAGCGTCATCAAAATGCTGGTTGCGTCTGTCTGCGGCGCTGCATCAAGATGACCAGAACGAGCAGGAAAAGCGCAGGGATGTAGAAGATCTCCTTCGGCATCCGCTCGTTCGGTATCTGCACGTTTGTCACAACCACAGGCTTGTCGCCGTAGAAGTCATACGAGCTCATCTGCTTCTCGAACTTGGACGCCGGTAATGGCTCTTCAAGTTTGGCAACTCCATCTTCCAGTAGAACCGCAATGCCGGACTTACTCAGGCGATCCGCGCCTTTACCAGACGGTCCCAACGGTATGATGAGCGTCGACGTATCGATTTTCTCAGCGTTGTTGATGTTCGGGCCAGACACCTGCAAGCGCAATTCGCTGTCGGCAGGCAATTTCTCCGCCAGCTCAACAACCTTGATACCGGCACGCTCATCGTACTTCGGTGTTACCTGATCCAACCAGAAACCAGGGCGGAAGAGCGTAAAGGCGATCAGCAAAAGAATGGCCGATTCCCAGATATAGCTCTTGGCAAAGAAGTAGCCCTGCGTCGCCGCCGCAAATAACATCATGGCTAATGTCGCGACGAGGAACACAAACACGGCTTTGCCAAACGTGACATCAATCAGCAGCAGTTCCGTGTTGAAGACGAACAGGAACGGCAGCAATGCTGTCCGGATGTCATACATGAAGCCTTGGACCCCGGTCTTGATGGGGTCGCCACGGGATATGGCAGCGGCCGCAAAAGCGGCCAGGCCAACGGGCGGCGTATCATCCGCCAAAATCCCGAAGTAGAACACGAAGAGGTGGGCCGCGACGATCGGGATGATAAGGCCACTCTTGGCTCCGAGGGTCACGATAACAGGCGCCATCAAAGATGACACAACGATGTAGTTCGCCGTCGTCGGCAGCCCCATGCCCAAGATCAGGCTCATGACCGCAACCAGGATGAGCAGTAGCATCAGGTTGCCGCCGGAAATCGCTTCGACAAATTCGAGTATGACCTGATGCGCACCAGAGAGCGACAACGAGCCGACTATGACACCTGCTGCAGCCGTCGCGATGGCAATCGAGATCATGCTGCGTGCACCGGCAATCATGCCCTCGAAGCAGTCATGCGCACCACGGCTGAGCGCCGCTCCAAACTCACTGCCCTGACCGCGGAACATGGCCTTTAAAGGGTGTTGGGTCAGCGTAACGAAAATCATCGCGAAACACGCCCAGGATGCAGCGAGTGCCGGCGACAGCTTCTCCGGGGTCGGCAGAATGCACCAGATCAGAATGATAATCGGCAGGACGAAATAGAGACCTGTTATCGCAACGTCGGCGGCATTCGGCAGCTTTGTCAGCGGTGCCTCCGGATCATCCATCTCAAGGTCCGGGTGACGTGACGCTAAGATCAACAATACGATGTAGGCGATCGCACAGACAGCGATCACTGTCGTCAGGGTCAGGCCGGGGAAGATATAGGCGACCCAGTCCAGGAAGTAGTAGACCGCAGCAAACAGCGCGATGGTCAGCAGGATGCCGGTGAAAACCCGCAGCAATCGGATGCCGATGCTCAAGGTCGGTGTCGGCTTTTCCAGACCCTTGAGGCCTAGCTTGAGAGCTTCCAGGTGAACGATGTAGACGAGTGCGATGTACGATACCAGAGCCGGTACCAACGCGTGCTTCAGGATCTCGGTGTACGGCGTGCCAGTAAACTCCGCCATCAAGAATGCAGCTGCGCCCATCACCGGTGGTGTGAGCTGGCCGTTGGTCGACGAGGCGACTTCGACAGCACCGGCTTTTTCCGGCGACAGCCCCGTCTTCTTCATCAGCGGGATCGTGAATGTCCCGGTCGTTACGGTATTGGCGATCGATGAGCCGGAATAAACGCCGCTCAAAGCCGATGCAACAACAGCGGCCTTGGCAGGTCCGCCGCGCAGGTGGCCGAGTAGCGAGAAGGCGAGCTTGATGAAATAGTTGCCAGCACCGGCGCGTTCAAGGATCGATCCGAATAGAACGAACAGAAAAATCATCGTCGCCGAGATGTCGAGTGGTACGCCGAAGACGCCTTCGTCTTGGATCCAATAGTGCCACAGTGATTTGCCGATGGAAGCACCCTTCCAGCGGATCGTCTCGGGCACCCACTCACCGGAGCCGAAGAAAACGTATGCGACAAAGACCGACGCAACGATCAGGAGCGGAAGCCCCAGTGACCGGTAGACGGCAATGGCCAACACGACCATGCCGAGCGTGCCGATGGTGATGTCAACGTTGTTGAATGAGCCTGCACGGTTGGCGATGTCTTCGAAGTTGACCACCGCGTAGAGACAGACGACTAGTCCCAGCGCCGCTATAACCCAATCGTAAATCGGAATCGTGTTGCGGGGACTGGAGCGCAAGAGCGGATAGGCCATCGCCGCGAGTACCATGGCAAAGACCAGGTGAATCCGCCGGGCGTGGTTCAGTAAATCAAGAAAGAACGTCTGACCGGTTATCTCGGCCAGCGTGTAGGGCAATGCCGTCGCGATGAAGAGCTGGTAGAGTGACCAAGAAAAGGCAATGGCGAGAAACATATTCGCCTGCCAGCCAACCGGGTTGCGAGAGCCGGTCTCGACCTGAGCGACCATTTCGTCCGCAGTTGTCGTGCTCGCAGCTGCATTATCGGTCATGGTCCCCCCGAATCGAATTTTCAAAAAATAGAAGCCAGCAACTGGAAGTGCTGCAGAGAATTGGTGAGGAGGATGGTCCAGGGACCATCCTCCGACCTGCGGTTGGGATGATTACTTCATCCAACCTTTTTCTTTGTAGTACTTGGCTGCGCCAGCATGAAGCGGAGCAGAAAGACTGTCTTTGATCATTTCCTCGGCCTTCAGGTGCTTGAACGCCGGGTGCAGTTTCTTGAAGTTATCGAAGTTTTCGAAGACGCCTTTGACAACCGTGTAGACAACCTTTTCAGGTACATCTGATGACGTCACGAAAGTCGCGCCAACACCGAAGGTCTTGATGTCTTCTTTGTTGTTATACATGCCGGCCGGGATGGTTGCGACGCGGTAGTATGGATTGTCAGCGACCAGCTTGTCGATCGCCGGAGCCTGTGCGTTGACCAGCTTGGTCGCACAGCTTGCGATTGATTCTTGGGTCAGAGCAGATGGGTGTCCGACCAGCCAGAAATAGGCATCGATCTTGCCATCGCAAACTGCCTTAGCAGTTTCAGAAGACTTCATCTGTGCAGCAAGCTTCAGGTCGCCGCGCTTCCAGCCCATCGCCTTTTCGATGACCTCATAAGTGCCGAGCGTACCGGAACCCGGGTTCCCGATGTTAACGCGCTTGCCTTTGAAGTCAGTGATGTTGCCGATGCCAGAATCCTGGCGGGCAATGATTGTAACCGGCTCAGCGTGGACCGAGAATACAGCGCGCAGTTTCTTGAATGCGCCCTTATCCTTGAACTTCGATGTACCGTTGTAGGCATGATACTGCCAGTCAGACTGGGCTACACCGAATTCCAGTTCGCCATTGCGAATGGTGTTGATGTTGTAGATCGAGCCGCCGGTCGATTCCGCCGAACAGCGAATGCCGTGCTTCTTGCGCTCTCGGTTGACGAGGCGGCAAATGGCGCCGCCTGTTGGATAGTAGACACCGGTGACGCCACCTGTACCAATTGAAATGAACTTCTGTTGCGCAACTGCCGGACCAGCTGCACCAACAGCAGCTACCGTAGCAGCAAGCAGAAACTTCTTCATTCTACGACTCCCTTAATATTCCACCCGGACCAAATTCGGAGTGGGGTAAGACCGGACGACCCTATCACAAACGTGATGCAGGTGCGCAAGAGGCAAAATGGAGAAGTGCGACAGATTTTTGAATATTCCCTCGGCAAAGAGTTGCCTGAGGTCATCGTTAACTATGATTCAGCCACAGCTGCATCTGCTTGTCGGTAAGATTGCTACCGCAGATAACCGTGGCCAGTCTCTTACCTGCGAAGCGCTCGCGATAACGAGCCACGGCGGCAACGCCAATCGCTCCACTCGGCTCGGCAACAAGGCCCGCGTGGCTGTGGATCAACCGCATGGCTGCGATGATCTCAGCGTCGGTCACGAGCAGGCCATCGTCAACCAACCCCTGCATATCGTCGAGCGCTTCCTGAACCGGTACGCGGACAGCAATACCGTCGGCGATCGTGTCGATCGTGTCCGTCTCAACGAAGCTATTCGACTTGAGTGACTGGATCATCGCCGGCGCGCCCTCAGCCTGCACGGCAATGACTTCCGTTGATGGCGAGCGTGCCTTGATCGCTGTTGCAATACCATTGATCATGGCACCGTTGCCGAGCGGCACGACGACGGCGTCGAATGGCTGTGCCTGTCCATCGACAAGCTCAAGACCAATCGTGCCAGCACCTTCAGCCGTTTCAACGTCCTTGCTGTCTTCGATCATCCGAGCACCGCTTTCAGTAGCGACGCGCTTGGCCTCTTGCTTGGCCGTATCGAAATCAGCGCCGTGAAGACGAACTTCGGCACCGAGCTGGCGCATGCGCTCGATCTTGAACGGACTGGCAGTCTCAGCGACGTAGACTACCGTGGGAAGACCTCGCTTTGCACCCGAATAGGCAATTGCCTGCCCGAAGTTACCCGCGCTTGCACAAATAATCTCACCGGCAAATCCGGCGGCAGCCGCATCTGCAAGCGTTAGATCAGCACCGCGTCCCTTGAAGCAACGGATTGGATTGAGTGTCTCAATCTTGAGCACGAGATCACTTCCAACAGCGTCACTGAGCGGCGTGAAGGCCATCTGCGGGGAATTGAGGAAGACCGGATCGATTACGGAGCTTGCGTGCTCGATGCGTTCAATAGTGAGACGTGGCTGGCTCATGCTTTGGCTATCCAAACGTGGTTGTCGTGAAACGCGGCACCGCCGTAGGGCGCGACCTGCTCGGCGCTGGTCAGGGTATTGATGCCCTTCTCGTCTGCGAAATGCTGATTGGGCGGGATACTCTCAGTAATGACCACGCCGCGCTGCAGCCCATTAAAGGCTGTGGCTTCAATCTTGATCTCACCACGCCTATTGCCAAGCCGAACCATGTCACCCGAATTGATGTTGAGCTGGTTCAGATCTTCTGGATGGATGAGCACCTTTGGCTGGCCATGGCGTTTCCGGCTGCCAATCGTCTCGTTGAATGATGAATTCAAGTAGTGACGGGCCGGCGAAGTCGCGAGACGAAACGGATGCGCGTCATCTGCATTCTCGATCACATCCCAATGATCCGGCAACGCGGGAACTGTATCTGAGATCCCCCAATCATGCTTACGCCCGACCGGGACATTCGACCAATCAGGTTTGAATCTGAACTTGCCATCTGCATAGGCAAAACCGTTGCTGTAATGAGACGTCTCAAAGTCAGGCTGGCAATCAATCCACTTGTTCTTTTCGAGATCATCGAGCGTGCCCCAACCTGAGGCCTTGAGGGTTTCGTCGATGAGTTCGCTGGCGCTCATGTTGAAACCAGGATGTTCCGCTCCGACACGCTTGGCGAGTTCGCAGACGACATCGTGATTGGAGCGACATTCTCCCGGAGGCTCAACCATCTTTGGTCCCAGGATGATGTACTGGTGTCCGCCGCCCTGATAGACGTCGTCATGCTCAAGGAACATGGTTGCCGGCAACACCACGTCCGCCATGCGTGCGGTCGAAGTCATGACCTGTTCGTGGACGCAAACGAATAAATCGTCGCGAGCGAAGCCCTTCTTGACGAGCGTCTGATCGGGCGCGACTTCAACTGGATTCTGGTTTTGAACGAACAGCGCCGTGACAGGTGGACCATCACCTAGATCGTACGGGTCGTTGCAGAGGATCGGGCCAATTCGCGACATATCGAGAGTTCTAACTGAAGGATCCCGCACGTCATTGCCTTCAATCAGAGTCTTGTCCCAGTGGTAGATGTCGCCATTGTTGTGAAAAGCGCCGCCGCCTTCATGACGCCAGCCGCCTGTGACAGTCGGGATGCACGATGCTGCATGCATATTGTGAGCGCCATTGCGTTGGCGTGTAAATCCATAGCCGAGCCGAAAATAAGTGCGAGGCGTTTCACCAACGAGTTTGGCGAAGGCTTCAATTTCTTCGATGGTCAGGCCAGTAATCTCACTGGCCCATGCCGGCGTGCGGCTCTGCAAATGGGCTTCAAACTCACGAGGACAGTCGCTAAACTTCTCAAGATAATCCCAATCTGCATACCCATCCCGGAATAGGACGTGCATGACTGCGCAAGCAAGCGCGCCGTCGGTGCCTGGCCGCAGGCAAAGGGCCATATCCGCCTGCTTCATGGTTCCGTTCTGGTAGATGTCGATGGCTATGATCTTGGCACCGCGTTCTTTGCGAGCCTTGATCGCATGGGTCATGACATTGACCTGGGTGTTCACTGGGTTGGTGCCCCAGATCACGACGCAGTCAGCCTTGGCCATTTCCCGCGGATCAGGTCCCGCCAGTCGACCCGTACCAGCTGTGAAGCCGGTCCATGCCAGGGTCGTGCAAATCGACGGATACATGTTGGAATACTTCTTGGCATGGCGCAGACGGTTTATGCCATCGCGCATGACCAATCCCATGGTCCCTGCGAAGTAGAACGGCCAGACCGCCTCTGGACCATGCTTCTTCTCAGCAGCCAGGAAGCCTTCAGCCGTCAAATCAAGTGCATCATCCCACGAAATGCGTTCAAACTTGCCTGACGGCAAGCGACGCAAGGGATGTGTCAGGCGATCGGCGTGATGTATCCTCTCGGCATAACGCGCGACCTTGGCACAGATCACACCATCCGTATAAGAATTGTCCGCTGCTCCATGAACGCGGCCGATCTTGCCATCTGGCAGGAGCTCAACCTCCAACGCACAGGTCGAAGGGCAATCGTGTGGGCAGGCCGAATAGCCGATTGAAGGCGTGCCATCCATGGCTCGTTCCTTTCGGGAGAATGTTCGACCAGGAGGCTATCTGACTTCGACGCTGCAATAAAGTGCGGGCCTCACTCGGGCATTACAATGATGTCGGTATCTTCCGGCTTCGCACCGGCCTGGGTCAGCATTGCGTGAACCTGTCCGCGATGATGGGTTTGATGATTGAAGAAATGCGTCACAAGCAGCCATTTCGGCTTTGAGAGTTCCCGACCGGCAGCACCGGAGTACCACGTCAGGTCGTCCTTGAGCCAAGATTGAGAAACACGCTCAGCCCACTCAAGAATGATGGCGTCGAACGACCTTCGTTCTTTGAGGAGGTCGTCCCAATTCTCGTAATAGTCTACCGAAGCTTGACCACCCTGGACGCCCGGTGGCGGTGTCCCGTCCAAGCGGCTCATCCAGGTCTGATCACCCCACAACAGATGATTGAGTGTTCCATGGATTGAACCAAAGAAAGCGCCGCGATTGAGCTTGCGCTCCTCATCGGACAAGGACGTGGCAGCACCATAAAGCGAACTGTTCTGCCACTCATTGTACTTCGCCATGAGTTGTACATGGCCAGGCGAAATCATGACATCACCTCATGCCCGCTATCACTATTAGAGACGCCGATGAGATCTGCAGATCGGTCAGGCGCTTTGCTTGCGGGCCGTGACCTCAATCTCGATCTTCATTTCCGGCCCCTGAAGTTCGGCCACGAACATTGTGGCTGCTGGACGGGCTTTGCTGAACGCCTCACTGACAAGCGGCCAACACTTTGGCCATTCGTCACGGCTTTGCAGTATGTAGTGCACCCGAACAACGTCATCGAAGCTAGAACCGGCTTCCTTGAGGGCTGCCTCGATATTCTTAAGTGTTTGTCTGCACTGCTCTACGACATCGTCAGATATCGTCATAGTCGTGTAGTCAAAGCCGGTCGTGCCGGCCACAAACACCCAATCTCCATCAACGACGGCCCGGGAGTAGCCGACCATTTCCTCGAACTTCGAACCAGAACTGATCAGCTGACGCGCCATGATTGCCTCAAACAGTTTCGAGTATTGTTAGCCCACGATTTCGGATGCATCGAAATTCAAAGCAATTTCGCGGGCGGCGCTTTCCGGCTTGTCCGATCCGTGAACCGAGTTCTCGCCGATCGAATTCGCAAAAGTCTTGCGAATTGTGCCTTCTGGCGCGTCGGCCGGGTTCGTATCGCCCATAACTTCGCGATACTTCAAAATAGCGCCCTCGCCCTCCAAAACCTGGCAAACAATCGGGCCGGATGTCATGAAATCGACCAGTTCACCGTAGAAAGGACGTTCCTTGTGCTCTTCGTAGAACTTTTCTGCCTGAGCGCTTGTCCAGCGTACCCGCTTCTGAGCGACAATTCGAAGTCCGGCATCCTCGATCATTGCATTGATCTTGCCGGTGAGGTTGCGAGCAGTGGCGTCAGGTTTGATGATAGAGAAAGTGCGCTCAATGGCCATTGTGACGATCCCGTCGTTGAAGTTGGAGTCAAGTGTTTGGGGCGCTTATAGCTGCGGCAAGTCATGCCATCAACTCGCGGTCCGAACCTCTGTCTGGGGCCAATCGCCGCCGAGCAGGGAATGATCAGTGGGCCACGTCAAAGAAAAGTCTGAGATATCCAGTCATAATGTTGCTTGTCCGGCAAATCACTGCTTATTTGCCGACACACCAGTGTGGAAGGCCGGGGTTAGATCTATCGTGGCGTATTTTAAAGTTATGAGAATTCGTCACGGTCTGTGACCCCAACATTAGGTGAAACGTCCTTGGCAGATTCTGAGATGTCCGGATCGAACACAAAAATTGAATGGTATCTGGCGCGAGACGGTCAACAGCATGGACCGTTGAGCGAACCGGAACTTAGGAAATTCATTGAACTGGGTCATTTGCATCCGACGGATCTGGTGTGGCGCGCGGGTTTCCCTGAATGGAGAACCGCCAGCGAAGTTTTCCCAGAAACAGAACCAGCTTCTGCCGCGCCACCGCCTCCACCACCAAATGTTGACGAGACCGCAGCGACATCAACTGCCGCAGGTATCGAGACCATTGCACCGGCAGAACCGGCTTCTTCCGACCAGCTAGCGTCGCACGCCGATCCACAACTCTCACAGTCTAGTCCTCAATCTGGTCCTGAGCAGCCTGTCGCTGACGCAACACGGCACGATAGTCCGACGCAGCGCGATACCGGAGGTCGCGACAGTGCGCCCTCGCCAATCGCAGCTGACAGCAACAAGCCGGCCGGTCCTGGCAGAAACGAGCCTTCGACCCAACCACCGCAAACTGGCGCGCAAGGTGCCAACCCGGCGGCGGGCCGCCAGAGACCGTCAGACCGGGCAGGGCCGGCTGATCGGGCTCAGCCGGCTCCCGGCAATGCGCCAGGCCCAGGTCAGCCCCAGTTTCAACAACCTGATCCGCGGCTTGGCGGCACTGGCCAGCCTGCTCAACCGGGTGGCTCACCCCACCAAAGTCGCGATGCAAGGCGACAGTCGTATGGTCCCACCGCAGGCCAGCATCCCAATACGATGCAGCAACCGAATGTACGACAAGCCCCAGCGGCGGGGACAACACGTCATCCGGGGCCTGGTCCGAATGCAGGTCCAGGCCAGCCAAACCCACAGCGCGGTCCGAACCCGCAAGGTCCCTACGGGGCTGCCAATCCCAACATGTACGGCAACCCCGCTGCCGACGTTTATCCGGGAGGCGGTCAACAGCATCATCCGGGCTTCCAGCAGAACCCTGCGCAACAGCAACAGCAACAGCGCGCCAGCCTCGATGATGAGGATGACTTTTACGACGACGATGATTTCGATCAGCAACCACGCCGCCGTCCCATCGTGGCAGCCGTGGTATCGCTGGTCCTGTTGGCAATGATCGGTGCCGGTGGTTGGTTCGCCTACACCAATCAGGCTGCCTTGATGGAAGTCTTCAATGAGCTCACCAAGGAGGCAACAGGGCAGCCAGAAGTCGTTTCGGCGCCTGAAACTCCTGCTCGTGTCGCAGCTGATAGCGCGCGGCAACCAAGCAACGTGAAAACGGCTTCGACTTCTGCTGCTCAGCAGCCTCCGGCAGCGGCAGCACCGACAGCCGTTGCTAGCTACTCCGAACTGCCGATCTTCAAGACCCAGTTCTGGCAGTCGTTCAATTCTCTTTATCCGGCCTGGGCGAAGGCGCAAGAGAGCAACGCGGGCAAACTCCAGGCCAACGGCAAGTCAAGTGACGAAGTGCTGGCAGGCGTGGTCAAGTCACTCGTGGAGTGGCGCAGATCAAATGCTGATAAGATCCTTGCGGCATCTCCTGATCATCTGCGGACGCTGGCCAAGACCTTTGTCGCGAACCTGCAATTCCTTGTCACTCAAGACGTCCAGGCCTGTTATGGCTACATTTCAAAGGGCGAATTGAGCCCAACTGTTCTGCCGTTATTCGGCAACCCTGATTATGTTGGCCAACTCGGTACTCAGACTGAAGCGACCATTGCCGCAGCACAGAACGGAACTTCGACAAAGAAAACCTACAAAGAGCCGGTCAACGAGGACTTTACGTTCCTCGCAAACCTATTGGTCAAACGGGGCTGGACGGAATCCGACCTCAAGATGTTCTCTGACCCGACTGAACTCTCGACTGCGCCAGCTTCCAAGGTTTGTACTTTGGTGACGCAGTGGTTCCAAACTCAACTTGAGATGCCGCCCAGTGACAAACAAATGCGGTTGCTGGCGACTTCACTGCAGCCAGTCGTCAGAGGCTAGGTTCAGCAGCATGCGATAGACTTCCTGCATCAAGGTGCTGCTGCAGCCCGTACGTCATTCTAACATCGGTGCAGGCCTACGGGGCTTGGCGACAGACGCTTGATGATGCATGAAGGGCTCCTGCACTGAATTCTGCGCCCTGACGTCTGCGCCCTGATTTCTGCGCATTGTCTTCTGCGCATTGACTTCCGCCGCTATTGAAGACCTGGATTTGGCGTGATGCTGCACATCAACGAGCTGACCTACCGGATCGAAGGCCGCCTCATCCTTGATGAGGCGACTGTCGCGATTCCGACAGGCCACAAGGTAGGATTGGTCGGGCGTAACGGGACAGGCAAGACAACTCTCCTGAAACTCATCATTGGCGAGTATGCGGCTGAATCCGGTTCCATATCGGTACCAAACTCGGCAAAGATTGGTCATGTTGCGCAAGAGGCTCCGGGCGACAGCACCTCGTTGATCGACTGGGTGTTGGCTGCACACCAGGAGCGGGCTGCCTTGCTTGCAGAAGCTGAAACTGCGAGCAACCCCAATCGCATTGCCGAGATCCAGATCCGCCTTACTGACATCGGGGCACACACTGCACCGGCGCGGGCCGCCGCCATTCTCGCCGGACTAGGGTTCGATGAGGCAGCACAACAGCGCTCCTGTTCGGAGTTCTCCGGCGGCTGGCGGATGCGCGTCGCGCTTGCCTCCGTTCTGTTCCTAGAGCCCGAAATCCTGCTTCTCGACGAACCGACCAACTATCTCGATCTGGAAGGCTCGCTGTGGCTGGAGACCTATCTTCGCACGTATCCGCATACTGTGATCATCGTCAGCCACGATCGCAATCTGCTCAACACGGCAGTACGCTCAATCCTGCATCTCAACCAAGGCCGCCTCACCCTCTTCACCGGTGGCTATGACGACTTTGAAAATGCCTATCGAGAGCGCCAGGAACAGCAACTCAAGCTCAAGAAGAAGCAGGATGCAGAGCGCAAGCGGATCGAAAGCTTTGTCGATCGTTTTCGCGCCAAGGCGACCAAGGCCACACAGGCACAAAGCCGCTTGAAAACCCTGGCGCGCATGAAGCCGATCGCTGCGCAGATGGACGATGCCGTCGTACCTTTCTCCTTTCCTGCACCGGCAAAGTCGCTTGCAAGCCCTTTGGTGCAGCTTGAGGGCGGAGCTGTCGGCTATGAGCCCGGCCAAACTGTTCTGCAGGACCTGGACCTCAGAATTGACAATGACGATCGGATTGCGCTGCTTGGCCAGAATGGCAATGGCAAATCGACATTTGCAAAACTCTTGTCCGGTCGTCTTTCGCCAATGCAGGGCCGTTATAACAGGCACCGGCATGTCACGTTCGGATACTTCGCGCAGCACCAATTGGATGAACTTTCTCCTGCGCAAACGCCGATGTACTACATTACCGAGCTAATGCCGGACGCGAGCGATGCGCAGCGTCGCGCTCGGCTCGGTGCTTTTGGCTTTGGAGTCGCGAAAGCGGACAACAAATGCGGGACCTTGTCCGGCGGAGAAAAAGCGCGTCTGCTGCTCATGCTTGCGGCTTTCCATGGTCCCCATGTGATGATCCTGGATGAGCCTACAAACCATCTGGATGTTGACAGCCGCCAGGCCCTTATTCAGGCGCTTAATGATTACGACGGTGCGGTTATCCTGATCAGCCATGACCGCCATCTTATCGAGGCTTGTGCGGACCGCTTGTGGATCGTGCGTGATGGAACCGTTGCGTCGTTTGACGGTGACATGGATGACTACCGCCGTTACCTCCTCGATCGCGTTTCGCAAGCCAAGAAACAGTCATCGAAAGAGTCGACTGCAGAAGCTGAAGCCAAGCTTGGCCGCAGTGATCAACGTCGCATTGCTGCCGAGCGACGCGCTGCCTTAGCCCCCCTCAAGAGACTTGCAACGAAGGCCGAGCAAGAAGTCGAGGCAATCTCGAGCAAACTCGAACAGCTGGACCAGTCGCTGGCCGATGCGGATCTCTACACGCGCGATCCGGATAAAGCGCAAGAGCTTTTGCGGTTGCGCGGACAATGCGCCAAGCAGCTTGAGGAAGCCGAAGCGACCTGGTTGGCTGCCATGCAGGACTACGAAGACGCGCAACTCAAAGCCGAAGTCAGCTGAGGCTAAAGCCGATCACAACAGTGATCTGAGAATATTTAGCAAAAGTGTTTTACAGTGATGATTTTTGCGCTGATCTTGCTTGGGTCCATGCGGCCACATAAGCGGCGGCGACTGATTATTTTTCCACTTGGTGCGTGAACATTGCTTCTCTGTAATCACCCATTCTAGGCAACTGAACTTGATACAGAAATTATGTGTTGTCGCAGCTGCTCGCGGACCTCGTCTGGGTGGTTTGTGACAATCGCCACTTAGGTTTTTCAACAAATGATGACAATCGGTGTTAGTCCTCCTCGCGCGCCTGCCATCAAAGATGGTAAACAGGGTCTGTGGGGAGCAGATGCGCGGTGTAATGCGGGGGCATCACGATGGTTGGGACCGCGGCGTCTCAACTAGGCTACTGCTCCCCAGCCTTTCCCTCACAACAAGAACTTTGGCTCGTCAGCGTGACGCGAACACTGCGGTGGCGATGTTGCATAATGCCATGGTCCGATCTGACGTGGATAGATCGTCTTCGATTGTCTTCGGTTTCCACTCCTCTGACACCACGCACAATCGCTCAAACATTGATCACGCGGTCATATCAGGGCAATCTTCTCCGTAAACCACACCAACGGAGAGATGTCATGAAGCTACTCGCTGCCGGCGCGTCACCCTATGTCCGCAAAGTTCGAATGACGGCAAAGCTGAAAGGCCTCGATAGCCACATTGAACTGATCTCGCCTGATCACGCATCGATAGAAGAATTTCGCGCGCAAAATCCGCTTGCCAAGATTCCGATCCTGTTGACCGAGAAAGACGGCGCCATTTATGACAGCCACGTCATTTGTGAGTATCTCGACTCACAAGTTGCCTTGCCCGTTCTGTTTCCGGGCGACGGGCAAGCGCGTTGGCAAATGTTGACCCGAGCGGCCATGGCGGACGGTGTTCTGGATGCCGCGCTGTTGCTTGTTTATGAGGGCCGCTACCGACCGGAAGAAATGCGCGTTCAAGCATGGGTCGACATGCAGCAGGCTAAGATTGACACGGCCATAGCACAGCTTGAGGCTGCACCGCCCGAGTGGGGCGCCAACCCTGACTATAGCCACATCACCATCGCAGCCGCGCTCGGTTATCTCGACTTCCGACATGGCGGCAAGTGGCGTGCCAACAATCCCAATATGGTAGCTTGGCTCGACAAGTTCGCAGAAGCCTTCCCGGCCTATGGCGAAACCGCTCCGCCACCCAATGCCTGACGGGACCGGAATGCGTCCTTTCCAAACAAAGTAACGACCGGAGTTGATTGCCATGGCTGACTTTAATGCGGGACAAGCCGCACGCTTCATTGCCGACGCACATCGTGCGCGAGCCGCTTTTCAGAACCTGCAAGGCGATCTCACACCTCCGACCATCGCGGACGCTTACGCGGCACAGGAGGCCCTTGTTGACATCTGGCAAGCGGACTATGGTCCGGTTGCCGGCCTCAAGATTGCGACAACGACCAAAGTCATGCAGGAACTGATGGGCATCGACCATCCGTGCGGTGGCATGATCTACCAGAACCGCATTCACAAATCACCCATCGTGCTCAAGGCCTCTGACTACACGCACGTTGTGATCGAGTGCGAATTGGCGGTCGTCCTCAAGGCCGATCTCGCTGGTCAAGCTACACCTTATGCGGCCGCGGATGTCCGGTCCGCGGTTGGTGAGGCGATGGCGGTCTTTGAGCTGATCGAGGACCGCAACGCGGTCTACAAAGACTGCGACGTGCGCACCTTGATCGCAGACAACTCATGGAACGCTGGAATAGTGGCCGGCGAACGCATCTCGGTGCCGGCTGATCTGGAACTCAACGGGCTCGCCGGCAAGCTTCTGGTCAATGGCGAGGTGCGCTCCGAAGGTCCGACCGAAGGTCCGATGGATGCCCTGGCCTGGGTCGCCAACCATGCGATCGAGCGCGGCCGCCCGTTGCGCCAAGGCATGTTCGTGATCACCGGCAGCGTCGTCGCGACCCTGCCGATATTACCCGGCGAGAATTTCCGGTTCGAGTTGGACAAGATTGGAAGCTGTGAAGTGACGCTGGACACATAGATCCACTTCCCGTTCGGCCTTGCTTGATCGATCCCACTGACCCCACTCGCCAGCAACTACAGCCCCGCCAGCCTTAAGCCGCGGGGTTGGTTTGTTTGTCAGGATGGCGGGACGTGATCTACACCGCTCTAATTTAATACAAGGCGCACATCACGCCCCACACTTCGGCTGGCAGTGCACGGGGTGCCCTGCACAAACACTGCCCGAATGGTGCCCTCTCCGATTTGTCCCAAATCGCTTAGACGTGGCCGCCGATTGGAGTAACCTTGCCACCATCTCAGCCCTGGGAAGAGCATCGCCGCTGGGTGGTTGCGTGACCATGATCCAACGGAAAACCGAAATCTGCCCCTCGCATTGCGGGCGCCCCCGGAAGGCGATCCTGAACGAAGCAGATGCATGGCATTCTAAGCTGAACCGACGTCGCGGGGACTACTCGGTCGCACAGAACGTCCCGAACCAAATCCATAAACGTAGTTTTGGGAGTCTTATGCCACCTGCTTGCCGAGTTCCAATCCACCCGCTTCTGCGATGAAGTCCGAGATTTCACTGACGCCAACATCTGATTTCAGATTGGCGAAAACGAATGGGCGGCCGGCCCGCATCCGTGTGGCATCGCTCTTCATGACGTCCAGATTTGCCCCCACGTAGGGCGCGAGGTCGGTCTTGTTGATCACGAGTAGATCTGACTTCGTTATGCCAGGACCGCCTTTGCGCGGGATCTCCTCACCTTGTGCAACATCGATAACGTAGATGGTCAGGTCTGCCAGATCGGGAGAGAACGTAGCCGCGAGATTATCGCCACCGGACTCGATGAGTACGAGTTCCAGTTTAGGCAGGCGCTCGCGCATTTCCGCGATCGCGTTGAGATTGAGTGAGCAATCTTCGCGGATCGCTGTGTGTGGACAGCCACCTGTCTCCACGCCCATCACACGTTCCGACGGGAGCACCTGGGCGCGCATTAGAAACTCAGCATCCTCACGCGTATAGATGTCGTTGGTGATGACGCACATGTCGGTCTTTGATGCGAGTGCCCGGCACAATCCGGCCGTCAAGGTTGTCTTGCCTGAACCGACGGGGCCGCCAATACCAACACGCAGGGGTCCATGGGGAGAACTCATGAGCGAAACAACCTCGTCGTGTGGGTTTCATGAAAAAGCGACGCGAGATCTTCTCCGAAACTGG